>CAZING010000044.1:2937-18650 GCA_964540505.1 uncultured Cellvibrionaceae bacterium | reverse complement strand
AGCGCCCTCTGCCCTCTGTCCTCGGTCTTCCGAACCGGCGGCGATTGGTTTGAATTCGTGCCGTTCACCGGTATCCTTGCCCATCGCCTGCATTTGAAGCTCATGGAAGGCGCACGGCGGCGTCACTGTCACGGCTCGACTCTGCAGAAACGGGCTTTTTTCTTTTGTTCGGCGCATAAACTGACATGGCCTTGGTCGCCCTCAAGTTGCGTGCTTGGCGGCCAGGGTCCGATTTGCCAATACTTCAATTTAGGAGAACAACATGTTTAAGACCATGGTTAAACTCGCAAGCTGCGGCGCACTGGGGGTTCTGGCCGGCTGCCAGAGCCTTTCGAGCGCACCGCCTAAGACATCGCTATCGGCTGAAACCCAGCCACAAAGCAACGACTACCAAGCCCCTCGCGCCACAACCGAAGTGCAAATCGATGGGCTTATCGACCCTGTTTGGGACGCGGCTCCGTGGCAGGCGATGGACGTCTTATGGTTGGGGGCCCAAGCCGAGTACCCCACGCCTGAAGATTATTCCGGGCGTTTTAAAATTTTGTGGGACGAGCGGCAGCTGTATTTGTTGTTCGAGATTACCGACGACGTGATATACGATCACGCCCGAGACCCGTTCGACGCCTTCTGGATTGACGACACCGTCGAACTCTTTATAGATGAAGACCGAAGCGGCGGCCCGCACCATACAGAAAACGATGCCAACGCCTGGGCTTATCATCTGAGCACCTACAAAGACAACGTCGACAACGTTGGCGGCAAGCCGATACTGCTAAACGACCACGTCACCCTGGAAATTAAAAGCGAAGGCAACCTGCACATTTGGGAGATGAGCGTTCGGGTTTACGCCGACGATTACGACTTCACCCCCGGCGCCACCAACCAACCGGTCGAGCTTTACGAAGGTAAAGTTTTGGGGTTCTCGGCCGCCTATATCGACAACGACAACAGCATTCCCGAAAGTGCGTTCGAGCGCGAAAGCATGATGGGTTCGGTCGACACCCAAGGGCACAAAGACAATCAAGGCTACCTGAACGCCGATGTGTTCGGAACCTTAACGCTTATCGAATAACACTCGCCAAAGCCGGGTGACGGGCGGCCAAAAGGGGCAGCTCGGCATCCGCCGGGGTGAAGCGGCTTGATTTTAGTTCAACCCGCCCCGACTGCCACGTTCTAACTGCGGCGCTGGTCAATCTCTTCACATTGCCTATCAAAGTGCGGTTTTTAAAGGCTTAAATCTGCGTGAGAGCGGGTAGCCGAAGACCAATGTGCAGGGCACGTTTGGTGCTTTACATTACCGGATTGTAACTACCCAATAACGCCCAGTCGGGATAAGGTATCCCCAACGCTCGACAAATCCCTTGAGGTCGGCGACTGTAGACAGCACCGGCCGGTTTCGGGCTGGCGCTTCTCATAAAAAAATTGACATAGATGAGGAACGATTATGAACCGTAAATTTGTCAGTGTAAGTTCAGCCATAGTTTTGGCGATGGCCGCCACCACAGTCGGTGCTGCAGAAAAAACCTTGCAGGATCTCGAAGGCGTATCGGTCAGTCTGGTAGAAGCCATCAACACAGCCGAGGCGCACGTGAACGGTAAAGCCTACGAGGCAGAGTTTGATAAAAACAGTTTCAAGCCCGAGTACGAAGTGGACCTATTGACCCAGGATGGTAAATACGAAGTCACCATCGACGCCATGACCGGCGAGGTCACCCGCTCGAAAAAGGATTAAACCCGAGTCGCGTATGCGTATTTTAATCGTCGAGGACGATCGGGAAACCGCGAGCTTCTTAGAGCGGGAACTGATAAAGGCCGGTGAGCAGGTGACCTTAGCGGCCACCGGCCAGGAGGCCCTTGGCGCGCTCGCCGGTGGCGCCTTTGATGCTGTAGTGCTTGATCGTATGCTGCCCGACACCGAAGGCCTGCAACTGCTGAAAACCGCACGCGAAAACCTGCCCGCGGTGCCCACAATTTTCTTGACGGCTTTGGGCGATATTGAAGACCGCGTCGCGGGGCTGCAGGCGGGCGACGATTATCTCGTCAAACCTTTTGATTTCGCCGAACTTTACGCGCGTCTATGCGCGCTGACGCGCCGTTTCTCGACCGCGAGCGAGCCGCTAGAGCACAGAGTTGCCGACCTTCAGGTGGACCTATTAACGCGAAGCGTTGTTCGCGCCGGTCACGCCATCACGCTGCAGCCGACCGAGTTCAAACTTTTGGCCGTGTTGCTTCGCCACCGGGGCCAAATTGTTACCCGCACCATGTTATTAAAGGGCGTGTGGGATTTTGATTTTGATCCCAACACCAATATTGTCGAATCCCATATCAGCCGCTTGCGCGCCAAAGTCGATAAAGGGTTTGATGTGCCTGTCATTCACACGGTTCGCGGAGAAGGCTATAAAATTTCTGAAACCGCCTGAATTTATCGGCAACACCCGCTTTCGCCTGACGCTTATGTACTTGGTGGTGTTCATCAGCTCTGTGGCGCTGCTGACTCTCGCCATTTTTACGCTGGTTAAGTGGACTCTGGAATCCGAAATGCGCCAACAAATTGAAGTCGAAAGCACGCTGTTGCTTTTTGAATTCAAAGAGGACGGCCTGGAAGAATTAATTGAAGAGATCGAAGAAAGAGTCGAGAAAAATCCGAGCCAAAGGCAGTTTGTGTACGCGGTATACAATGCCCAAAACCAAGCCATTTTTAATGAATTCCATGGCTCCACGCCCGCAGAAGGTTGGCACGAACTGGAGCTGCGAAGTCGCGCCAAAGCCGCCGGTGGCGAACGCTTTTTGGTGTTAAGCCGGGGTTTTGATAAAGATTTCACCTTGGTGGTCGGCAAAAGTCTCGGGCTGGTGGCGCAACTGGCGTCGGCGATCTGGGCCGTGTTTTTTTGGGCGATTGTCGCGGTGCTGGTGCTCGGCTTTGTCGGCGGCTATTTTCTGGCGCGACAGCTGACCTCGCGAATCGGCGTGATCACAAGCGTGAGCCGCTTGGTTGGCGAGGGCGATTTCAGCCGCCGGATCGAGCTGGACCCTCGCGGCGACGAACTCGACGACCTAGCGCGGGTACTGAACGGCATGCTCGACCAAATCGAACGGTTGATGGAAAACCAGCGCATAGTGACTATGAACATCGCCCACGACCTTCGCACCCCGCTCGCCCGGCTGAAAAACCACCTGCACGCTTTAGAAGCCGGTGAGCAAAACCCCGAGGGGCCGCAGCCGCTCGAGCGGGCGCAGCAGGAGCTTGACACCACGCTGAAACTTTTCGACGCGATCCTTCGCCTCGCCGAGCTTCACGGCGGCAAGCTTCGCTCACAGTTCGCGCCGGTGGACCTCAAACGCCTGATCGAAAACCTTGCCGCCGCCTACCAACCGCCCATCGAAGACGCCGGTCATACATTGCTTGTGAACACCGGCAAACGCCCCGTTCTGGTCTTGGGCGACAATCAACTGCTCACCCAAATGCTGGCCAACCTACTGGAAAACGCCATGGCGCATGGCGGCCCGGCACTGACGATACGCCTGAGCCTTGCGGTATCCGCCCGCCGGGCGGTCATACAGGTCATAGATAACGGTTGCGGCATCGATGTAGAGGACCGCGAACGCATGCTGCAACCCTTTCAAAAAGGCCAATCGCGCGGTTACGGGTTGGGTTTAACCATGGCCAACGCGATAGCCGAGCTCCACCACGGCGCGCTCACGCTCGAAACCGCCGACTCGGGTTTTTGTTGCACACTGAAGCTACCTCAAAAATCCTAGCAGAGAGCCTTTCCAAGTCCTACCAAGCCCAGGTGAACGCTCGGGCGCAGCGAACAGCTCTCTGACTTTCCGCGTTTCTCTGAGCGGGCCATGCAGGGAATTGGTGACTAAGTCGCATAGCCACTCCTCCTATCAGCACAAACGTGAGCAGCGCCCGGTGTGCGGCGGCCCCCCTTTCAAACCACCATCGATGCCCTCATTATAAATATCAAGCGCCGGTATAGGTCTGCGGAAAAAACTGACCCTTAGACGGTCCAACCCTAAACAGATCCAATTACTCACCACCTGCGCACCGGCTGTGTGCGATTGCAACCAAGGACAAAGTCATGTCGAGAAGACGATTTGAGTTGATGATTCAGGAGATGGACACAATCATCGGTCAGATGCAAACCCTGCATTTCCGACACCGCCAGTACGGCCGAGGCTGGCAACCGGCGATGAACGTCTACAGCTACCCGCACCACTTCGAGCTGTTCGTGGAGTTGGCCGGCGTACCGCTTGCGGACGTGCAAATTGAAGTCGAAGGGCGCCTGGTGCGCATCTCCGGGGCGCGCCGCTGGCCCGATCTTAAATGTAAAACCACCGGCAGTGCATGTCGACGCACAACCCTGATGGAAATTGAAGAAGGCTCCTTTATGCGCGAACTCGAATTGCCCCAAGCGGTCGATCGCGAACGCGGCGAGGTTCAGGCGCAGGACGGCCTGGTATGGATACGTTTACCCCTATTGTGAGGCTTTACCTTTATGAAATTGCTTGCCGATTCCCCCAAGACGATAGACCAAAACGGCCAGAGTTCCGGTCGGATCGACGAGAACACCGCCTATGTGCTGTTGCCGGCACGCGATGCGGTGGTGTTTCCTCATATGGTGGTGACCGTACCTGTCGAAGGCGAGATCGCCGACCTGATAGAAGAGACCTTAGCCGAGCAGCGCCGACTGGTGGTCGCCACACTTAAGCCCACTGCGGCCACGCCTCCGGGTGCGGACGACTATTACACCACGGCCACCATCGGCAGAGTGCTGCAGATGATGCGGCGCGATAAAGTGGTTATTTTGATTCTAGAGGGCCAAAGCCGAGTCCAGATCGAGCATTTTGAACCCCAGCAGACGGGCTTTAAGGTGCGCGTCAAGCCGGTAACGGCCAGCTCGCCGCCCGCCGACGACCAATACTGGCAAGCGGCGGTACGCAACCTGCGCGATACCGCCGTTACCCTGATCGAAAACTCCCCCTCCCTATCCGACGATGCCGCGGAGGCGGTGCGCAATATTCCGCTGTCGAACCCCGTGATGCTGACGGACTTTCTCGCCGGCAACCTCAGTTTGCCGGTCGAGCAAAAGCAACGGTTGCTCGAAGAACTGCAGGTGGTTAAACGTGTCGACCGGCTGCAGCGGTATCTCGACGAGCAACTGCACATCTCGAACCTACAGGCGAAATTGCGCGAAGACGTCAAAACCGAGTTCAGCGAAGCCCAGCGCCGCGCCTATCTGCGCGAGCAATTGCGTGCGATCCAGAAAGAGCTTGGCGAGGACGACGGCACCGACAGCAAAGTGGCCGAACTCGAAGCGCGCCTTAAGGCCGCAGAGCTGCCAGAGGCCGCTTGGGCAGTCGCCGAAAGAGAGCTTCGACGCCTGCAGCAGATTCCCTCGGCCAGCCCCGAATCCTCGGTGATCAACGACTATCTAGACACCCTGGCAAGCCTGCCCTGGACAAAGCTTTCGGACGAGCACATCGACCTGCACCACGCCGAGGAGATACTCGAGCGCGACCATTACGGGATTGCCAAAATCAAGCGCCGTATCGTTGAATATCTGGCGGTGCGCAAACTCAACCCCGAGGGTCGCGGCCCCATTTTGTGCTTTTTGGGACCGCCGGGGGTGGGCAAAACCAGCCTCGGACAGTCGATCGCCTCGGCGCTCGGTCGGGAGTTTGTGCGCATCGCATTGGGCGGGCTTCGCGATGAGGCGGAAATACGCGGCCACCGCCGCACCTATATAGGCGCTATGCCGGGCCGACTGATTCAGGAGTTGCGCCGGGTGGGCACCCGCAACCCGGTGGTTATGCTCGATGAGATCGACAAGCTCGGCGCCGACTTTCGGGGCGACCCGGCCAGTGCGCTGCTCGAGGTCTTGGACCCGCGTCAAAACCATACCTTTGTGGACCGCTACCTCGACCTGCCCTTCGATCTGTCGCAGGTGGTGTTTATCGCCACCGCCAACCAGATTGAACCCATTCCCGGCCCGCTTCGCGACCGCATGGAGGTCATTCAGCTGTCGGGCTATACCGCCGCTGAAAAGCGCAACATCGCCGAGCGCTACCTGATCCCGCGGCAGCTTCAAGAAAACGGCGTCAAGCCCGAGCAGTGCCCCTGGCAGCCCGAGGCGGTCGAGCGCGTGATTGCCGATTACACGCGCGAGGCCGGGGTGCGCAACCTCGAGCGCGAATTGGGCGCGGTGATTCGCGGCATAGCCGCGGGCATTGCCCGAGGCGACTACACCGAAAAAGCCGCGGATATCGCCACCGTACAGGAGATTCTCGGGCCGCCGCGATTTTCCAGCGAAGCGAAAGTCGGCATAAGCGCACCCGGGGTTGTCAACGGCCTCGCCTACACACCCGTTGGCGGCGAAGTGTTGCACATAGAGGCGATTCGCTACGCGGGCACGGGCAAATTCGTGTTGACCGGTCAGCTTGGCGACGTCATGCGCGAGTCGGTGCAAGCCGCCGAGAGCCTGGTGCGGTCACGCGCGAGCCAACTTGGGATAGCGCCGGAGGATTTCAACCAATTCGACGTCCATGTGCATGTCCCCGCCGGCGCCATCCCAAAAGACGGCCCCTCCGCCGGGGTGGCCATGTTTACCGCGTTGGCGTCGTTGTTCTCGGGGCGGGAGGTGGATCACACTGTCGGCATGACCGGAGAGGTGACTCTACGCGGTCTGGTGTTGCCCATTGGCGGGCTGAAAGAGAAAACGCTTGCGGCGCTCAATGCCGGCATTACCAAAGTGCTGATCCCCGAGGCCAATAAAAAGGACATACCGGAGCTTGCCGCCGAGGTGCGCGAACGCCTTCAGATTGTGCCAGTCACCACAGTCGATGACGTCCTGCGAGAGGCGTTAATCGAAGCCGCGCCGCGGGCTGAATAAACGACAAAGGCGCCCTCGGGCGCCTTTGTCGTTCGCGAAGCCAAGATCGACACACCGATAAACAACGGCCTGTTGAACCGCCCCAAACATTGACGGGTTAACTGACGGCGCTATCACCGGCGCCCGGCGGTCGCGAGCGCGCCGCGCGGTTTAATCAGCCCAAGTTTCTCCATATGGGTGTGGTATTGGGTGAGTGACGCACTGTGGACCACGGGAACGTCACGTTTGCGCAAGTCTCTGGCGATCGCCTCCACTGCGTGCACCCGGCTTTTGCGCTCTAGGTCGTGAAGATAAATCGCTTTAATACGCCCCGGATTCTCCATTGCAATCTGCCAGTAGGTTTCGGGGTCGTGCTGGCCGCTGTCGCCCATTAACACAAAAGGCAGGTGCGCGTATGTCTGCAACAACGCGCGGATGTAATCGATTTTATGGTTGTTACTGCCAAGCGCGATGGACTTCGCCTCGCGCCAGGCAAGATCGCGCAGAAACATAGGCCCCGGTGGCAATTCGTTGAGCGCCAAGAACTCCTCCAGAAGACCGTTCAGGTTCCAGCCGCTGCGCGATAGATAAAAAATTGGGTTGTTGCTCTCGCCGGTGGGGCCAGCGACCAGACGCTTGTAGAGCGGCGCGACGTCGTCCACGGCGGTGCGCCCGGCAGCGTCTTTGAACAGCGTCAGCCTTATTTGCGTGATTTTGTTAAAGGCGCTGCTGTTGATCACGGTGTCGTCAAGATCGCTGATAACCGCGAACCCAGCATCTGCTGGCGGAACAAACGAACGGGCCGTTGCCGTTGCGCCACGGCCGCCTATGGAGTCCAGCACTTTAAGTCGCACGTCATGCCAGCCGGGTTCGAGCGGGTCGTGCGGAAGCCAGAAATTCAACAGAAAATAGCCTTCGCTGTCGGTGTATACCCTGTGCGTTTCGCCCCGGTAGCGCGCTTCGATCAAGGCCCCCGGAAGCTTTTTAGAGCGCATGTTGCGAATGGTGATAAAAAAATTACGCAGCTTCGCACTGCGCTTAAACCACTCGCTTTTTCTTCCGTGCCCGGCAATCAACCGGCCTTTTACCTGCAGGCTGTGACGGGTCCCGTGCCCCATATAAGGCACAAGTTGGGCAGCGCGCAAAAACCTAAGCCGCTGTTCAAGCTTAAGCTTTCGTCCGGGCTTAGCGACCGTCGGCAAGGTTTCGTACGGACCGGCGCTATGCTGATGCCTGTAATCCATTAGCCACCCCTATGTCGATACAGGTTGACCGTGTCGCAGGCACCTTAAGCCCGGCGACGAGCTGCCGCGGCAGCCCCCAGTCACTAACGACCCAGGACCGCCGTCGAAACTTGTTGTTCGAAGCCTGCAAGAACTCGACCTTAGCAGCCTAGGTTATTTGCCTGGAATTATTTGCCTGGAATTATTTGCCTGGAATAACGCCGCACGCCACACGGGCACCGCCGCCGCCCAAAGGCTTCGGTGAATCGCTGTAATTGTCGCCGCCTGCGTGGATAATGATCGCTTTGTCTTTAACCGCTTTCATCGTCAGACCCGGCGCAAACACAGGGTGCGTGGCCGTGCCGTTTTCTTCCACAAACAGCGCCGGCATATCGCCTGTGTGGCCGTCCTCCCAGGGCGCCGCGTGGTGCTTGGCATCATCCAGGTTTAAATGCCCGCCGGCAGCGCCACCCGGGGTGACCTTACCGTCTTTCGTGGATGGCTCGCACGAGCCGTTCTCATGCACGTGAAAACCGTGAAGCCCCGGCGTTAAATCGCGAAGGTCGGGCGTTAACACAATGCCACCGGTAACCTCCTTCAACTGAATGCTGCCAATCGAGTTTCCGGTGCCTTGTTCATTTAAACTGTGCACAGTCACCGACGCGGTTTTGCCGGATTTCCCAGCCTTTTTGTGGCCGTCTTTATGACCATCGGCCATGGCGGGTAAACTTGGCAGCGCGAGTATTGCGGCAAGCAAGACGATATGTCGTTTCATGATGTCTCCTAATGAACGTGTTAATAATTGTATTTTTCGAGCTTAATCTTTTTAAGGTTCTCGATCGGCTAAAAAATCCGATCTTAACACAACCTTTCGAGCGCAAAATGCCGACCCAGTTCGGCCCGCAGGAGTTATCGCGTGACGGTGGCGCATCGGGCTAGGCGAACCGCTTTTATCTTGAACCCTTCGCATTTGCGACCACTAAGACAAGCACGAATCGATCCGACGGGATCGAAACTTGCTTCTCTACTCATGGCCGAAGCATCCCGAAGCTTCAAACCCCTACAGAAAGAGTAACTTGCGTGACACAAGATACCGGCAACCAACAACCTCTCGATTACGCACCGCGCGGGATTACCCCCGAGCATCGAATCGCGCTGCGTGAAGCTAAGCAATTGCTTGAGCACCCCGGTTGGGTAGCGAGAATTTCCAATATCCTGGGCACGCCCATGGAAAAGAGTTTGAAACTGTTGCCGGCGGAGATGAAAAAAGTCGTCCATGGCAGTGCAGAAAAATCCCTGGCCTTCGCGCTGAACGCTGCAATTTTTACAATCAAAGGCGTCGATCTTGCACCGTCCAACCGCTTACATAAAGCCGCCGTGACCATGGTCGGCGCTGTAGGCGGCGCTTTTGGCCTGCCAGCACTCGCGGTTGAATTGCCCATTGCCACGACCATTATGTTGCGCTCGATCGCCGACATCGCCCGCTCGGAGGGCGAGCACTTGGCTAGCGAACAGACCCAATTGGCCTGCCTCCAAGTGTTCGCGCTCGGCGGCCCAGGCCGAGACGATGACGCTTCCGACGCGGGTTATTTTGGCATTCGCGCAGGACTTGCCAAGTCGGTATCCGACGCCAGTCGCCACCTCGCCCGCAAAGGCCTAAACAGTAAAAGCGCACCGGCTTTAACGCGGTTGATCAGCCAAGTTGCGAGCCGCTTTAGTATTCCAGTCAGTGAAAAAGTGGCTGCCCAAGCCGTGCCCCTTGTAGGCGCGGCAGGCGGTGCCGCGATTAACGCGGCTTTTATCGAGCATTATCAACGCATGGCGCGCGGCCATTTTATCGTGCGACGCCTAGAGCGGCTCTACGGCGAAGCGCCGGTGCGCGCGCTTTACCAACAATTGGAAACCGAACCGGCTTAATCCGCGCGCAAGTCATACGCCAGAGTCTGAAGGCGTCGGGCGACAAAAATAGGTTTCAGTAGGTAACCTTGTGGGTTTCTATGCCGCCCGGCGGCTGGGCATAATCAAAGCCACGCCGTCGTCCCGTTTCTACTAATACCCGTCGTACCGTTTCTACTAAGTCGCGCCTCGATTGAGCCATATCTGGCCCGTTACGATCATTAACACAATCAACGCCCAACCCCCGTAAAGCAACACACTGTAGGAGAGTTTGCCGGCTTTATGGAGCGTGAAGCCATAAAGCACGCAGCTTGCCGCCGCCACTTGCATCATCAATAGGCCGAGGGTCTCGCTTCTGTTACCTATGCCGAGTTCGACGCCGAATAGGCTTGCCGCCGCAAGCACAACACCAAAACAGAATAAAAACCAACTCAATATTTTTAAATATTTGAACATTAAAAATCTTCCATGTGCCGAAGAATCGATTTGGTCACAGCCGATGGTGTGTCCATCGCTTTTAAGTAGGGGCAGGGTTTGGTTAACCTCGCGAGGGCGGCAACTGTGGTAAACGTGTTGGCGGACTCCAATGTTTTTAATTCGCGCCAAGTCACAGGCACAGCCACGGGCGCGCCTTCTCGAGCCCGCACCGAATAAGGCGCAATCGCTGTCGCACCGCGTTCATTGCGCAGCCAATCAATAAATATTTTTCCCTTTCGCTTGGCTTTCGACATAGTTGCAATGAAGCGGTCCGGGTGTTTATCGCTTAGCAAATGCGCAAAGGTCTTGGTAAAAAGCTTTGCCGTGTCCCAGTCGAGCGTGCGTTTTATCGGTACGCACAGATGCACGCCTTTGCCGCCGGTGACCAAAGGCACAGAGCGTAGCGACATTTTATTCAGTAAGTCCCGCATCTCAAACGCGGCATCTCTGACGGTCGCGAAGTCGAGCTCGGCGTCCGGGTCCAAGTCAAACACCAAGCGGTCCGGTCGGTCTAAGCGGTCGTTGCGCGCGCCCCACATATGAAATTCAATGGCTCCCATTTGGATGGCCGAGACAAAGCCTTCGGGCCCATCAAAATACATATAGTCGGCCGTGCTGCCGCTCTTTTCTTCCACACCCACGGTTTTGAAACTGTCTGGGAAACCTTTACCCGCGTGCCTTTGAAAAAAGCACTTTTTGCCAAGACCTTGTGGACAACGCACCAATGACACTGGCCGATGCCCTGCAATAGTGGCCAGTCGCTCGCCGAGAGCGCCAATATAAGCCGCTATCTCGAGTTTGCTTAGCCCTGCGGAGGGGAATATTTCCCGTTCAGGGTGACTGATGACGACCCCTTTTACAACCGCGTCTTCTGGTACGATCTTGGTGAGTTTTTCCGATTTAGAGTCCCCTGAGTTCGCTTTCGAATTTCGCGTTGTCGCCGTCATTTTCTCGCTCGCTTTGGTCCTGGTATTCGCGTTTGCGCGTTTGACACCACCACGATGCTTTTCAGCACCGGTGTTTTTTTCGCCGGAAGGCGCGGCGTCTTTGACCTCGTCTAGAGGTGTGGCGCGCTCGGGCGCTATTTGGGCCGCGTCTTTGTCTTCGCGTAGGCCCAAAAACACGCCGTGGCGGATATGTCCGGCGGCAGTCAGCTCTGCAAAATCCACCTCCGCCACCAGACGCGGTTGCAACCATTGGGCGTCGCGCGCGATGCTTCGCTCAACGCCGCCCGTCCGCTCGGAAAACGGGTTTTTGTTAATTTTTATCTTGGCGAATTTTGCCGCGAGGCTACGAAGTTCGGCATCATCAAAGCCTGTACCTATGCGGCCTTTGTAAATCAAATTGCCGTCGACATACTGACCGACAAGAATGGATGCAAACGGGCGCGCGTTTTTGGCGGAGGGCGAATAACCGGCTATCACAAATTCCTGGCGACGCGTGCACTTCACCTTCAACCAGCTTTTATCGCGTTTATTGCTGTATCTGGCGTTGCGCCGCTTACAGATTATGCCCTCGCCCCCGGCATCGCAAACGTGTTGTAATGCCGCTTTGCCGTCGCCTTCAATGTAGTGGGTCATTTGGATACTGGCAAAATCGCCCGAGCGGGCGAAGAGATTCGCCAACACTTCTTTGCGTTCAACCAACGGCTCGGCGCCCAAGGTTTGCCCGTCTAAGTGTAGAATATCGAACACGTAGTAGGTTAACGAGCCGCCGTGTTTTAACGCGTGCTGCAGCGCTGAAAAATCCGACCGTCCTTTGCGTTGCGCGACAACTTCCCCGTCCAGCAATGCATTTTTGCACTTCAGTTTTTCGAGTTGGGCGGCGAGACCGGTGAATTTTTCTCGCCAGTCAAGTCCGCTTCGGGTGTACATTGCCACACCGCCGGAGCCTACCGCAGCCAAACACCGATAACCGTCGAACTTATTCTCGAACAGCCACTGCTGGCCTTTTGGCACCTCATTAGTGAGCGTCGCCAGCTGAGGCGGCTGAAAGGCAGGCGCGCCAATCTCGCGGGGCTTGGCCCCTCGGGGTTTCGATACCTTTCGCGCATGTGTTTTCGGGTTCTGGGTTTTGGCGAGCCGGCCACCTTCTGTTTGCAGCTCGCCATTTTCGACGCCCAAATAAGTGGCGCCCTCGGCTTCAATGTCCTCCAAGCGTCGCTTCGTTTTAACACTGGTGGCGTAATCGACCGTTAGGTCTCGTTTATCGTCGGCGTAATCGTCCCGTTCTTTAATCAATAACCAATTTTGCCGCTTCTGTTGCTTTTTGTTGTCTTTGTCTCGCATGCGTACCAGCGCCCAACCGCCCTGCATGCGCGCGCCTTTGAGCGTGAACGTCAACTTACCCTCCGCTAAACCCCTTTGCGGATCGCTCGTTGGCTCCCATACGCCTTGATCCCAGAGCATCACCGTACCGCCGCCGTATTGCCCCTTGGGTATTTTACCTTCGAAGCCGCCGTAGGCCACTGGGTGGTCTTCTGTCTGCACCGCCAAGCGTTTATCTTTGGGGTCGAGGCTTGGCCCTTTGGTGACCGCCCAACTCAAAAGCACGCCCTGCCATTCGAGGCGAAAGTCGTAATGCAGGCGTCGAGCCGCGTGCTTTTGCACGATGAATGTCAGTGGCCCTTTATGTTTGCGTCCGGCGTTTCCGGGAGGCTCGCTGGTCAGTGAAAAATCCCGCCGCTCGCGATACGGGCTTAGTCGGTCGGTCTTGGTCATTGGCGATAACCCCTCACACCCGGTACTGCAAAATGCGCGCTATTTTGCCGCCTGCGTTTTCGATTTGGACCTTTTCGTCTCGTTGTTTGTGCTGCGACTTTTGGTTTGCTTGGAGGTGGCAGTTTTGCCGGAAGCCGTTTTTTTTGCTTTGGGCCGCTTCGCGGCGCTCGATTTTGAATCGCCGGATTTCGCCTTTCCGGATTTTTCCAAACTCTGTTTTAGCGCGGCCATCAAGTCCACCACGTTGCTGCCTTTAGTCGCAGGCGCCGAGTCGTCTTTGGCCGTCACTTTGTGTTGTTTGTTCTGCGTTTTTTCGTCCACCAACTCGCGCAGCGCCATCCGATAATGATCTTTATAGGCCTCGGCGTTAAACGGCGCGGTTTTTTTGTCCATCAAGGCGCTGGCGACATCCAGCAGTTCGCTGTCCGATTTGTCATCGCTGATGTTGGCAAACAGAGGCTCTGCCGATTTTATTTCATCGGCGTAGTGCAGCGTCTCAAGCAACAGCCCATCGCCGCAGGGTCTGACTGCGCATAGATACTCCCGACCGCGCATCGCCAATTGCCCCAAACCAATTTTAGCGCTGCGGCGCAGTGCGTCACGAATAACTCGGTAGGCATCTTCGGCCAGTTTGTCTGCGGGTATCAGGTAATAAGGTTTGTCGTAAAACAGCGGCGGTATTTCACACGCATCGACGAACTGCACAAGTTCAAGCGTTTTTCGACTGTCGAGCTTCACTTGGTCTATCTCGTCGGGCTCGAGCAGCACGTAGCGGTCTTTGTCGTATTCAAAGCCCTTTACGATATCTTCAGCGTCGACCGGGCCAATACCGTTGACGATCTTTTGATAATGGACGCGCTTGCCCGACGGTTTGTGTATCTGGCGAAACGATATATGAGCGCCAGATTTTTTTGCCGAGTGCAACTCAACCGAAATTGACACCAGCGACAACCGCAACTGGCCACTCCATAATGCTCGCGACGCCATAAGCTCACCTCTTACATTTTAGGACGGTTCATTGCGCACCGTCCGGGAAAGCCGAGACCGAACAGACTCCGCATTCGAAAAGCGGCCCCGCTGACAAATTTACAAGCGGCTGGATGCCTCACTCATGCTGCAGGTCTCGGCAGTTTCAAGCTCTATAAGCAGTTCTAAGAGCTCAACCACCTCTGGAGTCTTCGCTTTGGCTTTCAAAGTTTTGTAAAATTGGATCACCGCATGATGCTGACCTTCGACATCCTGCACGATTTCGTCAGTGCTCATATTTTCATAAGGCTCTTGGAAATCCCGCATCCACCCTTTAGGGTAGGTTTGTTGGTAGTGATGGCTCCACGTTTTCAAAGGATTCATATCGTCCGCTCGCTGATAACGCGAATAGTGATCGGCGAGCAGTCTTTCGTGTTCGCTCAAAAAATTCATCAACATGCGTTCGCGGTCACCGGGCGCATAATCCTGGCTTTTGTTCAACCTGTACGCCAAAGTGGTGTGAAAGCGCGTGGACCAATGCAGCACATCTTGTATGGATTCAGTAACCATCGGCTTCGCCTCGCTCACCCGTATCGTTATAATCCATGCTGCAATTTTTGCGCCCAGTAGCGGTTTTGCTCCACCTATCTAAAGCATTGTCAAATGCGTATTTTTTTAAGCGCTTGAACGGCTTTGCGTCTTTAATTTCGACGTCGATAGCGCAAAGAGTAAACGCCACCTCGGCATTTTGCTTGCTTCAATCTCCATTCCGGCAAGGCCCGCAGTTCTGAAATAGAAACGGCAACGCTTGCAGCTTCGCGGAGAAAAGAGATGACTAAAAACCACGGACCACGGATCAAAGACGACCAACAGTACGAAGCCTTGCGAGACAAAGGTATGAGCAAAGAAAAAGCCGCACGGATCGCCAATTCGTCCAGATCCGAAACAGGAAAGAAAGGCGGCCATGCGGCAAAATACGAAGAATGGTCTCGGGATGACCTTTATCAGAAGGCGGCGCAACTGAGTATTGACGGGCGCTCTAAAATGAATAAAAAGCAATTAATCGACGCTTTGCGAGACCGTTGACGACAAGGGCCTGCGTGGAACTGAAACCGACGGACGACAGACGCTCGACCATCAGCAATAGTCATTTTTCTGAGTAGTATCGAGCTAAGCTGAAGCTCTCTTTTACAAAGCGTTTAAATTTGTTTACAAGAATCTATATAAAAAAGGGCCCCGCAGGGCCCTTTCATCGGGTCGGTGTTCAACCCGTTCTATTTCAACGCGTCGATCAGTTACACAACTCGCCGGTGAGGGTTGGAATTTCGGCCGCATCCGAACCTTTGGTCACCTGCATACCGAACACCACCGTCGCGCCTGGCAGTATCGCAGCGTTCCAACTCATGCTGCTTGCGGTGTAGGGGTTGTTGCCCGCAAGTGATGTGCTCCAAGAGTTGGTCACTGCAGAACCGTCGGTGTGTTCCCAGCTGACGCTCCAGCCATCGACCACCGCGTCGCTTGTGTTGGTCAAGCGCACCTCTGCGATATAGCCGTCG
>CAZING010000044.1:0-2837 GCA_964540505.1 uncultured Cellvibrionaceae bacterium | reverse complement strand
GAGCTCGAGCTAGAACTTGAGCTTGAGGACGAACTCGAACCATTGCCGCCACCGCCGTTAACGACTACATCAAGGCAGCCGTGGAAACGCTCGTAGGTGTAATAGTTGCGACCCCATTCGCCGTAAATAATATGTCGCCCGCTGCGCTCGGGAACGGTACAGGTGGTGTGGAAGAGACTGTTGGCCTTATCGGCGACTACATTCGGGTCCGCGTCTGGGTTGGTGTCGCTGTAGTCGAGTGTACAAAAGGGTTGCTCTTCGAAATCGTCCCAGGTCAAGGCTTCACCGACTTGGTACTCGAAACCCGGTTTGGTGATCCAGTACTTGAATTCCTCTGTGTCGTCGTAATGCGGACCCCAAGAGATGTCCCAGGTGATGGTCAGCGGCCCGCTGTCGATGTTTGTGGTCGGCCAATCGAACGAGTAATCCCAAGGCGATGGTCCACCGTTCCAGGTTTCGCTATCGAAACCGCAGACGTGGTCAGAGCGACCGCCGCTGCGCCCTATGTCGTGGGTCAGCACGCTCATAAATTGATACATGCCGTTGGCGTCTTGCTGGGCGGCGGCCACACATGCTGGTGTGGATGCCTGATCGGGTTTCTCAAGGTAACCGCAAAATGCGTTTCTTGCCGGCGGATCGGTCATTAAGCCGTGCCCGAAAGCGGGAGCTGCAAACAAGGCCGATGCGATGACCAGATAATTTTTAAAGTGCTTGCTGGAATGCAGATATCGGTACATAAGAATCAACTGCCTCTAATAAAGGTAACGGGTTCCACGCCTGACACTAAGCACGAACGGTGCCGCTCCAAAAGCTGAATAGCCCGTAACGGAATAGTTAACTTTATTTTGCGCCTATATCCGAGTACGGACTGACATAGAGGGCCTTGATCGTAGCCGAGGCGACGTCATCGAAGAATTTGAAAGCGGAACGGGCGCATAAGTTTCAAACTTGCCTCAGCTAAAAAATTAAATGTGATTAATCGCACTGTTTAATTTTTTAGCTTGATATTACGCAAAAATTATTTTGCAAATACCGAATGGTTTTACCTGTCACCGACGCTTTGGGCGCCTGTTTTTTTTATTCGTTTTCAAGGCCGACGCTTGGGGGGAAGCTTTGCTGGTCGCCGCTCGGCTGATCGAGCGTAGAGCCTTCTCGCTCAGACCTAGCCCGCGCCTTGCGCTTTTCTCGGAGCTTGTCGCCCATTATCAGCATACAGGGGGTTAGCAGAAGTGTGAGCACGGTGGCGATGGCGAGCCCTCCGGCAATGGCGCTGGACATCTGCGTCCACCACTGGGTGGAAGGCGCGCCGAAACCGAGGCTCGGCTCAAGCAAATTGACATTAACGCCAAGCGCCATGGGCATAAGCCCGAGTATGGTTGTTACCGAGGTAAGCATTACCGGACGCAGACGCAGACACCCGGTTTGGTAGGCGGCGTCAAACGCGTTGGTGCCCGCGTCGCGGATTTGGTTGTAGGTGTCGATTAACACAATATTGTTGTTCACCACTATACCGGCCAATCCGATCACCCCCATGCCCACCATCACTATGCCGAAGGGCTGACTGTTGACCAGCAGCCCAAGCAACACGCCAGCGGTCGAAAACACGATTGCAGAAAGGATTAACAAGGTTTGGTACCAGCTGTTGAACTGCACCAACAGGATCATTACGATCAAAAAAACGGCAATAAGAAACGCTGAAGACAAAAACTGTATGGCTTCTTGTTGGTCTGCGCTCTCGCCGCCGGGGGTTACCTGCACACCCCGGGGCAAGTCGAGATCGGAGGCCATCAGCGCTTGCAGCCGTTCGGCGACTTGGGCGCCCTCATCGAGATCTGCCTTGATGGTCACCGCTCGATCGCCATCGACGCGGTTCAAAACGCTCGTTTTATCGCCGGGCACAACATTGACAAAATTGGTGATGGGCACCTGTCCGCGCGGGGTGTTGACGGTGAGGCGGGACATCTGCGCCAGCGAGCGCCAGTCGGCGGGCAGACGCACGCGGATGTCCACCTCGTCGCTGGCAAACTCGGGCCGGTATTTGGCAAGCAACAGGCCATTGGTCACCAATTGCACCGCGTTACCGACCGCGGCGACACTCGCGCCGTAGCGGGCCGCCTGGGCGCGGTCGACCTCGACCCGCCACTCCACACCCGGCAAGCTGCGGTTGTCTTCTATGTCTCTAAAACCTCCCAGCTCCCGCATTTTGGCGACGATTTTGTCCACAGCCGGGTCGATTTGTGAGATGTCCATCGCGCCCACCAGCAGCTCTATCGGCTTGCCACTGCTCGGGCCGCCTTCCTGTTGACGAAATTCCAAGATAACGCCCCCGAGGTCGTCGGTCAGACCGCGCATGTCATCGAGAATCACCGAAGCGGGCCGGCGCGAATGCCAGTCGATAAACTGAAACTGCAAGGTCCCTATCACATCCGGCGGCACTTCGCTCGAGGTGCCCAAGTTCGAGCGCGCGTAGAGCGCTTCGACCTCGGACAGGCCCTGCAAACGTTCCTCCACTTGCTTGAGCACGGCGTCGCGTTCGTAAACCGACAGGTCGCCGCGCGCGCGCACCCAAACCTGTGCGGATTCGGGCTCGACCGACGGAAAGAAGTCTAAGCCGTGATTGAACAGCCCATAGGCCGCGTAAACGAGCACTATTGCGCCCATGACACTTGCAAGCGTGGTTTTGGGATGGCGAAGACACTTATGCAGCACGCGTGCATAGGCGCGACCGGCTCGCGACACCGCTACCTCACTTGTGCCGGTCGCCCGCCGGCGACTCGCGCCACCGAGCGTCGGCAAAAACACCAAGGCCATAGCGAGCGAGGCGAGCAGGCACAAAA
>CAZING010000043.1:7867-19170 GCA_964540505.1 uncultured Cellvibrionaceae bacterium | reverse complement strand
AGATATTTATATTGAAGATCTGCGCGAAGAGTTCGTTGCGGATTATGTGTTCCCTATGTTTCGCGCCAATGCGATTTACGAGGGCGAATACCTACTCGGCACCTCCATCGCGCGGCCCCTGATCGCCAAGCGTTTGGTTGAAATCGCCAACGAAACCCAAGCCGACGCCATTTCCCATGGCGCCACCGGTAAAGGCAACGACCAGGTCCGCTTTGAGTTGGGCGCCTATGCGCTTAAACCCGGCATCAAAGTGATCGCGCCCTGGCGTGAGTGGGAGCTGACCTCGCGCGAGACGCTTATGGCCTATTGCGAGGCCCACAATATTCCAGTCGATTACGCCAAAAACAAAAAGAAATCGCCTTATTCCATGGATGCCAACCTGCTGCACATATCGTACGAAGGCGGGCTGCTGGAGGACCCATGGGCCGAAGCAGAAGAGGACATGTGGCGTTGGTCGGTGTCGCCCGAAAGCGCGCCCGATAAGCCACAATACATTGAAGTGGATTTCGAAAAAGGCGACATAGTGGCGATCGACGGGCAGCGCATGTCACCCGCGACCGTTTTGGCGGCCTTAAACAAGCTCGGCGGTGCGCACGGCATAGGTCGTCTGGATTTGGTGGAAAACCGATACGTCGGAATGAAATCAAGGGGCTGCTACGAAACCCCGGGCGGCACAATTATTCTGAAAGCCCACAGGGCTATAGAGTCGGTAACACTCGACCGCGAAGTCGCCCACTTAAAAGATTCGTTCATCGCCAACTACGCTTCGATGATTTACAACGGTTATTGGTGGTCGCCAGAGCGGCTGATGCTACAAAAGGCGATAGACGAATCCCAAGAATTTGTAAACGGTCGGGTGCGCTTGAAACTCTACAAAGGCAGCGTCACCGCGGTTGGACGCCAGTCGGCGCAGAGTCTGTTCGACGCCAAAATTGCAACCTTTGAAGACGATGCTGGCGCTTACAATCAGAAAGACGCCGAAGGCTTTATTAAATTGAACGCGCTGCGTATGCGCATCGCCGCCCAAAAAGGGCGCAGTCTTCTGTAAACACCAAAAAAGAGACCTTGACGCGTGCTGAAACGATTCGGGCTAACCGCCGTGTTAGCGCTGGCTTTTTACGGCCAAAGTAGCTGGGCTCGACCCACCTATAATTATTTCGGGTTGGGTTATGCTCGCCAGCATATTGATGCCGACGACAGTTGCCTTCAAGACGGCGTCACCGTCGAAGGCAGTCTCACCGCCAACGAGCATGTTTTTTACGGTTTTCGCCATGTGGATGTGACCAGCGACGACTGGTGCGGTGCGACAACGTTTAGGTTAAATGGCGGCTTTAAAGGCGACGTCGCGCGCGACTCCTCCCTCTATGCCAAGGCCTCGATCATAGCTCACGATACGCCGGTTGAATTCGATTTGGGGGTGGGGTTAGAGACGGGCTTGCGCGCCAGTTTACAAAGCGATATAGAAACGCGTTTATTTCTCGGTTTCGAAATCGTTGACGATTTCGATGAAACCTACATCGGTGCGGGTTTGAATTATTTTTTCGCGCGTCGCTGGAGCCTTATCGCCGATTTTGCCGTTACCACGCAAGACCGCACCGAAATTGTTTTGGGCGTACGATTTAATCTTTAAGCGAAATATTTGACCACCGCTTGATGCGAATCAATCGAGGTTATGAGTAGACGACTATAATCGACGCCTGGGCCGGGCCAGCAGTCTGCGGCTCGAATGCGGCAAAAGCTCACGCAAAGGGGGCACTCGCCGCTAACGCTCTTATGGGCTAACCTACCTTTGCTAGGTTCGCTATTACTGCGTTAATTTTCTGCAAGTGGCGCAGCCGCGCCGCGCCACCGCTTCAAATACTGTCCTTGGAATAAATCTATGAGCAATCACGCGACGCAAGCGCTTGCAACACCCGTATACAACTATCATGTGGTGCGTCAGTTTACGATTATGACCGTAGTGTGGGGCATTATCGGGATGGCCGTAGGTGTGTTGATCGCCGCGCAATTGATGTGGCCGGGCCTTAACGACTTTCTGCAACCTTATTCGCATTTTGGTCGGTTGCGACCGCTTCACACTAATGCGGTGGTTTTCGCTTTCGGCGGCTGTGCCCTGTTTGCCACCTCGTATTATGTGGTCCAGCGCACTTGCCAGGCGCGACTGTTCGGTGGGTTTTTGATTCCGTTTACCTTCTGGGGTTGGCAGGCCATTCTAGTGGGAGCGGTGATCACTTTGCCGATGGGGCTGACCACCACCAAAGAATACGCGGAGCTGGAGTGGCCCATCGATATCGCCATCACTCTGGTTTGGGTGGCGTACGCAATCGTCTTTTTTGGCACAATCGTAAAACGCAAGACCTCCCATATTTACGTTGCCAACTGGTTTTTTGGCGGCTTTATTATCACCGTGGCGGTGCTCCACATAGTGAACTCCATGGCCGTCCCCGTAAGTTTGTTTAAATCCTATTCGGTCTACGCCGGTGCCGCCGACGCCATGGTCCAGTGGTGGTACGGCCACAATGCCGTGGGCTTTTATCTTACCGCTGGGTTTCTCGGCATTATGTATTACTTCGTGCCCAAACAAGCGGGCCGGCCGGTCTATTCGTATCAGCTTTCAATCGTCCACTTTTGGGCGCTGATTTCGGTGTACGTTTGGGCAGGGCCGCACCATTTGCATTACTCGGCGCTGCCGGATTGGGCGCAAAGCTTGGGCATGGTGATGTCCATCATTTTATTGGCACCCTCTTGGGGCGGCATGATCAACGGTTTGATGACGCTTTCGGGTGCCTGGCACAAATTGCGCACCGACCCGACACTGCGCTTTTTGGTGATATCGCTGTCGTTCTACGGCATGTCCACCTTTGAAGGCCCGATGATGTCCATCAAAACCGTAAACGCGCTGTCACACAATACCGACTGGACCATCGGCCACGTGCACGCAGGCGCACTTGGCTGGGTGGCGATGATCTCCATAGGCGCGATATATCACTTGCTGCCGGTGCTTGCCGGGTTGAATGCTATGTGGAGCGTCCGACTGATCAACATCCACTTCTGGCTCGCGACCATTGGCACGGTGCTGTATATCGCCTCAATGTGGGTAAACGGCCTGCTGCAAGGCTTGATGTGGCGCGCCTTTAACTCCGACGGCACGCTTACCTACAGTTTTGTCGAGACGGTCGAGGCGAGCTATCCGGGGTATTTTGTTCGGTTTTTGGGCGGCGTGTTCTTTTTGCTCGGCATGGTGTTGATGGGTTACAACACCTACAGAACCCTGACCGCGAAAGAGGCGAAGGACTCTCAAGTCGTCGCGCAGTTACACGCCGCTTGATCAGCCGTCTTAGGAGAAACCTTCAATGAAAGGCCATGACATAGTAGAAAAGAATATTGGGTTGATGATCGTGCTGATGCTCGTGGCGATCAGTTTTGGCGCGCTGGTGGAAATGGTCCCGCAATTCTTTCTTAAGGAAACCACCGAACCCGTTAAGAACCTAAAGGTTTTAAACGCTGTGGAGCTGGAAGGGCGCGACATATACATCCGCGAGGGCTGCCATGTGTGCCACACTCAAATGGTCAGGCCACTGCGCGCCGAGGTCGAGCGTTACGGGCATTATTCCGTTGCTGGCGAAAGCGTTTACGAACACCCGTTTTTGTGGGGGTCGAAACGCACCGGGCCCGATCTCGCGCGGGTTGGCAAACGCTACACCGATGAGTGGCATAAGGCGCATCTATACAACCCGCGCAGCGTCGTGCCGCAATCCAATATGCCCGCGTTTCCGTGGCTTTACGACAATATATTAAGCGGCGACATGACCGGCAGAAAAATGACGGCGTTGCGTTCAGTGGGTGTGCCTTATACGGACGAGCAAATCGCAAGTGCCAAAGCTGACGTTGAAGGCGTCACCGAAATGGACGCCTTGGTCGCCTATCTTCAACAATTGGGCACATTGCTCACCTACAAGCGCTGAATCATGGATCTAAACACTTTTAGAGGTATTTCTACAATCTTCGTTTTGTTGGCGTTCGTCGGTGTGTGCTGGTGGGCGTTTTCGCCGAAGCGAAAGCAAAAATTTGATGACGCGGCGAACCTGCCTTTTGCCGACGAGCCACCACCAAAGTCCGACAAACGTGAGACGGAACCGGCAGATAAGCTGGATGACAAACAGGGTTAACTATGAGCACATTCTGGAGTTTGTGGATTATTGTTCTGACGCTAATCTGCCTGGCGCTGTTGGTGTGGATACTTTTTGCCAATCGCAAAGTGGCGGTGCGCGATGACGAGTCGCCCGATAACCGCACCACCGGACACGTATACGACGGCATCGAGGAGTACGACAACCCGCTGCCGCGTTGGTGGTTTCAATTGTTTGTGGGCACTTTGATTTTCAGTGCGCTCTATCTAATTTGGTACCCCGGTCTGGGCGCCTTCAAGGGCATAGGCGGGTGGACCTCCCTTAAAGAGCTGGAAAACGATCAACAACGGGCTCGCGACGCCAATTCGCAGATGTTCGAAGCAATGCTGCGCACGCCAATCGAGGAACTTATCTACGATTCGGCTGCCATGAAGATGGGGGCTCGGCTGTTTGCCAACAATTGCGCGGTCTGCCACGGTGCCGACGGTGGTGGCAGCTATGGCTTCCCTAATTTGACCGACGATGCCTGGTTGTACGGCGGCACACCCGAGCAGATTAAAACCACGCTAGTCAATGGCCGCGCCGGCAACATGCCCGCCTGGGGCGCGATTCTCGGGGAAGATAAAGTTCAGGCCGTGACCGAGTATGTTGTTCAGTTGGCCGGCGGTGAGTTCGATACGAAACTGGCAAGCGCAGGCAGCCAGGTATATCAGCAAAATTGCGTAGCCTGTCACGGCCAGGACGGCACGGGCATGATTGCCCTCGGCGCGCCGGATTTGACCGATGACGACTGGTTGTATGAAGGCACCCGCGAGGCCATTAGCCACAGCGTAAGGTCCGGGCGCGCCAACGTGATGCCCGCCCAGAAAGACATGCTTCAGGATGAAAAAATTCACGTGCTCGCAGCCTACGTCTATAGTTTGTCGTACGATTACGAATGAGTCACCCGCTTAGGGCGGGTGGAGTTCCCTAGAGATAGCCGTGACAGAGAAGCAACAACCAACCGACACGCCGGACCAAAGCGCGCCCGGCATTCGCTACGTCAACCTCTACGAAGCGGAGGCGAAAATCTACACCCGGAAGATATCCGGGCGTTATCAAAAGCTTCGGCGCTACACGGGTTTGCCGCTGATTCTGGGGTTTCTTATTCTGCCCTGGTTGACAATCGACGGCCGCCCGGCCGTTTTGTTCGACCTGCCCACCCGACAATTTCACGTCCTGTGGCTGACCTTTTGGCCGCAGGATTTTATGCTGCTGGCTTGGGCTTTAATCATTGCCGCTTTCTCCTTGTTTACGGCCACCGTACTGCTGGGGCGAATCTGGTGCGGTTTTACCTGCCCGCAAACCGTTTGGACGATGATTTTCATCTGGGTGGAGCACCTTTGCGAAGGTGACCGTAATCAGCGCATTAAGCTCGACCGCCGCGGCTGGGGCTTCGAGAAATTGTGGCGCAAAGGCGCCAAGCACGCGCTCTGGCTTGCGGTCGCGTTTATCACCGGGGCGACCTTTATCGGCTATTTCACGCCGATAAAAGAGCTGCTTTTGGGGTTTATACCCTACCGGGGCGAGAGTGGCATGGTGCGCATCGGTGCGCATCCGTCGGCGGCTTTCTGGACCTTGTTTTTTACCGGCATGACCTACCTGAACGCCGGTTGGCTGCGTGAGCAGGTGTGCAAATACATGTGCCCCTACGCGCGCTTCCAATCGGTTATGTACGACACCGAAACTCTGGCGGTCTATTACGACCCCAAGCGCGGTGAACCGCGCGGGCCACGTAAACCCGATGAAGACTACAAAGCCAAAGGGCTTGGCGACTGTATCGATTGTTCTTGGTGCGTCCAGGTGTGCCCGGTGGATATCGATATACGCGACGGGCTGCAGTACGAGTGCATCAATTGTGGGCTCTGCGTCGATGCCTGCAACAGCGTCATGGATAAAATGTCCTACCCGCGGGGGTTGATTCGCTTCACCTCAGAGCACGAGTTGAACACGGGTAAAACCCGCTTTTTACGGCCGCGCCTGTTCGGGTACACCGCGGCCGTGTTAATGATGGTGGTGATATTTGCCTACACCATTTTCCATCGCGAGCCGGTTGGCATCGATGTCATTCGCGACCGGGGCGTGCGCATGTACCGCACCGCGGGCAATGAGATCCAAAATGTGTACACCATCAAGCTCAATAATATGGACAGTAAGCCCCACACTTATAACATTGAAGTGCAGGGCGACTACCCGTTTGTAATTAAAAATTACCGGCCGACCGAGGTGCAATCGGGCGAGGTGCTCACCTTGCCGGTGCGCGTGGGTGTCGCGAAATCGGCGCTCACAAAAGAGAAGTCGAAAATTCACTTCACGCTGACCGCGCAGGACGACCCTAAGGTCAGCGCCACGGAAGCCAGCGTCTTTATAGGGCCCACAGTGCGATGACCACCTCCGCCTACAGAGAACCCTGGTTTTGGGCCGTGTTCGCGCCTTTAATTATCATTGCGCTGGTGTGCTCGGTGTTGTTGAGTTTCGCCGTGGTCGGTGCCGACAATAGAATCAGTGACGATTACTATAAGCAGGGCCGGATGATCAACAATCGGTTCACTGCCGAGCTTCACGCTGAACAGTTGCAGATAAAAGGGCAATTGCAATTGGACCGTGTCACCCGCGAGGTGGAGCTTGCGCTTGAAGGACAGCAGCTGCCTAAGGCCGTTACCTTGCGTTTCTCGCACCCGGCCTCGGCCGAGCTCGACCGCGCTTTGGTGTTGCGCCAAGCCTCGCCTAACCGCTACTTCACACAGGTCGAATCTTTGCCAAAGGGGCGGTACTATCTGCTGTTGGAGGGCGTAAGCGACGAGGGGGCCTGGCGGGTAAACACGGAGATGGACTTCGACAGCGTCGATTCGGCGACGTTTGGCGACACCTATCCGCTTTAGCGCGGCCGCTATAGAGGCGGTTTGCGCTTAAGCGTGCACTCGCCGAGCGCGTGCGCAATCAGTTGCGTTAACCGATCTTTAGCCAAGGGTTTGGCAATATGGCCGCTGGCGCAGGCGGCCAGACGTTGTTCAACGTCCTTTTGGCTCGCGCCGCCGCCGGCAATTCGCGTTACCAGGCCATACCCGCGCCGACTATGTGACAATCGTCGGGGGTTTTGCCTCCGAGCGATTGGTTGTATGCATTCCACTGTTCTTTCGACATATTTTTTTTATTGTCATTGACTTCTTGCTGAAGTGTCGCGCAGATTATTTTATTGTTTTCGATAGCTTCTAAACGTTCAGCAAGGTAGCGTCCGTCGACTCGGATTCCATTTATAGGACCAAAATAAAACGTATTGCCGTCTTCGGAAAGTTTCAGTGGGATATTGTTGTAGGATAAGCCGTCAGCGGTTTCTGTGAGCGCCAAGGCATTACTTTTACGGATAGCGTCTTCGATAAACAGATACACATCACCTTCCTTTTTAACCTCGGCAATCGTCTCTATTCCGCGCATTTCTACATTATATTTATAAAGTCCTACGGCTTTGTCATTGCTGTCACCGCAGGCTGTGATACTGAGTGCAATTGCTATTGTGACGATTGATTTGAATGTCATGGGTACTTCCGTGTAGTGGTTGAAGTGTAGCGCCGGGGCCACCGGCAGAAATCAAGCGGCAATGAACGATGGAAACTTGCTGTCTCCGGATTCGTCGCGACATTCTATACCATGGCCGCAAACCTCACCGAGGGCGATAGGGCGTTGACAGGCAATGCTCGAATTTCAAACACGGCGCCGGTAGAATGGGTGCGACCCGCTTTACCTGCGCAGGCGGGCGGCAATCGTGCCCTTGCGCCTTGTTTTGGTGCTGCGTAGATTCGGCCCCTGCCGATACATTCTGCTTTCATGTCCATTGCCTGCTTCCATTGTGGTCTCGAGACGGCGCCTGCGCCTTTTTATCTGGATATTCGTGGCGAGCGCCAGGCGTTTTGCTGCCTCGGTTGCCAGGCCGTGGCCCAGATGATTGGCGAGAGCGGGCTGTCGGATTTTTACCGGTTTCGCGACGGCCTTAATGCCCGTGCGCAAACGCCCGATGAAGATTACACCGCTTTCGACCTCGAGCAAGTGCAAGAGGATTTCGTCGTCACGCAAGACGCCAACTCGCGTAATGCTCATCTTTTTGTGCCGGATATCCACTGCGCGGCCTGCGTTTGGTTGATCGAATCGGTGCTCGCCGGTTGCGAAGGCGTCGAGTCGGTCCGGGTGAGCGCGGCCAGTCAATCGGCAAGCGTGACCTTCAACCCGTCGAAAATACTTTTGAGTCGTATCTTTTCGGCGCTGGCCGCTGTCGGATATCCACCGCAGCCGCTACTTGCAGAGAACCGTGCGGCGAATTGGCAAAAGCAACGTAAAACCGATTTGATGCGCTTGGGTGTCGCGGGTTTTGGCATGATGCAAGCCGGTATGGTCGCCATAGGGTTGCACGCCGGTGGCATTCAGGGCATAGAGTACAACTGGCAGCAGATGTTGCGCCTGGTTAGCTTGTTTCTGACGCTGCCGGTAATTGCTTACAGCGCGGTGCCGTTTTTTCGAAGCGCCCTGAGAGTGGTATTGCGCGGGCGTCTGAACATGGATGTCCCGGTGGCGATTGCGCTGATCCTGGCCTTTAGCGCAAGTGTTCTGGCAACTGTAAGAGGTACCGGAGAGGTGTACTTCGACTCGGTTGCCATGTTTACCTTTTTTCTGCTGCTTGGCCGCTACCTTGAAAAGCGCGCGCGCTGGCGCAACCTGCGCGCGCGACTGAAACGACTGCAATTGCTGCCGCAAACCGTCACCCGGATCGAACAGGGTAAGCGTTCCAGTGCGGCGCTGAAACAAGTGTCGGTTGGCGAGCAAGTTTGGTTGGCCCCCGGTGCCGTGATCGCCTGCGATGGCAAGGTGTTGGACGGCAAAAGCGAGGTCAACGAAGCGGTGGTGACCGGCGAGGCAGCCCCGGTTACGAAAGGGCCTGGTGATCTTGTGATCGCAGGCTCGCTCAACGGCAGCACCGCGTTAACCGTCGAAGTCACGGCCATTGGCAGCACCACCAAGCTTGCAGCGATCGAGCGGTTGGTGGACGAAGCACAGGTGCAAAAGCCCTCGCAGGTCTCGTTTGCCGATTCGATAATCGCGCGGTTTGTGGGCACGGTGCTGCTGGTGGCGGTGTCGGTCGGTGGCTTTTGGCTTTGGTACGAGCCGAGCCGTGCGCTTTGGGTGGTCTTGTCGGTGCTGGTGGTGACTTGCCCCTGTGCGTTGGGCTTGGCGACACCGACCGTTTTAACCGCGGCGATTAACCGCCTGCGCGAGCGCGGGGTGTTGGTCACAGGCGCCGACGCGCTGGAAGCCGTGGGCGCGCTCAGCGACGTCTGGTTCGATAAAACCGGCACCCTGACCGAAGGTGTGTTTCGCGTGGTGACGCTGCAGCCGTTGGACGCCTGCAGCCGCGAGCGCATGTTGGCGATAATAGCGGCGCTTGAAGAGGGCTCGTCGCATCCGATCGCGGCGGCCTTTGCGCCTTATCGCGACACGCTGACGGTTCGCGGGCGCGAGACGCTGGTCGGTGCCGGCGTCAGTGGCGAGGTAGACGGGGAGACCTACCGCTTCGGCAAGCCCGAGTTCGCCCTGCCGACTTCGCAGGTGCACTACCCGGCGGAAGGCCTGTGGCTGTTGCTCGCCAACAGCACAGCCGCGCTCGGCTGGGTGAAGCTTGAAGACTCTCTACGTCCAGAGGCCAAGCAGGTGGTTTCGGCGCTGGCACAACGCGGCTTGAAAACCGCGATTCTAAGCGGTGATCGAGAGGTTAACGTGCGCGATATCGCGCGCAGCCTCGGGATCGAGCAGTGGCGCGGCGCTTTGACCCCGGCCGAGAAACTTAAAGCACTGCGCGAGCGCCAAAGCGGCGGCGGTCGCGTAATGATGGTTGGCGATGGCATTAATGATGTCCCGGTGTTGGCTTTGGCGGACGTTGCTTTGGCGATGGGGTCGGCGACGGCCTTTGCCCGAAATCGTGCCGATTGCGTGTTGCTTGGGGACGATTTGACGGGCATTGCGCGGGTACTGACGGTCGCCGCTGAGGTGAAGGTCGTGATCCGGCAAAATCTATGTTGGGCGCTTGGCTACAACCTGGTGGCCTTACCCTCGGCGGCGGCCGGCATGATTCCGCCTTGGGCGGCCGCGCTGGGCATGTCGGCGAGCTCCCTGGTGGTCGTCTTGAATGCTCTGCGTGTGGGTCGCCAATCCGCTATAGTGACCCCTCGCCGTGAGGTCAGCGGCCCGTAAATCCGCCGAGGTGTATGCGATGGAAAGTCTGTACGTGTTGATTCCGATTGCCTTGTTGTTGGTGGGCTTGGCGATCAAACTGTTTTTTTGGGCGGTGAAGTCCGGCCAATACGACGACCTGGACACCGAAGGTAAACGTATTTTGTTCGACTCGTCTGACGCGACTGAGCAGCGCCCGAAAAGCCGTCGCGCTGCCCCCGATAGCAAGCCCTGATCATGCCCGAATTTTCCGCAGTTGCCGCCGCCTTTATCCTCGGACTTGCCGGTGCCGGGCATTGTCTTGGTATGTGCGGGGGAATCCTCTCGGCGCTGTCGTTCGGCGCCGGCGGCGAAGTGCGTTTGCACCTGCTTGCTGCCTATAACATCGGCCGTATCGCGAGTTACGCCACAATCGGTGCCTTAGTGGGCGCCTTGGCGGCGGTTGCGCCGACGACCGGTTTGCCGCTGGCGCGCACTTTGGCGGGGCTCGTGCTGGTGTTTATGGGCCTTTATATCGCCGGCTGGGGCAATACGATTCTTGTGCTTGAGCGGGCCGGCAGCGGCCTTTGGCGTAAACTTAAACCTTTGGCCAATCACTTTTTACCGGTTCGTTCTCTGGGTTCGGCACTGATGATTGGCGCATTATGGGGCTGGTTGCCTTGCGGGTTAGTGTACTCGGCGCTCGTCTACGCGGCGAGCCAGGGCACAACCTTCGCGAGCGCCTTGACCATGGCCGCGTTTGGCCTCGGGACCTTGCCGGCGATGGTGGCGGGCGGTTGGCTTTTGCAGCGGCTTCGAGCACAACTGCAAAAGCGGTGGTGGCGAAGCACACTGGGTGTAGCTTATATCGTCTTCGGGGTATGGACCGCGGTGGTGCCCTGGGGGCATTTGTTCGTGGGCCATGGAGGAAGTTAGGTA
>CAZING010000043.1:0-7767 GCA_964540505.1 uncultured Cellvibrionaceae bacterium | reverse complement strand
AGTGAGCCTATGCAGTCAAACACCGCAGAAATGTCGCCCTCCCAAGCCATCGCCGATATCGCCAACACTCTCGAAGACGATCTCTCAGAGGCGAGTCGGGCGCTTAACGAAATTTTTAATGTATTGGAGCCAGAAGACCTGGCGTTGGCGTTGGAAGCTCTACCGCTTGAAAAGCGTCTGGTGGTGTTCAAGCTCGTTCACAAAGACGAGAAGATCGACGTGCTGGTGGCGATGCGCGGCGAAGCGCGCCTGTTGTTATTGGCGAATTTGCCCGAAGACGAGCTGCCGGAGTTGTTTGACGAGGTGGACGCGGAAGACCTTGTCGAACTGGCCGAGACCGTGCCCGCCGCGGTGGTCGACCTGGCGCTTGGGCGTATGGACGCGCAACAACGGAAATTCTACGAGCTTGCCCAGCAGTACGAAGAGGAGACGGTTGGGCGCTGGCTCAATCACGATGTGCTGGTCGTACCTCAAAATACCCGGGTCACCGAGGCGCTTCGTTCGTTGCGAAGGGACGCGGGCTCGTTCACGGAAGTGCTTTATCTGTTGGATCGCACGGGTCGTTGGTCGGGCTGTGCGAAGATCAACCGCTTAATTGGCGCACAGGCGCACCAGACGGTTGCGGCGCTCAAAGAGGAGGACTACCCAAGCCTAATCGCCACGAAAAATATGTACGAGGCGGCAGAGGAAGTCGAGCGCAGCGGCTACGCCGCGCTACCTGTGGTCAACGACGACGGCTTGCTGCTCGGTCGGCTGGACGTAGGCACCGCGATGGATCTTCTGCGCGAGCAGGCCGAGGTCCAGCTTATGGGCACAGCCGGATTGGACGAGGACGCCGACCTCTTTGCCCCAGTCAAACGAAGCGCCCAGACGCGCGCTGTCTGGTTGGGTGTGAACCTTGTGACCGCGTTTCTCGCGGCCGGGTTTATCGGTTTGTTCGAAGCGACCATTCAGCAGGTGGTGGCGCTGGCGGTACTGATGCCTGTGGTCGCCTCAATGGGCGGTATTGCGGGCAGTCAGACCTTGACGTTAATCGTGCGCGGTCTCGCGTTAAAACAAATCAGCGCCAGCAACTTTTCGCCGCTGCTGATAAAAGAGGTGCGCGTAGGCGCGTTGAACGGCGTTCTGTGGGCGCTGGTGATAGGGCTTATCGCATTTGCCTGGTTTAAAAGCGTGCTGCTTGGGCTTGTGATTGCGACCGCGATCGTCATTAACATCGTGTGCGCGGCGGTGGCCGGGGTTATTGTTCCGGTGATGCTCGACAAACTTAAAATGGACCCGGCGCTTTCGGGCTCGGTGATTTTAACCACGGTGACCGATGTGGTCGGCTTTGTCGCATTTTTGGGACTTGGCGCGGTGATTTTATTGTAGTGCCCCTTCGGCTGCCGCTGTCGCGTCTGAAAGAAAGCCACGCAGAGATCCAGTGAGCGGTGGGCAACGCGCGGCAGCTTTCTTTCAGACGCGACCCAAAGGGCCGGGACCCGTTTCCGCCTGCGGCGTTAGAGTTTGCTTATTTGGAGTAGCCCAACCACTTTGGTCCAACCAGATAGAACGAACTCTAAGGTCGCTTTTGGATGATAGCTGCGGCTGGACGTCGAGCGAATTCGGGGGAAAGTCGCTCACGCCTTTTTCACCAATTTCGGTTTTTTCCGCATCGGGTAGCAGGTTCGGCAAAGCCCGCAAACGGTGCCGTCGCAGCCGCGCGCCGAGCAATGCTCGCGACCGTAATAAATAATTTGCAGGTGTAAGCGGTTCCATTTCTCTTTCGGAAAAAGGCGTTTCAGGTCTTTCTCAGTCTGCACCACATTCTTGCCGTTGGTAAGCCCCCAGCGTTGTGCCAGGCGGTGGATATGAGTATCGACCGGGAAGGCCGGTACGCCGAATGCCTGCGCCATAACGACGCTCGCGGTTTTGTGACCGACCCCGGGCAGTGTTTCAAGCTCGGCTAAATCCTGCGGCACCCGACCTTGATGTTTGCTCACGAGAATTTTAGACAGGTTGTGAATGGCTTTGGCTTTTTGGGGGGCGAGCCCGCAGGAGCGGATCACACGCTCTATTGCCTCAACCGGCACGTCCATCATTGCCTCGGGTGTGTCGGCCAATTGCCAAAGAGACGGCGTCACACGGTTGACCCGTTCGTCGGTGCACTGCGCCGACAACAGCACGGCAATTAAAAGCGTGTAGGCGTCTTTATGCCGAAGCGGTATCGGCGGCTCCGGGTACAGCGCTTCAAGCGTATCCATAACGCACTGAACGCGTTCGCGTATGGGTAGGTTGGCGGCGGGCGAAATCATAGCGTTTGCACAAAAGCGCGGATTCGATGGGCGGCGTCGACGCACTGCTCGACGCTTGCCACCAGCGCCATGCGCACGTGCATGGCGCCGGGGTTTGTGCCCGAAGCTTCGCGGGCGAGAAATTGCCCGGGTAGCACTGTGACATTTTGCTCGGCAAACAGCCGCCTTGCGAATTCCCGATCGTCGATAGGCGTGCGCGCCCAAAAATAAAAGCCCGCTTCGGGCATTTGCAAATCCATTTGCTCGCCGAGTATCGCCAGCACTTTGACGAATTTCTCGCGGTAGAGTTTTCGGTTTTCGATAACGTGTGACTCGTCCGCCCAAGCGTTACCGCTTGCAATTTGGGTGGGCAGCGGCAGCGCGCAACCTTGATAGGTTCGATATTGCAGGTAGCGCTTTAGGATCGCCGAATCGCCTGCGACAAAACCCGAACGCAGCCCCGGCAGGTTCGAACGCTTGGATAAACTGTGAAACACCACGCAGCGGCTGTAGTCATGGCGCCCAAGCGCCCGGCAGGCCTCAAGCAACCCGACCGGAGGGGCTAGTTCATCGAAATAGAGCTCCGAATAACACTCGTCACTGGCGATGATAAAGTCATAGCGCTCGGCGAGCTCAATCAACCCCTGTAATTCGGTGAGTGAAAAGACCGCCCCTGTGGGGTTGCCAGGGGTGCAAATAAACAATAATTCGCAGGCCCGCCAAACCGATTCCGGTACGGCGTCTATATCCGGCTTGTAGTTGTTCGCGGCCAGGCAATTAAGAAAATAGGGCTTGGCACCTGCAAGCAGCGTCGCGCCCTCGTAGATTTGATAAAAAGGATTGGGCATTAACACTCGGGCGGTGTCGCTGGCTGTGACCGAGGCTTGCACAAACGAAAAGAGCGCCTCGCGGGTGCCGGCCACCGGCAACACATGCTCGGCGCCGGTAAGGCTTTCGGGCTCTAAATTAAATCGTCGGGTCGCCCAGGCCGCTATGGCCTCGCGCAACTCGTCGGTGCCTTTGGTCAGCGGGTAGGTCGACAGCTGGCTGAGGTTGTCCGCCAATGCCGTCAGCGCAAATTCCGGCGGCGAGTGTTTGGGCTCGCCAATCGACAGCGCGATATGGGGTTTATCCAACGGCGGCTCGAGCCCCGCTTTCAAGGACGCCAGTTTCTCAAACGGATAGGGTTGCAGTAGGTCGAGTTCGCGGTTCATAGTCGGTTTTCAAATCGGTGTTGGCGATGCGGCGAAAGCCGTGCTTATTGTGGACGGAATCAGATATCTCGGCCGACTTCTAAGTCGAGCTCTTTGCAAATGGTTGCCTGTAGGTGCGCGCAAAACTCGGGGTCACCGAGCGGGCGATTGTCGGCGTCCGTGATGAAAAATATATCTTCCACTCGCTCGCCGAGGGTGGATATCTTGGCGTTTTGTAATTGAATGCCAAAATCCATAAAAATCCGGCCGATGGTGGCCAGCAGGCCCGGCCGGTCGGGGCTGATCACCTCCAAAACCGTGACCGTCGCGCTTGAATCGTTATAGATGCTGGTGCGGGTGGGGGTGGCAAACTGTTTAAGCTCTCTTGGCGTGCGCCGCCTGACGATTTCGGAGTAGCTGTCAACCAGGCTCAGCTCGGCTTTGAGTGCGCTGCTAATGTAGGTTTTACGCGCGTTGCTGTTGTCTATGGCCTGATAGTTTTCATCGAGCACATAAAATGTGTCGACCGTGTAGCCGCTTTTGGTGTTGTAAAGGCGTGCGTCCTGGATGTTTAAATTCAACTGCGCGAGCGCGGTGGCCGCCGCCACAAACACGTTGCTCACATCTTTCACCCGCACAAATATTTGGGTGATGCCTCGCCAGGGCGTTTCTTTCGAATCGCGAATCAGAATCAGCGGCTCCAAGCTTTGGTGTTGAAGAATGGCTTGGGTTTGCCAGGCGATGTCGGTAAAACTTTCGCGAACAAAATAGTCGTCCCACATGTCGGCCCAAATGCGGCGAACCGCTTCGGAGTCGATACCTTGGGCGGCTAAAATGGCCAAGGCTTTGCGTTGGGTTTCATCGACAATTTCCTGTTGGTCGATGACGTTGTTCAGCCCTCGACGGAGCGCGCGTTTGGTTTCGGTGTATAGATGGTGCATCAGGCTTGCGCGCCAACTGTTCCATATCTCGGGGTTGGTGCCGCACATATCGGCAACCGTTAGCGCATATAGGTAATCGAGGTGCAATATATCGCCGACTTCCACGGCAAACTCGTGAATGATGTCTGGGTCTGAGATGTCCTTTTTCTGTGCAAAAAATGACATCAATAAATGTTTCTCTACCAACCATTTCACCAGCCGTGTTTCGCGACCGGTCAAGCCGTGGTCTATGCAAAACTGCTCGGCGTCGACCGCGCCAAGTAGCGAGTGGTCGCCACCGCGGCCTTTGCCTATATCGTGAAATAGCGCGGCGATATACAGAAGTTCGGGTTGTTCGATGCTTTGAACCACTTTTGTTTCTTCGCTGAACTCGCGCTCCACTCGGTTGAGCAGAAATTCGCGGATGTTCTCTAGGACCAAAAGCGTGTGGGCGTCGACCGTATACCGGTGAAACAAGTCGTGTTGCATCTGGCCGATGATCTGACCAAAAGCGGGGAGATAGCGGCCTAAAATTCCGTAGCGGGTCATGCGCTTGAGTTGTGTTACCGGGCCATTTTCCATTTTGAGAAGCTTTAAAAACCGTTCGCGATTGCGAGGTTCGGCTTGGAATTGCTTGTCAACAAGATAGCGGCTTTCGCGAATCAGGCGAATCGTATCGGATTGCACGCCTTTGATGTCGCTGTTGCGACCCATTAGCAGAAATATTTCCAAAAGCGCCGAGGGGTCCTGCTCGAACACGTTTTCGTGGGTGACTTCAACGTAACCATCGCGCAGTTGAAACTGCGAGCTTAAGGGCTCTATGGTGTTGGCGAGTTCTCGGTGATGGATGCGTTCATCGAGCACGCGCAGCAGCACGTCGTTTAATTGGCGCAAGGCCGTAACCGAGCGGTAATATTCGTGCATGAACTGTTCGACCGCCAAGCGCTGACCGTCGTCCCGATAGCCGAACCTGCGGGCGAGCTCGCGTTGGTATTCGAATAAAAGCCGCTCTTCGGGGCGCTGGGTGAGCGTGTGCAGCGCGTAGCGCACCTTCCATAAAAAGGCTTCGCATTTACGCAGTAAGCCGAATTCGCTTTCGGTAAAAAAGTTTTTACCTTCGAGTTGCCGCAAAGTGTGCACCGCGTAGAAGCGTTTGGCGATCCAATTGATGGTTTGAATGTCGCGCAAACCGCCGGGGGAGTTTTTGACGTTCGGCTCGAGGTTGTATTCGGTGTTGTTGTGCTTTGCGTGGCGGGCGTGCTGCTCTTTAACTTTGGCGTTATAAAACTGGCTCAGCGACCACATGTAATTGGCGTCGGTCTTTACCAGTAATTCATCGCGCAGTTGATCGTTGCCAGCGATACGTCTGGCCTCAAGGATATTGGTGACCACGGTCACATCTTCATGGGCAATGTTGACGCACTCATCGAGCGTGCGCACAGAGCTGCCAATGGCGAGGCCGATGTCCCAAAGAAACGTGATGAACCGTTGAATGTCGTCTTGATACTTATTGTGCGCGCTGTTGTCGAGCAGTATCAGAATGTCGATGTCTGAGTGGGGGTGCAGCTCGCCTCTGCCGTAACCGCCGACGGCGATCAGCGACAGGTCGTTGCCCCAGGCGAACTTGTGCCAGGCGTAATGAAGCAGCAGGTCGACCAAGGTCGCCCGCTCGGCAACCAAATGGCGCACGTCTTCGCCCTCGTCAAAGCGGCGCTCGAAATGGGCGTTGGCGCCCGCGATGGCGTCTTTGAAGACTTTGAGTTCGGGCTTGTTCGCAAGGTCGATGCGAAACCGGTGTTGATTAAAAAATAGCGGCTGGCACGCGAACTCGGGGTATGTGGGGGGCGAGGGTGCCATTAAAAGGATTCTTCCTTGCGCGCGGTAAAGACCTCGACACCGGTGGCGGTAACCGCCATGGTGTGTTCCCACTGGGCGGTCAGGCGCCCGTCTTTGGTTTCAACTGTCCAGCCGTCGCTTTTGAGCTTTGTCGCGGCTTTGCCCGCGTTGATCATAGGCTCAATTGTGAAGGTCATTCCCTCTTCAAGTGCGAGGCCTGTGCCCGGTTTGCCGTAATGCAGTATCTGAGGCTCTTCGTGAAACACGCGGCCAATGCCGTGACCGCAGTAATCGCGCACCACCGAGTAGTAGTTGGCCTCGGCGTGCGTTTGTATCACATGGCCAATGTCGCCGAGCCGGGTGCCCGGACGGACGATATCAATGGCGCGGTAAAGACACTCTTGGGTGACCTTGACCAGCCGCTCGGCGTGGCTGGCGCGGGCGCCGACGAAAAACATCTTACTGGTGTCGCCGTGGTAGCCGTCGACGATCACCGTCACGTCTATATTGATAATGTCGCCGCTTTTAAGGATTTTCTTCTCTGAGGGTATGCCGTGGCAGACGACCTGGTTGACGGAGGTACAGATCGACTTCGGAAAGCCTTTGTAGTTTAACGGTGCGGGGATCGCGCCTTGCACCTCGGTGATGTAGCGGTGACAGAGTTGGTCGAGCTCCTCGGTGCTCACGCCTGGCACCACAAAAGGTTCGATATACTCGAGCACTCTGGCGGCGTTCTGCCCGGCCACGCGCATTTTTACGATTTCATCGGCGGTTTTTATGCTTACAGTCATAGGCTCTTGTGTGTCGATTCGGTTCGTGGGTGATTAATAGGCAGGGCGTATCACCGCTTGGGCGTTCTTTCCCAGGCCCGAGGCGCGTTATTCTAAACCATCAACCCTTATTAAACACCTCGCGGCCGCGCTCGGCTGGGAAGTGCCGAGGCGGCAGGGCCCGTTAATAGACGCTGGATTCGATCACCGGGCTTCCAGCGGCGGTGCGGATGTGGTATAAAGCGCGCCCTGCAACGGCCCTATTCATCTTAAAAGCCGCGGGCAGAATCACTACGAAGACCGCGCTTGGCGCCTTCGAACTTAATGTCACACACGCACCGACACACTTTTCTGGGTGCCCTTTGGGGTTGAAAAGTGGGGTGTGTGGAGGCTTAACCCATAGTAATAGGAAGAATTTATGCCGGTAGTCAGCATGCGAGATATGCTTCAAGCGGGGGTGCATTTTGGGCACCAGTCTCGCTATTGGAACCCCAAAATGCGTCAGTATATTTTTGGCGCCCGCAATAAGATTCACATTATCAACCTTGAGCAAACGGTACCCGCGTTCAACGACGCGCTGGCGCTTGCCAAGCAGATGGCCTCCCAGAAGAAGAAAATACTGTTCGTCGGCACTAAGCGTTCTGCACAGAAGTCGGTCGCCGAGCAAGCGACGCGCGCCGGTATGCCTTATGTTAGCCATCGCTGGTTGGGCGGCATGCAGACCAACTATAAAACCATTCGAGTGACAATTCGTCGATACCGCTACCTTGAAGCC
>CAZING010000042.1:9736-19928 GCA_964540505.1 uncultured Cellvibrionaceae bacterium | reverse complement strand
CAATAAACAGGCTGGTCATCAGCAGCACCCGCAAAAAACGCACTTCTTCAAGAACCTGCTGGCCGTCTTTGCCGTTGCCGAGGTTGTAATCGCACAGGACGATATCGTAATGGTTGTCTGTGCAGCGCTTCACCGCCTCTTCGCCGCTGGCGGCTGTGTCGACAGATTCGACGCCAAAATTACGCAAAATTCGAGTCAGAGAGCCTCGAATCTCCGGGAAGTCGTCAATCACGAGGCACTTTTTGGTGGCGTATATCTTAATTATGTCAATCTGACGAAAGTCGTCTGGGGCTTGCTGCATCAGAGGGTCCTGGATTTAACGTTATTCCCTCAGTCTAGCCTCTAATCCGGCCTGTGCCCGTTGGCTTCGCCGCTGTGCCGCTTTCCAGCGAAACAGAGGCGGGCGGTGCGCAGCCGCGGAAATGTCATCCGTTCAGCTTTTTGACAAACACCTTCGAACGGCGCTGGTAGTTGTAAAGCGCTTTGCGCTCCACCGGCAGCGAGTCTACCAAGGTTTCGACAAAGCCCTGCTCAAGAAACCAGTGAGCCGTCTGCGTGGTCAGCACAAAGAGCTCGGATATGTGTAATTTCATCGCTTGGCGCTCGATGTGGGTCAAGAGCTTGGCGGCCCGGCCATCGCCCTGGTAATCCTTGTTGATCGCGACGCAGGCGAGCTCTCCGCAGCCGGGCTCTGTAAAAGGGTAGAGCGCGGCGCAACCTATCACCACGCCATCCTTTTCCATCACTGTGAAGTGGTGCACTTCCCGCTCGAGCAACTCCCTTGAGCGCTTAACCAGAACACCCGCGGATTCAAGCGGCGAGAGCAGCCCGAGGATGCCCTGCACGTCCTCAATGCGCGCCCGGCGGATGGTCTCATAGCTGTCTCGATAGACCATGGTGCCGGAGCCGTCGCGGGTAAAGAGCTCCTTTAACAGCGCGCCGTCATCGCTTGAGGAGACCACGTGGGCGCGCGGCACGCCGCCGTCGCAGGCGGTATGGCAAGCTCTTAGAGAGAAGTAGGTGTTGGCGCGGTTTCGCAGCCTCTGATCGAGCAGAAACCGCTCGCATTTCAACAGCGTCAGTTCGCGGAATATTGTCCCTTCGGCATCGCGTATCGGGCCGTCGTCGTTGAACGCGATCAGCTTGTCAGCTTTCAGAGTTATCGCAACCTGGACCGCGACATCGGCGAAATTCACATTAAAAATCTCGCCCGTAGCCGAGTATCCCAAGGGTGAGACTAAGACAATCGAGTTGGATGAGAGCAACTGCTGCAGGCCGATTTTGTCTATTGAGCGCACTTTGCCGGTGTATTGGTAGTCCACCCCGTCAATCACCCCCTGGGGCATAGCGGTGACAAAGTTACCGCCGCGTACACGAATGTTGGCGCCGTGCATGGGCGAACTCGGCAGCCCGCTCGAGAAGATCGACTCCAGCCTAAAACGCACCGCGCCTACGGCCTCAAGAATATGCTGCATGTCGTCTTTGGAGGTGATGCGCATCCCACGGTGGAACTCGCTTTCGCCTTCAAGGTGGTCGTCGATCTGCGTGCGTGCGCCGTGCACCAACACCAAGTTCACGCCGAAGCTGTTGAGCAGCGCTATGTCGGCGACAATATTGTTCGACTCGGGACGGGTCAGGCATTCGCCGGGCAGCATCACCACAAAAGTTTTACCGCGGTGGGCGTGAATATAGGGGGCGGAGTGGCGAAACCAATGAACATAGGCGTCGGTGGGCTGGGCTGTTTCGGTCACATGCGATCCTTGGTCGGTGTTGAATCGAGGGGGTGAATGCACCACAGTTTAACGCTTATGTTTGGGTCGTGGCGCGCGATTTTCTTTGAAAGTGGTTTGCGCGTGTCCGGGGCGTCGGCGGTCGTTTGCGAGGCGCTCGCTTGGGCTCGAGAAGGGGCGCCTAAGCTATTGCTTTTAAGGGGGGCTTAAAGCCGAAGCGGTTACAAAGCCTAAACCGTGGCTCGGTAACCGCTTCGGTGGCTGTGCGCGACTACTACCCCCAGCGCAAGCTCATCAGAACTTGATGGAGGCCTCAAGCGCAACGGTCAGCGGACGTCGGATAAAGCTGTAGTAGGCGTTGGTTGCGAAAATGGTTTCGGCCAAGGGGATGTTGGAGGAGTAGGTGAGGATCTCTTCATCCAGCAGGTTTTTGCCCAGCAGTGCCAGCGCCCAGCGCTCGGTCTCGACCCCAAGACGCAAAGACAAAAGCGTGTAAGGGTCGATCATGCCTTGCGGGTCCAAGTTGTTGTGAACTTGTTGTTCGTCCACCCACTGCAGGTCGAGAATGCTGACGAAGTTCAGTGTGTCGGACAGGGGCCGTTGGTACTCTAACGTACCGTTGAACGTCCAGTGAGGCACATAGCTGCTGGTTTTGCCTGTGTTGTCACAGAAGGCGCCATTGTCTGGCGTTTGACCGAAATAACAGTTGCCGTCGGGATAATCGGTGTATTTAAAGTCGAGATAGGCCAAGCCGAAACTTGCAAGCCAGTGCTCGGTGAGCCGCCAGCGCCCGTCGAGCTCTGCACCTCTCACCAGCGCGTCGGCATTGCCGACGTTAAAGCCGACGTAGCCATCGAATTGGCTGGTCTGTATGCGCTCGTAATCGGAGTAGAATAAAGCCGTGTTGAGTTCGCCCGCGCCATCGGCCAGCACCCATTTGCTGCCGAGCTCTAAAGCTGTCACCGACTCGTCTTCGAACTCGAAATAGGCGTTGCTGTTCGAGCGAGGGTCAAAACCGCCGGCTTTGAAGCCGCGTGAGTATTTGAGGTAAGTCATTAAATCGTCATTGACGTCCCAGCCAAGGGTAATGGCGGGCATAAACGCGGACTCGTCGCGCGTTCGGTGCAGTTCATGGCCCATATATTGTTGGGTGTCGGTGCCGAACACAGTGCCGTAGATCTGGCCTAAAGCCGGTGCGCGGAGCGGGTGGGTCACCAGAGTTGGCTGTTGCCCTGAAATGTCGAGCACCTCGATGGTTTTATCGCCGTCTTTTTTCTCTTCTGTGTAGCGGGCACCGACAGTGAGACGCAAAGCGGGGTCGATATGCCAGGTCCCTTCGGCGAAGATCGCAAACGCGGTGGAGCTTTGCTCGAACGCGCGTCGCGGCGCCGTGTTGGCAAGCACCGCGGAGGTCAGGTTGAGCGGGGCAAGTGCCGGGTTTAAAGTAGGTGCAAGAATCGCGATCAAAGGTGACGCACCCGTTATATTAAGCGTGTCGGTAAACTCTTGGTCGAACGACTGATAAAACACACCCCCAAGCCAATCAAAATGCTCGCCCACAGGCGATGCGATGCGAATCTCTTGGCTGATTTGTTCGTAATCTTCAACCAGGTCGAGATTGAAGATGGGCGCGGGGACAAAGTCGCAATCGCAGTTCTCGAGGTAATCGAAGGCCAGGTAGCCGGTGGTGGAGGTGAGCGTATAGTCGTTCCAGTCGTACTCGGCAATCAGAGTCGCAGAGTTGATCGTGTTTTCGCTGAACTCGGCCGCATCGGCCTGGCGTTGAAAATTCTGTAGTGATTCGAAGGTGCTGCCGCCGTTAAAAGCCGCAATGATTTGGCTGTAACTCAACCCCGCCAACGGATTGGGGGGGCTGAGCAGCGACGGCGAGTCGTGGGTGATTTCAATGGCGCGGCCCTGGACATCGAATACATCGTGCTCAAGCGTCAACAGTAGGTCGAGCCGGTCGGTGGCCTGCCAGTCGAACGAGACTCGCACCGCGGTCTCCTCGCTGTCGGGTTCATCCGTGCCCTTAAGGGTGTTTTCCATATACCCGGGGTCGTTGTATTGGCGCACCGCAATGCGGGCATTCAAACGGTCGGATAACGGCCCGGTGACGAACCCGGAAAGCTCCTGTGTGCCGTATTCCGCTTCGTAGCTCGCGGTAATTTGCCCGGCGAATTCGTGGTGCGGTTTGGCGGTGATGATGTCCAGTGCGCCGGCGACACTGTTTTTACCAAACAGGGTGTTTTGTGGCCCGCGCATAACCTCGACTCGCTCTACGTCAAAAATGGGCGCGCGGAACAGTTGAGCGCGCCCGTGGAACACGCCGTCTTTATAAACGCCGACGCTCTGCTCGAAACCTTGGCTGTTGTCCGAGCCGACGCCGCGAACGCGCAATTGGGTCGAAAGGCCGGTTTCGGTTAAATGAACGCTGGGCACATAAGCGGTGAGGTCTTCGATCGATTCAATCCCGGCTTTGTCGATCTTGTCTCCGGTCACCGCCGCGACCGAAATAGGCACGTCCATAATGCTTTGTGCGCGTTTTTGCGAGGTTACGATAACCTCTTCCAGAATTTTCTCTTGTGCCTCGGCTGCCTCGGGGCAGGTCATGGCAACAGTCAGAGCAGGGAAAGTAATGAACCGGACAAGCTTTCGAGATGGCACCAGACGTTTCGACATTAGAGGCTCCTGTAGATCCTTAATCCGTGTATTGCATCGGATAAATATTGTCCGGATATCGTTATGTTTTCTACCGTGACAATGAGGTTTTGGTAGCGTTGAGCGCCAGCTTGCGAAGAGGGCGGTCAACGGCAGCGTTCGTCGCCTTTTTAACCGCTAGAAGTATAGAGTAGCTCGCGCAATTATGCCGGTATTTTTCGGTGTATTTCGCGCGCGGTGAAAGCCGCCGCTGCGCTTAACGCAGCGGGGTTTGACACAGCGTTTTCGATGTCATTTTTCGGGACGATAATAATTTCGGTACCAAGCCACAAACTTGTTCACACCTTGCTCGATGCTGGTGGCGGGCTTGAAGCCGATCGCGGCGTCAAGTCGCGAGACATCTGCACAGGTCACAGGAACATCGCCGGGTTGCATGGGCATCATATTTTTAATCGCGGTTCGGCCCACCGCGTTCTCAATGGCATTAATAAAATCCATCAATTTAACCGGCTGGTTATTGCCTATGTTAAATACTTGGTAAGGTGCGAAACTTGTGGCGGGCGAAGCCGTCGTCAGCCAAGCGGGGTCGGCCGCGGGGATTTTCTCACTCACCCGCACCACACCTTCGACTATGTCGTCTATATAGGTGAAATCGCGGATCATGTCGCCATTATTGTAGATATCGATTTGGCGCCCCTCGAAGATACCTTTGGTGAATTTATAAGGCGCCATGTCAGGCCGCCCCCAAGGCCCGTACACTGTAAAAAACCGTAGCCCTGTGACCGGCAGGCCGTAAAGGTTGGCGTAGGTGTGCGCCATGAGTTCATTCGCCTTTTTTGTGGCGGCGTAAAGGCTGACGGGGTGGTCGACGTTGTGGTCTTCGCTAAAAGGGTAAACTTTGTTTTTTCCATAGACAGAGCTGGACGAGGCGTAGACAAGATGAGGCGTCTCGGCCTGACGGCAGCCTTCTAAAATGTTGCCAAAGCCGACGAGGTTTGCGTCAATGTAAGCTTCGGGGTTGTCGATCGAATAGCGCACTCCGGCCTGAGCGGCCAGGTGAATCACCCGGTCGAAGTCGTGGTTGCGAAACAGTTCGGCAACTCCGGGGCGGTCGGCGACATCCAGTTTGATAAACTCAAACGCCGAACCGGTGGGAATCTGCGCGAGACGGTCGCGTTTAAGCTGGACGTCGTAGTAATCGTTGAGGTTGTCGATCCCAACAACGCTTACGCCCTGTGCCAACAGGCGGGCGCTCACCTGCTGACCGATAAAGCCGGCTGCGCCGGTTACAAGAATTTTCACAATGGGTTGTCCTTCTCGCGTCAAAATGATCGCGCCATTATGCCAGTTAATGGCCAACCGTGCCGCACTGGCCGCGCGCTTTGCTAGCGCTGTGGCGGCATTCTGGGTAGACTTCCGCCCCGTCTAATTAAAAGAGTTAACAAAGGAACGGATTTTGACGAAACCACCCTCCGAACTTCTCCATTCTGACCCGTTTGTCGTATCTCCTCAGAAAGGCAAAGTACGCTTCCACGATTTCGATTTGCGGCCCGAAGTGATGCGGGCGATCCAAGAGCTTGGCTACCAATATTGTTCGGCGATTCAAGCGCAATCGCTGCCTCACACCTTGGCTGGGCACGATCTGCTGGGCAGGGCACAGACGGGCACCGGCAAGACCGCCGCGTTTCTGATCAGCGTCGTAGAAGACCTGCTGGGCAACCCAATTGAGGGCGAGCGCTTCGCGGGCGAAGCTCGGGCGTTGATCATCGCCCCTACGCGCGAGCTTGTGGTGCAAATTGCTGAAGACGCGCTCAACCTCACTCGGTTTACCAATCTTAAGGTGCACACCTTGGTCGGCGGTATGGACTACGGCAAACAAAAACAGATGCTGCACCAAGAGTACGTCGATATCCTGGTGGCGACACCCGGACGACTGATGGATTTCAGCGAAAGCCGGGATGTGTTTCTCGACCAGGTCGAGATTCTCGTGATAGACGAGGCCGACCGCATGCTCGATATGGGTTTTATCCCCCAGGTTAGGCGCATCGTTCGCCACACGCCGAAAAAAAGCCAGCGCCAAACCTTGATGTTCTCGGCCACTTTTTCCGACGATGTCTTGAACCTTGCCGAGCAGTGGATGCACGAGTTGATCAAGGTCGAAATAGAGCCCGAGAACGTGGCAACCGATACCGTCGAGCAACACGTTTATTTGGTCTCGGGCGAAGAGAAATTCGTCATCCTCTACAATTTATTGCAGCGCCCCGGGGTAGACACTCTCATGGTGTTCGCCAATCGGCGCGATGAGTGTCGCGACCTCTTCCACCGTCTGCAAGCTCAGGGCTTGCGTGTGGGGTTGTTGTCGGGCGAGATCGAACAGGGCAAGCGCATTAAAACGCTGCAGGCGTTCAAGGATGGCGAAATCCAAGTATTGGTTGCCACCGACGTCGCGGGCAGGGGGATTCACATCAACGACGTCTCCCACGTGGTGAACTTCACCTTGCCTGAAGAACCAGAGGACTATGTCCACCGGATCGGTCGCACGGGTCGCGCCGGTGCCAAGGGTGTGTCGGTCAGCTTCGCGTGCGAAGACGACGCTTTTCGGCTGCCGGCCATTGAAACCCTGCTCGGCAGACCCTTGGTGTGCGAGCAGCCGCCAGAGACCTTATTGAAGACGGTGCCGGAAGGCGCTGGAACCGAGCGCACCACCCCGCGCAAAAGCCCCAAACGCTCTAACTCGGGCGGCCGCGGCCGCCGAGGCCCGCCGCGCAGGCGGTAAGCCTCAGGCCGTGTCCACCAGTCTCGGGTCACATTCCCATAAGCGGCCGTTTCGCGGTATTGGTCGGTCGCACCTCAGCAGCCCTTTGTTGATATTTGTCATATTAATGCCAATAATTTCAAATACTTAGCATCATTCCGGGCTTTATGGGTCGGGCCGTTTTTTAAGTCATTTTGCGATGTCTTTTCTTTCGAATCTGTGATGCCGGCAGCAGTATGTAACGGGTTACACTGTAAAATGAACTGACAATTACAACAGAACTGGCGGCGACGACTCATTTAAAACTATGTTTGCGGGGGCAGATCACAGTTTCCGGTTTTCATACTTTAAGTTTAGTTTTTTAGTGCATAAATTAGTCGGCTGTATCAAGTCGCTTAAATCGCAAAGCAGCTCTTGGATCTTTAGATCCGTATCGGAGAACATTATGCTAAACAAAAATCTGCGGTGCCTCAGTCATCGCCTCGTCAGCGGCTTTCTGCTGACCAGTTCGGTGGCGTTACTTTCCGCTTGTGGCGGTACCGATGACGGTGCCAGCAGCTCAAGCGGGGCGCTTTCCTCTTCGTCCTCCAGCGGGACGACAATCTCTTCAAGCAGCTCCAGCTCTTCTTCATCATCAAGCTCCAGTTCTAGCTCGAGCTCGAGCTCCTCCGGCGCAAGCAGCAGCTCAGGCAGTTCCGGCACCGGCGGTACGCCCGATGCCGATGTGGACGTGGTGAAAGACTCAACTTACACCGGCACCATTGCTCTGGATGAAAAGCAGCTAGGCCTCCCGGGCGCATCACTGCAAACCGAAGGCAACCCGTTTGCCGACTCTTATTTCTACCTAAGCCCTGATATCAGCACGATGATGGACTACTCGCTTGAGTTGGTCGCAGGCAATACGGAGTTGGAAAACAAAATCAAATACGTGCAGCGACAGCCGAGCGCCGTGTGGATGGACTCTATCGCCACTATCGCCGGCGACCCAGAAGCGGGCCGTCGTTCACTTCAAGGCCACCTCGACGCGGCAGTCGCGCAGCAGCAGTACTACGCCGAGCTCGACGGTCGGATATCACCCATGACTATAGTGGTCATTATCTACAACCTGCCCGACCGCGACTGTGCCGCTTTCGCCTCCAACGGTCAGCTCTACGTCGTGGGCAAGCCGCAAGACACCTACACGCCGGATCAGCTCAACGGTATGGAAACTTACCGCGACGAATACCTCGGTAAGATTATCTCAATCTTCAAGAGCAAGCCCGAGTATCAGGACTTGCGTATCGTGGCGATGCTCGAGCCGGATTCCTATCCGAACATGATCACCAACACCGTTCTCAACCCAGACGGACCATCATTGAGCTTCCCCGATCTGATGACCAACGACGGGCGCACCTACTGCGATACCTTGCTGGACGATTATTCCGCGCCGGGTCTTGAGGAAGGTCTTGGTGTGTACGGCCACGGTTTGCAAGTTGCCATCAACGAGCTTTATAAAGTGGACAACGTGTATACCTACCTCGATATCGCTCACGCCGGGTGGCTGGGTTGGGATAACTCAATGGAGCAGACCACCAGCCTGAAGCGCGCTGTAGAAGGCTTCCGGAAGCTGATTGCCGGCGCCAATGAAGGCGGTGTCAGCGGCTTTGAAAAAGTTCGCGGTTTCGCCTCGAACACTTCGGGTTACACGCCGGTCCTCGAGCCTGCCATTTCGAACTCGGAAGAAGACCGCATGGTGCTTTCCGAATACTATGAGTGGAACTACGCTGTGGACGAATTGACCTATATCGACATGTTTAACGCGCGCTTCCGCTCCGAGCAGCCGGGTTTCCAGCCGGGTTTCATCATCGACACTGCGCGAAACGGTTGGGGTCGTGAAGGGCGTCCGACACCGGATTCAGCCACCCGCGGCACCGATCTCAGCAAGAGGGTCGACCAGCGTCCACACCGCGGTCACTGGTGTAACGTTGATAAGGCAGGCGTCGGTGAAGTGCCCAAAGCATCGCCCGACAGCTCGCGCCCGCATTTGGATGCTTTCTTCTGGATGAAACCGCCGGGTGAGTCGGACGGTATTTCGTTCCACGTCGAAGATTATCAACCGGGCTCGGCGGCTTACAACGCGCTGGACGCAATTGACCAAGCGATTGTCGACGACGCGGCCGACCCGAAATACGCAGGTAAGAGCGTCGATACCATGTGTGAAGAAGGCAACCCACGCGACGGCGATGTGTTGACGACGCCCATCCAAGAGATGGCACCGCACGCCGGCGGCTGGTTCCATAAGCAGTTTATGATGCTGATCAACAACGCTTATCCAGAACTGGGCGAAAGCGATTACTAACAGCGCGGCTCGCTAAACCGCAGGAAACAAAAACCCCGACCTAGGTCGGGGTTTTTTTATACCTCAAAATAGTTGGAGTCAGGCCTAAATGTCTGGGTCGCAGACCCCGGAACAAGCCCAGGCGCCTGAAACGCTTAGACCTTTGATTCTTCGTCGGGCCTACCATAGGAGCGGGGAGCGGGGCCTAACGGGACTGCCGCCAGCGCGGACTGCAACTAATGATAGAGGTGGTGCCTAATGCCTATACAGCCTGTAAAACCAACCGCGGTTTCGAACCCGAACCAGCCGCCTGGGAATGGACATCTGTTTCGAACATTTAAAAGCCGCTTGCCAGCGCGAGCGGGAAAGTTCGCCGCGATAACGAGGCAGACGGACAAACGGGGCGCGAAGCTTGAAGACCGCCGACAGGGGTCGTCCCATCGAGGACGGGGACGGCCTCGCGGCGCCATCGGTCGCGCCTTTTTATGGCCAGGATTCATGCGGAACTCCCGCCGAACCGAGGCGAGCTTAACGGCTTTAAAAACCATAAAGCCCGCGACATGTGCTGGGGTTTTGGTTTCTGTGGAAGGCTTCAGCAGCCTCGCGTCAACACCGACGTCTGTGCCGTAAACAACGATGCCGCACGTTGCGAACTGGCAGCCGCGTCTAGGTAAGCACCGCCGGCGGCAGACGAGCTTTGCGAAAGGTGTGAATGTAGAAAAGGTTTCC
>CAZING010000042.1:0-9636 GCA_964540505.1 uncultured Cellvibrionaceae bacterium | reverse complement strand
GCACCGCCGGCGGCAGACGAGCTTTGCGAAAGGTGTGAATGTAGAAAAGGTTTCCCGGCGGGCGGGAAACCTTAGGTGGTGAGATGGTCATACGACCCCATTAGAAATTGAGGGTTGAAATTATCGTCTGACCTCGATTATTGGGTGAGTCTTACCAAAAACTCGGATTCGCTGACCTTTTCGCCTTGTTGATTCAGCACATGCAATCTGTAGTTGCCGGTGTTGGCGGGCAGTGCAATCTCGCTTTCGCCAGCCTGGGCTCGCGTCATGGTTGCGCCTTGGGCAAATTGGGTGGCGCCCGCCTGAGCCAACCATGCGGTATGGCCATCGGGGACTCTGCGGATGCGCAGGCTGCCTTCAGACGCGCGAATCGCGACGCTCGCCGGCATCAACTGCTCCGCCAATGGTGCAACAGAGGTGGGCACGAGGTGCTGGTAGTCATCGGACATAGCCGAATCCAGGCATATCTCATACTGGGTCAGCGGCCAGACGTTGTCCGGTACCGCCACGGGGGCATCGATTCGGCTTTGCGGCGGGGTGACGCCCATTTTGTTGACGGTGGCATAGGTCCGCAGAATCGTTAAGTTGTGCTTCTCGCCGAAATCTTCCGCATTGATGGTGTATTTCACACCGGGGTCTATGTCCAGTACATTGTCGTTTTCGGTCATGTAGGCGCTGCCTTCGTCGTTGTGCAGCCCATAGGTAGGCCCCGAGGTGGCCGGTGGAATTCCGCGTACGTAGTTCTCGTTGATATAAGTGTCGGGCATTTGACCTAAAGTATAGATCGCGCCACTGTCGTGCAGCCGTGTCAGGGTGTTAATCAAACGGTTGTTGTTGATCACATTGTTTCTGGCGACGGTGGAATCCTGAAAGTTTCGCCAACCCCAACCGAGGCTGATGCCGTTGTAGGCCGTTTTTTCAATCCAGTTATTTTCGATTTTCAAACCGTCTGGGAAGAAGGCCGTCACGCCCGAATGCCCGCCGAAGCCCGGCTGAATACTCATGTCATAAAGAAAGTTATTGCGGATGCGAATATTAGTCGGCGTGCCTTCCTCTTGAGGGGAGTATTTCTCTCGGTTACCGCCGTCGCCTATGTAGACGTGCTGGGGGTGGCCCACGGTAATGGCGCTGCCGGCTATGTCGGTGATTGCGTTGCCTTCTACCAGCACATTGGTGACGTCGTTAATTAATGACAGCCCTTCGCTGCCGCCGTGTTTGATCTCACTGTTGACAAGTTCAATACCACTGGCGCTGGTGAGCATCACCACGCCCGGCAGAGTGTCGAGCACCCGGTAAGTCGACACGTGCCAGTCGCCGTTGTCCGCAAATGCGGTAAACACCGTGGCCGCCTGCACCGAGGCTTTGCCTCGAGAGTTCGCGGTCTGATGAAGGTCGTAACTGGTGTTGGCAAACGTGAGCCCGTCGAAGGTCAGGTTCTCGACGCGGTTGGTTCTCGAAACTCCTGCAATGTCGATCAAGGTTTCGATGATTGGAGCTTCGACGGCAGCGGTACTCATGTTCTCGCCCGGGCGCGGGTAGTAGTAGAGCGTGCCCGCAGTTTTGTCGAAGTAGAAAGTGCCGGGTTCATTGAAAAATTCAAACGCATTGAACAAGGTGTGAGTCCCGGTGACACTGAACCCCGAATTCCAGCCCGGCAGCTGAGCAATAGCGCCGTAGGGCTGTTGCAGAAGCAGTACCCGCGAACCGTCTGGGGCCGTGGTGATGTCGCGTGAGGTCACGATGTTTTCATTCCAAAGCGTGCCGTTTACCACTTCGAGATCGTCGCGGTTGTTGGCAATGGTCGGAAGCTGATTGCCGGGATACCGCACGCCGTCGCTTTTGCTGCCGGAGGACCAGGCCCAATCGGCTTGACCGGCCGTGACCTCGTAGGTGCCCGAGCCGCCGAGCGAGGTGATGCGTTTGCTGGTCATCAGCGCGCGCCGGTCGTTGACATACAGGTTGCGAAGTTTGCTCGAGCGGTTCAAAGTCGCTTTGAACAATCGCTCGTCGTGCCGGCTCCAGTCGGTTACGGCAACGGCGCCGCTGAACACGGGTGTTTCGCCCGGGTAGGCCTTATAGAAAATCCGAAAGCCATTGCTGGCGGAGTCCTCGGGCGTAAAGCGTACCGGGGTGGTAAGCCGGTATGTGCCGCCGCGAATGATCACATGAATGTCATCGCTCATGTCGCTGTTGAGCGTGCGCACCGCATCGCGTGCACGCGCCAGCGTTTTAAAAGGTTGTGCGCCGGTGCCGGCGTTGTCGTCGTCGCCGTCGGGTGCCACCACAAACGCGGCCTTAGCCAAAGGGTCGTCGTGTTCGGAGGCAAGCTCGAAACGCAACGAATCTACGTCCAGAAAGTCCTGGGCCGCGACACTCAGGCGAATCACTTGAAGGCCGGCGGTAAGCGGTATCTTGCCGGCGCTTACCGTTTCAAATTGACCCCATTCGGCGACTTGGCGAACCTCGATCGGCTCGCCCAGCGGGCCTTCGCAATTGCTCAGCTGTAAGCTTCTGCCCGGCTCCACGGCACCGGCTCTTAGGCTTAAATCGTAGAGGGCGGTCTCTTTAACAAGGACGGTGTACTCGAGCCACTCGCCTTCGGTCATCCAGCCGACAGCGTAGCCGGTCGCTGCGGTTTTGATATCGACGTCGACATCGGGCCGGTATTCACCGCCTTCGTTACCAGGCGACGAGTCACTGTAGCCGTCTATGTCGAAATCCTCGGCTTCGATGACGCCGGGAATCTGCCCAGGCGCATCGCCAAAGGCCTGGCTGGCAGAACCCGGACAGGCTGGGGCGGCGCCGCTAGAGGAACTGGATGAACCGGATGAACTGGACGAACTGGACGAACTGGACGAACTGGATGAGCTCGAGGTGCTCGAACTCGATGAACTCTCGGGCTCGAGATTGCCGCCGCAAGCGGCCATCAAAGCAGCAAGCAGCGCGGGTAAAAAAATACGAGAAAAGGTAAGTGTCCGTTGCATAAATGTGCCTTCTTTGAGCTTTGCCAAGTGCTGGCGGCTGGGCTTTGCGGTTGAATGACAATGGCGCGCGAGACTCATGGCGCTCGCCGTCTCTCTGAAGAGGCGTAGTCGCGGCGCTTGCGCCCCTCGCGGTTGACTCGTGTGTCGGCGCGCCGATTTTCGGCGCGACCACGGCGGCCCTTCAGTGTCTATTTCGATGTTGGGATCACCTTTTTTATGGTGCCGTCGGCGTTGTAATACAGTCGGTCGAGACATACAGAGCGCCTGTAATCGCCGCCGGTCGGCAGGCCCGCATTGTGGTACGAGAGGTAGCTTGCGCCTTTGAATTCGAAAATCGAGTGGTGGACGGTGCCTATGCCGTCTGGTATTGCCTGCGCGTCCAGGATATGCCCCTTGTACTCCCAGGGGCCTTCAGGAGAGCGGCTCATGCCGTAAGCGGTACTCTCTGGGAAACCCTTTGAGTAGCTTAGGTAATACCAATCTTCGTGCTTGTGCAGATAGGCCGCTTCTTCAAAATCTGGCAATGAGTTTACCGTATGAATACGCACGTTGGAGGTGTCGCGGTTGGTCATCTTGCCGTTGCCGTCCAAAGTGAATTTCTCGCCCTTGAGGTGAATCATGTTCTCTTCAAGTTCCACCCAATAAAGCGCGTTATTGCCCCAGTACATATAGGCGCGGCCATCGTCGTCGACAAACACCGTGGGGTCGAGGTTGCGCCAGCCGTGGTCGGCGACCACACCGTTATCATCCCGCCACAAGCCCTCCGTATCACTGAGCAGAATCATAGGCATGCCCCGGGGGTCGCTAAAGGGCCCCTCAGGGCGGTCGGCCACGCCCACACCTATGGTAATGCCCCACCCGGTCGGGTCGCCGTTTATTGGGACGTAGATGTAGAACTTGTCTTCGCCTTGCGCGTTTTTGCGATGCACTGTCTGCATCGCGTTGGCGTCGCCCGCGGTGTCATTGCCGCGCGCCCACTGCCAGTCGCTGTAGCGGGCCACCGCACCCTTGTTCTCCCAGTTGACCATGTCTGAGGACACCCAAAGCCGGTAATCGTACATGCGATAGCCGCTTGCGCCTTCGTACTGCTCGTCGTGGGTTGTGTAGAGATAGAGTTTGCCGTTCCAGGGCAGGCCCGCGCCATCCGCGGTAAATATGAGCTCGCCAGGGCCATTGGTCGGGTCGGGGGCGTCGTAACGGATGATCGGGTTGGCAAAGGTTGTAGGGGCGGGCAGCTGGGGATTGGGTGGGTCGAGCGCCCCGTCGTAGGGGCCAATGTGAATCCAGTCGAAGTCTAAGAAATCCATGTCGCCAACGGTCACGCGGATCTTCTGATAACCGGCTTCCAGTTGCACTGTGCCCGCCGCCCAGGTTTTGAACTCTCCCCATTCGGCCACCACGGGAACGTCGAAGCGTTCCACCAATGTGTCGTCACACTGAGAAACCACCAGCGTGCGGCCGTAGTCGAGCGCGCCGGCGCGAATTGTTAACTCGTACGCCCCGGGTGTGGCCACGTAAAAGGTGTATTCCAGCCATTCCCCAGCGTTCATCCAGCCTATTGCGTAGCCATCTTGGGTCTCTTTGATGTCCACGTCTGTGTCGGTGCGGTAAACGCCGCCCTCGTTGCCGGCGCTGGTGTCGAAAAAGCCCAACACGTCAAAATCCTCCGCCTCGATCGTCGCGGGCACGGTCGGTACTTTGGAGTCGTAAGCGCTGTCGGCGTTACTGGCGCAGGTAGGGTGCGTAGCACCGCTGGATGAGGACGACGAGCTTGAGCTGCTGCTGGATGACGATGACGAACTCGATGAAGCGCCGGATGACGAACTTCCTGGGGCGCCCTCGCTGGACCCTGCGCCGCAGGCGGTCAGCGCAGTGAGCGCGACAGCGGCTACAAGGTGTGCAAAAATCGTGCGTTTGTTATCGGATTTTGGCATTATTTTTTATCCATTGTGCGGGTGCGCCCCCGTTTGGCAGAAGTGCACGAGTTCTATGTTTCGCTCGGTAAAACCTCGGACTCTAAAAAGCAGCGCCATAAATTATAGATCCATCCGCTTCAATTTGTACTACTTTTAGGCGCCAGTGCGATCCAATTGTGTGATTAATGTGAGGTAAATCTATTTCAGAGCAAGAAGTTCGGAGGAGGGCATCGGCAAGCACCCGTTATCGGTCGACGCTTTTTAAAATCGAACGGACTTTGTGATTGCAGCCTTTGGCAAGATCGCCAAAAATGACCTGAAAAAAAGGCCGGCGAACTAGAGGTTATCGATGCTGTGGTGCATGCGGGCAACGGTCGCGTAAATTAAGCTATTTCGCTGATTTTGACGGCAAAATCCCAAAACGTTCGTAAAAGTGTCTACTGCTGAATCTGCATTGCGTGCGTTTGCGCACAGTTTACTCATATTTTATGATTTGTTTCACGAATCCAAGTGCCTTACCTGTTTCCCCCTAGAGATATCAATATATATTGAGCGTTGCAAAACAGTTAACTTCCAGAAATATGTGATGGCTGTTTCATCTGCAGCGTGGGCTTAAGCTATTTCTAGGGTCGTGGGTGAAATTATGTCGCACAAAATAACCGATAAATATCTTGGATCCGTTATGCGTCTACAGCTTATAACCTTAATCATTATGGTGCTCTCTCTGGTGGGGTGTGGTGGCTCGGGCGAGGAGGGCACAATTTCGTCCTCGTCGAGTTCAGGCGCCAACCCCGGTAACCCTTCGTCAAGCAGTTCTTCATCCTCCGGTGCGGCGGGCACTGCGACGCTTGCGCCTTGGCACTATGTGCTTGGCATCAACGTGGGTGGCGAAAGCTACCGCGACGGCGACGGCAAAACCTTTGAAGCCGACCAGTATTTTTCCGAGGCCAATATTCAAGTGGTGACCAGCACTATCGCAGGCACCGACGATCAGGCGTTGTACCAGTCGGAGCGATGGGGCGATGTCGCCTACGAGATACCAGTAGGTCCGGGTCAGTACAAGCTCAAATTGAAATTTGTCGAGCTGTTCTGGGACGCCGATAACTCTCGGCTAATTGACGTTTCGGTCGAAGGTCAAGCGCTTGCGCAGAATCTGGATATTCACGCACAGGTTGGCCAGTTTGCTGTATATGAAATCGAGACGCCGGCGTTGACCGTTGCCGATGGCAAGATTTCCATCAGTGTCACCGCCACTAAAGACAACGGCACGCTCTCGGCGATCGAAGTTTACGCCGACAAAAACAATATGGCGGTGTTTTCCGAGACCGCCCTGGCCGATGGTCTGGCCATCTATGAAGACAGCTGCGCTCAGTGTCACGGCGTCACCGGTGATGGCAACGGCTTGTTCCCGTCGCTACTTGTGGCCGATTGCCCGACCTGTAACTCTTCAGCGGCGCTGACCAGCGTCATCTCCATGACCATGCCGCTCGGTGGCGAAAGTTGTACGGGCGACTGCGCAAACGCTGTAGCCGGCTACATCATCAATAGTCTCAACGAAGGGCCGACCGTTGGCGGCGAGTGCCGCGTCAGACACGCACCTATCCGACGCTTAACCCGTTTCGAATACAACAACACGGTTGAAGCTCTGCTTGGCGATACCACTCGCCCTGGCAACGCGCTGCCCAGTGAAGAGATAGGCAACGGCTTTGGTAACGACGCTAATTCGCTGTCGGTCTCGTCGCTTCTGGCCGAGCAATACGGTAAGGTTGCCGAAGGCATCGCCAATCGTGTGATCGATAACCCCGCGCAATGGCAACAACTGCACCCTTGTGTGCAGAACCTGCAAAGCAGCACGCAGCAGAGCTGCGCGAATCAGATCATCGAGCGTTTGCTGCCGCGTGCCTTCCGCCGTACCGCAACGGCCACTGAGTTGGAAAACTTTAAGGGTTTACAGCGCTCGGTCGCGCAAAGTAACGACTTTGAAGCGTCTATCGCCGCGGTAATAGAGGCGCTTCTGCAATCGCCTGAATTTCTCTACAGGGTTGAAAAGGGCACGTTTGTCGATGGCCGCCTGAAACCCACGAGTTTTGAAATGGCCTCGCGTCTGTCCTACTTCTTCTGGGGAAGCATGCCCGACGACGCCCTACTTGCAGCCGCGGCCGCCGATCAACTGATGACCCCCGCGCAGATCAAAGCGCAAGCCGAACGTATGCTTGCCGATGAGCGCAGCCGCGCAATGATCCGTTACTTCTTCGATGCGTATCTGCCCATCAGCAGTCTCAGTCAGTTAGAGCGCGACTCGGTGGAGTTCCCGAACTTCAACTCTCTGGTCGGTTCGTTGATGCGCGAAGAAACGCAAACCTTCCTCGAGCACATAATATTCGACGGTCCCGGTGACTGGGCATCAGCTTTGACTGCGCCCTACACCTTCATGAACGAAACCCTGGCCCAGTTCTATGGCGTCAACGGCGTTAACGGCGACCAGTTCCAGGAAGTAGCGCTCGATACCACCCAGCGTCTCGGCCTGTTAACCCAAGCCGGGATCATGGCCGGTACCACCCACTCTGGACATACCAACCCGGTGGTTCGTGGTGCCTACGTGATGAAGAAGCTGCTTTGCGTGGATATTCCGCTGCCGACTGGCGACATTTTGGATCAGATCAAGCCACCCGATCCAACTTCCGGGGCGACCGCGCGTGAGCGTTTTGGCCAGCACTCCCAAGATGCGGTGTGCCAGACCTGTCACACCAAGATCGACCCGGTAGGCCTAGTCTTCGAGCACTACGACCCGGTCGGGCTTTACAGGACTCACGAGAACAGCGTTATGATCGATGCGAGCGGTGGGCTTCCAGGTACCGACATCCTTGTGGATAACGCTCTCGAGCTGGTAACGGCCATTGCCGATGACCCGCGCACCCACCAGTGCTTCGCTTTCAACTGGGCGAACTTCGCATACGGGAAAACCCTTGGTGCGAGCGAGTCTTGTATCAAAGATACAGTGACTATGAAGTTCAGCGAAACCGCATACGATATTAAGAGTCTGTTGGTGGATCTCACCCAGACCGATGCGTTCCTGTACTTACCAGCCGACCACCTCCAATAAGCGTCCGGAGACATCACATGAAAAAGAAATTAGATTTAAATCGGCGCTCGGTATTGAAAGGTGCGGGCTCCATCGCCGTAGCCCTGCCATGGCTTGAAGCCATGGCCCCCACCAAAGCGTTTGCCCAGTCAGAAGGTACCGCAAAACGCTTTCTTACCGTGTACACCCCAGGTGGCACGGTAAGAGACAAGTGGGCGAGTTCGGGCACGGAAACCAATTTCAACTTCGGCCCCATTCTGCAGCCGCTGAATGACCTCAAAAGTCGCATTTTAATTCCGCACGGGCTGGATATGAAAAGCGCCGTGGGCGAACAGCACCAGTCGGGTATTATTGCGTTTCTTACAGGCACCAACCAGAACTACGGCCGCAATGGCTACTCGGGGGGGCCTTCGGTCGACCAGGTGATCGCAAACATGATCGGCAACGACACGCCGATGAAAAGTCTGCAGATCGCGATCCGTTGGGCGACCGGTAAGTCTCACGGTTTGTTGCACCCGATCAACGCGTTGAACTTCGAAGATAACGGCCGCTACAACCCGATTCCGCCGCGCCTCGACCCGCAGGCGACATGGAACGACCTCTTCGGCACGCTCGACAACACAGACCCAGCAGCGTTAGCACTGCTGAATCGACGCAAATCTGTGCTCGATTTTGTCGGCAAGCGTTATCAGACGTTGACGCAACAACTCGGTGCAAATGACCGCGAGCGGTTGGATCAGCACCTTACAAAAATTCGCGAAATTGAAAACGCCCTAGAGAGTGAAGTTGTCGCCGGCGGTGCGTGCCAGAAGCCCGAGCGGGTGAATACGTCGGACTATAACCCGACCTCAGGCCTTAACTCGGCGGACGACGGCGCGCTTAAAGATAACTCCACCGACCGGGCGATTCCGAAGGTGGGTACCTTGATGATGGATATGATCGTCATGGCCATGACCTGCGATATCACCCGCGTTGCCACGTTGCAGTGGACCGACACAGAAGCCAAGCACACCTTCCCTTGGCTTGGGTTGTCCGACCACCACCATTACTACCAGCACGACGGCGGTTTCAGGCCCAACGAGTGTCAAAAGATCTACACTTGGTACGCGGAACAACACGCCTATCTATTGCAGAAAATGGCCGACACAGACATGGGTGGGGCCAGCTTGCTTGACGAAAGCGTGGTGCTTATTGGCTCCGAGCTGTCCGACCCGCCAACGCACGATAAAAAGAACATGCCGTTCCTTTTGGCGGGCAATGGTGGCGGCATGCGCACCGGGCGTATGTTGAACTTCAACGGGCGCAGCCACAACGATTTGCTGAGCGGTATCCTCAACTTGTTTGGCAAGAACGTAAACGCTTTCGGCGATACCCGATACACCTCTGGTGCCATCAACAATCTGACCTAAAGCCTTAAAAAATATCGGATTTTAAGGCGCAGCGTGGGCGCGACGGGCGAACCCTAGGTGCGGCAGCACTGGGTTCGCGTTGCAACGCCCGCGCGTATCAAATAAATATTGGTCCTAGCAGGTACCTTATGCGTCTTGTTCGAGTGACTTTGTCTTTGCTTGCCAAGTCGGTGCTAGCAGCCGCCCTCTCGGTTTCCGCGGTTTTCGCCGCGCCCGACCCCAACTTCCATATTTATTTGATGATT
>CAZING010000041.1:15251-20159 GCA_964540505.1 uncultured Cellvibrionaceae bacterium | reverse complement strand
GTGGCGATTCAGCAAAAGTAATGGAATAACCGAAGGGTTTCACAACAAAATGGAAATGATGTCGAGGAGAGCGTACGGCTTTAGAAACTTTGAAAACTATCGACTGAGAGTGCCGGCGCACTGCGGGTGGGATGGTAATATCAATCGAGTCAGACGAATGCCCGCCCCCCGTTAATGGGGTAGAGCCGAGAGCCGCCGCTTAACCGCGAATCGATGTTAGCAACGGCTTGCCTCAAAGGCTTCTGAAAATGGTGGCTAGAGAGAGACTTGAACTCTCGACCCCAGCATTATGAGTGCTGTGCTCTAACCAGCTGAGCTACCTAGCCATGGGGGATTGCAGGTGGACCCTGCAAAGGGCGTGCATTTTCACCACGAGTGCGGCAAATGTCAAGGCGTATTTGGATTGTCGGCGCACCCGTGTAGCCCCACAGTTGCGGCTTTCACAAACCGTGTACCAAGACTTTATCGCGACCTGCGTCTTTGGCTTTATACATGGCGCCGTCGGCCTTAGCGACCCATAGACGGACATCCCATTCGCCCGCCAGGGCGGCAACGCCAATCGAACACGTCACTTTTCCTATCACACACCGACCGACCCGCAGGTTCTGCCCCGCAGCGCGCCTTCGAATATTTTCGGCAACGATGCGCGCGCCCGATAGACTGGTATCGGGCAGCAACACCGCAAACTCTTCTCCGCCGTAGCGGGCCACCTGATCGTTACCGCGCACCGTCTCTTTTAAGATCTTGGCAAACCATTTGAGCACGGCATCGCCAATGATATGCCCATGCAGGTCGTTTATCCGTTTAAAGTGGTCCAAGTCCAACAGTAACAGGCACATTGGCTGGCTCTCTCGTGCATGCGTTTTGACTGCCGCGTCAAGCGCCTGATCAAAAGCCCGGCGATTACTGATACCGGTTAGCGGATCCAGCAAAGATTCCTGGCGCACCCGCGTGAACTCATCGCGCAGGTTCGCAAGTTCGCGATGGGCCTCGTCCAACTCACTGCGAAGGACACTGCCCGACTGCTGCATCATTCGGGTCTGTTCGCGCAAACTGCTGACCAGCTCGTTGAGTTGTCCCTCGGTGTCGACGCTATTTAGGCGCTGAACACATTCGCCCAATTGCGCATCAAACGTTTTGGAATCGCCATCAATTTGTTGCAAAGCCTCACCGGTCGAGTCCATGACCTGAACCAATGCCGAGCGCAACAGCTCGACCGCCTGAGTGTCGGCGTCGATTAGGTACGTGTTGTAGAGCTTGCGCAGCAGTTCGGGGGCGAGCGCGCTGTCATCGCGAAAGGCTTGGTCGAGCGCGCTGTTTAACTCGGGGCTACCGCCTGAGATATACACATAAAGTACAGCGTAGTGGATCGGGTTCACCGCGATGTGGTAGCGGTCAGCAAGGACCAGCACCTCTCGTGCGATGCCGGCCGCCTCTGCGCTATTTTCAACGAAATCAAAGATCATCGCAGTCTCGAAGCTAGTACATAGGCATCAAACAAAATGGGTCATCTCTGCCGGTCCCCGAACGTCGGCGGCCTTGCCTAAGTATAGGTAAGGTTTCCTTCGGTGTCGCTTTGAGGCCCGTAGATTTGTGGCATTTGGCGCCAGCTCGCTCTAGGGTTGGAAATGGCGCAAGTAGAACCATTCTTTGATCTGAATAAACGGCTTACCAAAAGTGTAGATCAGATACACCCGCCAAACGCAGGGTTCACCCTCAAGGTCTCCCAAGCCGATTTGAAGAACCTTGCGGTAGGTTTCAAGCCCCCGCTCACGCAAGAGCTCACCAATACCCACTTCGCCCTCTTCTAGGCTCGTGCGAATCGGTGGCGGCAGCATTGCGGTTAAAATGACCGAGTCGGCTCGGGCGTAAAGTCTGTGCGATTGCACTCCGACCAACTGTACCTGGCGCACAAGCACAGCGGTATCTGGGTCAAAGGTGAACTCCGCTGCCGTGCTCGCCGCGCTCTCATATGTTTGTCGCAGGGCTTTCACCTCGACGGGCTCCCAGAAATACGCCTCTAGCGATTTGGTCACGGTGCCATCGGTGGTCAGCAACACCCGCAGAAAAGGCGGTAAACCGCGCAAGTCTCGCTCACCCGCGGCGGTTCGCCCAGCAAAATTCGTCGAACCAAACAGATCGCTACTCATAGGCCCCTCTTTATAACTTTAACCTGGCCGTTAATACCCGTGCCCCCGGCAACCCTCCTAAGCAGGGTCGCAAGCTCACTCGCCACATTGGCGCAGCGAATCATACCCGCTTCGCCCTTAGTCGCCAAAATTAACTGCGTCTGGAACCGAACTCAAACGCCGGCATCGGTTTGCCTCACCGAGAGTTCCGACTTGCGTGTCGGAAATCCGAGGCTCATTTGATATAATCGCGCAACTTCAATAACCCCCGAGGGCACGATTTTGCAGCTAGATACCGCCTCAACAGACACGCTACAACAATGGTTCGAAAGTCTTTCCAATGAATACGAAACGATCAAAAGCAAAGGCTTAAACCTGGACCTGACCCGGGGCAAGCCATCCGCAGAGCAATTGAGCCTTGCCGATGACCTAGACGGCAACCTGAATGGCCAATACATCACGGCATCTGGCGTGGATACCCGCAACTACGGTGGCCTCGATGGCATACCAGAGGCGCGCGCGCTCGGCGCACAGATATTGGGTATTCCTGCAGACAATGTATTAGCGGGCGGCAACAGCAGCCTGACGCTGATGCATCAAGCCTTGTCCTTCGCGTACTTCTTTGGTTTGTGCGGCGCCGAATCGGCCTGGGCCAAAGAAGGCAAGATCAAGTTCCTTTGCCCAGTTCCCGGCTACGACCGGCACTTCGCGTTATGCGAACAGCTGGGTATAGAAATGGTCAACGTGCCTATGACCGAAGGTGGCCCAGATATGGACCGGGTCGAGGCGCTGGTCAAAAACGACGCCAGCATCAAAGGTATCTGGTGCGTGCCGAAATACTCCAACCCGACCGGCGTCGTGTACAGCGACCAAACCGTCGAGCGTTTAGCGCAACTCGGGAAAATCGCAGGGGCTAATTTTCGGATATTCTGGGACAACGCCTACGCGATTCATGATCTGGTCGCGCCTGCGCCAGCGCTTTCTTGCATATTTAGCGCTTGCGAAAAATACGGCACGGGCGATTCCGTTCTGCAATTCGCGTCAACTTCTAAAATCACCCATGCGGGTGCAGGCGTCGCTTTTCTGGGCGCATCAAAAGCCAACCTCGACGGCTTTAAAAAATCGCTGGGCATTGCCACCATTGGCCCCGATAAAACAAACCAACTCCGCCATGTAAAATTTTTTGAAGCGAAAGACAGCCTGACCGCTCATATGGCCAAGCACGCCGCGATCATTAAACCCCGGTTCGAATCCGTGCTCGCTCATCTGCAACAAGCATTTGGCGATAACGACCTCGGCCACTGGGAGTCGCCCGAAGGCGGTTACTTTATTTCTTTTGATACGCGAGCCGGCTGCGCTCAAGAAGTGGTGCGCCTCGCGGGCGAGGCCGGGGTGAAGTTAACGCCCGCGGGGGCGACATTTCCTTATGGCAAAGACCCGGAGGATCGAAACATTCGCCTAGCGCCGACCGTACCGACTGTCGAACAGGTCGATGAAGCCATGAAAGTTTTCGTCATTTGCGTGAAACTGGCGTCCGTACGCAAAGCCTTAAATAAATAGTTTTTTGTGAGGGCCGGTGCACACGGCCCTCTTTATTTTTTGTCTCGTACCTTTTAATTATTGACCTCGCCCCGCCTCCACTTATTACAATTCTTTACAGCTCGATACTTTGTCTAGGAATTTCTTTGGAGTACTCTTTTATTCATTCAGGCACGCGAAGTGCGTCGGGATCGAGGGGCGCAAAAGTGCGCTATCGCAATGCGACCTACCCGGCAGCGCCCGACCGCTGCTCGAAGCCAATGTCATAATCGATCTGAGAGGGGTGCTCAAAATGAGACAGGTTACTCGCGCGTTAAGCGCTTCGATCCTTACCATCGCCGTGGCCGGTTGCGACAATCGTGATCCAGATTTCTATCGCTCCTCCAAAGAGTTGGCCACCGACAAGCTTTATGTGTATCTCGAAGCATCGGTGCACACACACTATGACGAACAGGGCGCACCCGAGGACACTCACACTACGGTTATCGCCGAGTTTTCGGGGTTCGATAAAGACGGCTATTATTATTCGGTCGCATTGTCCGAGGAGGACAAGATAAGCGCAGGCATTGACGGTGTATTAACAGAGCTTGGTGCGCAACACTTCCCCGATGACAACGAACCTCTGTCGGTACATTACTACCACGATTTCGACGCTATTGCGGCCGACACCACCTTTGACGTCGTTCTGGACCGGGATCGTGACGCTGCCTTACACAGCGCCTCGGTCAGCCTGCCGCCGGTGTCGGATTTCACCATCACCCCAAGCGACGAAACAATCAACCCCGCCGAGCCCTTAGTAATCAATTGGAGCGAAGTCGAAGGGAATACTTACCGCTTGAAATTTCTGCTGGCCTGCGAAATGAATGGAGAAATCACCTATCGCTCGCACTTGCGGCTTCCGAATTCCACAGTCAAAACAATCGAAAGCCCTTACAGTTTCGATGTTGCCAGCTTTTTCCAACTTGACAACCCGGACCAATTCGACGGTTGTGAGTTGCGCACCACCTTAAAAACCTATTCGCAAGCCGCCGCTGAAGACGGCGCCTTCGCTGGCCTGACGATACGAAGTACACGCGAGCAAAGCATCATCAACCCGCTGAACCCGAGCACCCTTTAACCTGTAAAGCGTGGCAAGCGTCGCGCTTTTGCGTTCAGTGTTTACTATGTGTAAGGCGGTTTGGTTCGGTAGGTTTTTTAAAGCTGCGACATGACAAAGGCATTTGCGTAACCCTTTTTGCGC
>CAZING010000041.1:1823-15151 GCA_964540505.1 uncultured Cellvibrionaceae bacterium | reverse complement strand
CGAATCTTCGACGCGAAAAAGGCACGCGAAAAAGGCAGCGTCGGCGCCTTTTTGTGTGCCTTTTTTGGGTGTTTCGTGGTGCCCGCTCGACCCAGACACCCGGCGTTCGCCAGGGCTACGAGCATTATCGGTCGGTCTAAATGCCAATATTTTTTAAGGTGTTCATCAGCTCGTTTAAAACCGCTTTGGTTCTCGGGTGTTCGTCGCCCATTTGCTCGACAAGTAATTCGAGCGTCGCCAGTGGCGGGGGGTCGACGGGCTCTTGGCTGCCGACCGTGTGCATATGGTCTTCAAGTGCCTGCAGCAATTGTTGCTGCTCGTCGCTCGGCTCACCGGTGCCGAACAATTCGTGCAGCTCGGTCATTAAACTTTCTAATTCTTGCTTAGGCATTCTGCCCCCTATTGTCCTGCGTTAGAAAATTTTTTATCGAGCGGGCGACCCGCTCAGGTTTTTCCGCGTGGAGCCAATGACCGGTGCCGCTTACTACCTCTACACGCGCCTGGCCGAAGCGCCGCAAAATCTCTTCTTTGTAAGTGTCGCTGATGTAGTCCGAATTGCCACCCTTAAGAAACAGCGTATCGCCGTGGTAATGCCCTTCGCGGTTAGCCTCTAACAGGCGAGAGTACTGGCTTTGCAGGTCACTCAGATTCATTCGCCAGCGAAAGGCTCCGTCGAGCCTCACGAGATTTGTTAGCAGAAAGCCGCGTACCGCTGGATCTTTCACGAACGGCTTCATGCGTTCATCCGCCTGCGTGCGCGAATCGACAGTGGCGGGGTCGACGGCCCGCAGCCCTTCGAAGATGCGCTCGTGGCGCGGCCCATAGGCGACCGGCGCGATATCCAGCACCGCCAGTTTTTCGACCTTTTCGGGTTGACCGAGCGCCAATTCCATCGCCACTTTGCCGCCCAAGGAATGCCCCGCCACCCGCGCGCTTGCAAGCCCTTGTTCGTCCATCCATTTGGCGACAGCCTCGGCCATAGCGCGAAAGTCCATACCTTCGGCATGGTCGGAGCGCCCGTGATTGGGAAGGTCGATGCTGAAAACGTTGAAGTCTTGCTGAAGCAGGCGTGCCAAAGCGCCGAGGTTCTCCGAAGCCCCAAGCAGCCCGTGCAGCAGAATCAGAGGGGCGCCCTCGCCACTGTTACGGTAAAAGAGCATCAATCAACTTTTGGGCGATTAAACGGCCCGGGGACGGGGAAAGGGGTTACTTTGTCGCTGCCTTTTATCTCCGTTGCCTTTGCCGTGCCCTCTTTTTCGGTTTCATCTATGCGAATAATCGAATGCATGGGCAAATAAGAGCGTTTAACATTGGCGAACTCGTTTTTAAGCTTTTCTTCGCTTGGGTCGACCAACAATTGCGTTCGCTCACCGAAAACGAACTCCTCCACCTCGATGAAACCGTACATCTCGCTTTGATAAATAGCGCGAGCGTAGATTTCAAAAACCTGATTCTGATTATAAAAAATGACTTTAAACATAACTTTACTGGCAAGCCTCAATGCAGTCAGACACTTTACCCTAAGAATGAACCCGTGCCCACATTAATGGGGGGCGAACGCGTTTTTCCAAGCGCCATGCGGCGGAAGAATTCCTGCCCTAACCGTGTGCAAAATTCGATCACATCAGTATAATGCGCGCACCCGTTACAATGTGCTTCGGCCACACTCATTCGTCCGCTTTATCAGGTCATCCACGCAATGTCAGAACAAATTCCAATCATCGCAGCAAGGAAAAAGCTCTTTATCCAGACCCACGGCTGCCAGATGAACGAGTACGACTCCTCCAGAATGCGCGATTTACTCGGCGAGTCGCACGACTTGGAACCGACGGATAACCCGGAAGAGGCCGATGTACTCCTGGTGAACACCTGCTCGATCCGAGAAAAAGCCCAGGAAAAGCTCTTCCATCAGTTGGGCCGGTGGCGAAACCTGAAAGAGAAGAAGCCGGGCTTGCTGATAGGTGTGGGCGGATGCGTGGCCAGCCAAGAGGGCGAGGCGATCGCCAAGCGCGCGCCCTATGTGGATCTGATCTTCGGCCCGCAAACCTTGCACCGCCTGCCGCAAATGCTCGAAGCGCCTCGAAGCAAGGGCGCGGTGATCGTCGACATCAGCTTTCCTGAAATAGAAAAATTCGATCGCCTGCCGCAACCGGAGGCCGAAGGCGTCAGTGCCTTTGTGTCGATCATGGAGGGCTGCTCGAAGTACTGCACCTTCTGTGTGGTGCCCTACACCCGGGGCGAGGAAGTCTCGCGACCGGTGCTCGACGTGCTGGCCGAGATCACGCACCTGGCCGGCCAAGGTGTGCGCGAGGTCAACCTGCTGGGCCAAAACGTCAACGCCTACCGCGGTGAAGGCCCCAACGGTCAGGTGGACTTGGCCGAGTTGATCACCCTGACGGCGGCCGTAGACGGCATCGACCGCATCCGTTTTACTACGTCACATCCAGTGGAGTTTTCCGACAGTTTAATCGATGTCTACGCCGAAGTTCCCGAGCTGGTTAGCCACATACACCTTCCGGTGCAAAGCGGCTCGGACCGGATTCTGTCTGCCATGAAGCGCGGTCACACGGTATTGGAATACAAGTCCAAACTCCGACGCTTGCGTCAATTGCGGCCCGACATCAGTTTTTCTTCCGATTTCATCGTAGGCTTCCCCGGTGAAACCGACAAAGACTTTGAAGCCACCATGAAGCTGATCAAAGATATCGGGTTCGACACCTCTTTTAGCTTTATCTACAGCCCAAGACCCGGCACTCCGGCGGCTGACCTGCCCGACACCACCCCCATGGCGCTAAAAAAGGAGCGCCTCGCGATCTTGCAGCAACGCATAGTGCAGCAAGCGATGGCGATCAGCGAGCAAATGGTCGGGCGAACCGAGCGGATCCTGGTTTCGGGCTTCTCAAAGAAAGACCCGGGCCAGCTGAGCGGGCGCACCGAGAACAATCGTGTGGTGAATTTCCGCTGCGACGACCCGAGCTTGATCGGGAGCTTTGCCGAGGTACTCATTGAACAGGCGCTGCCCAACTCGCTACGGGGTCGCTTGGTGCGTGAAGCTTAGTGCTGCCCCTGTCAGGGTCAGTCGGGCGTCATTTCGCCCTGCCCATCGATTTAGGGTTTTTACTCACCGACGTTTTACGGTACGCTGATGCCAGATAAACAACTGCGGAAACAACACGACTTGGACAACCAACCCTCTCCGTCTTCGAGTCACGACAACGTATTCAACCTCGAGCTTGTGCCAAACGACAATCGTCGCTTGGCCAACTTGTGCGGTCAACTTGGCAGCCATCTGCGTCAGATTGAAAAGAACCTCACCATAGAGATTCACAATCGCGGTAACCAATTCACGATCCATGGCGACCAGGATCGCGCCGTTTTGGCCGCTGCGGTAATCCGACAGCTGTATCGAAGCACCGAGGACGGGCAAGAGATCACGCCCGATGAAGTCCATTTGGCGCTGCGCGAAGCAGGCGCGGACGCCGACTTCGAGTCCGAACAAGACACCTCTGGCGGTGGCGAGTCCGGGGCGGTGCTGATTCGCACCAAAAAGGCCACAGTGAAACCGCGAGGGCGCCACCAAAAAGCGTACGTTCAGGCGGTCAGAACGCACGACATCAACTTCGGCGTAGGCCCCGCTGGCACAGGCAAAACCTTTCTGGCGGTCGCTTGCGCCGTGGAATCCTTATTGAAAGACGAAGTGGAGCGGATAATGCTCGTGCGTCCGGCTGTGGAAGCGGGCGAAAAGCTCGGCTTTTTGCCGGGCGACCTCGCGCAGAAGGTCGACCCTTACCTTCGGCCTCTTTACGATGCGCTTTATGAAATGCTCGGCTTTGAGACAGTTGGTCGCCTGATCGAGCGCCATGTGATCGAGGTGGCGCCGCTTGCCTACATGCGCGGGCGCACGCTGAACAACTCGTTTGTGATACTCGATGAAAGCCAAAACACCACCCGCGAGCAGATGAAAATGTTTCTGACCCGCATCGGCTTCGGGTCCACGGCGGTGATCACAGGCGACCCGACCCAGGTCGACCTTCCGCGGGGTCACGGCTCGGGCTTGGCCCACGCGATCTCGGTGCTAGCGGGCGTCTCCGGTATCAGCTTCACCCACTTTTCTGCGAAAGATGTCGTGAGACACCCATTGGTGCAGCGCATAGTGGAGGCCTACGATGCGGCAGAACCTCCCAAACCCGGTCATTGACGCCTGCCATGAACGCCGAGCCTCCCCCGGTTATTGACTTACAGGTCGCCATCTCCGACGATTCACTGCCCACCGAGGCCTCATTCCGGCAATGGGTTACAGCGACGCTTCCTCCCGATAAAATTCAAAGCGAACTGACGATTCGAATTGTCGGGCTTGAGGAAAGCCGCCAGCTCAACGCCCAATACCGCCATAAAGACGCACCCACAAACGTTTTATCTTTCCCTTCCGACCCCGATTTGCCCCTCGAAATCGCATTTTTAGGGGATTTAGTCGTGTGCGCGCCTGTGGTGGCGCAAGAAGCCTTTGACCAGAACAAAGACCTAGACGCCCACTGGGCGCATATGATCGTCCACGGTGTGCTACACCTTCTTGGGTACGACCATATTGAGCCCACCGAAGCTGAAATCATGGAAAGTCTTGAGACAAGCATTTTGGTCGGGTTGAATTTCCATTGTCCATACGAACCTCACGCCGAACACAGTTAAAGGGCTAGAACCATGGCGGACGACTCTTCAAACGGTCACTCCAACAATCAAAAAATTTCCGATCGCTCTTGGCTCGAGCGTTTGCTGCAAAGTTTTTCCTCTTCTGAGCCGCGTTCGCGCGATGAACTTCTTCAGGTAATCCGCGAGGCTGCCTTGAATAAAGTGGTCGGTCAGGAGGCGGTGGAAATTTTTGAAGGGGCACTCAGTGTCGCCAACTTGCAAGTGCGTGAGATTATGGTACCGCGCAGCCAAATGGTGGTGATCAAGGCCGATGAACACCCACGGGAGTTTCTACCCAAAGTGATCGAATCGGGCCATTCGCGGTTTCCGGTGATGGGCGAATCCATCGACGAGATCAAAGGCATACTGCTGGCCAAAGACCTGCTACCTCTGATCCTCGAAGGCGACAGCAGTTTCACGCTAGAAGGCATACTTCGGGCCGCGAACATCATTCCCGAGAGCAAGCGGCTGAATGTGCTGCTTAAAGAATTTCGAGAAAAGCGTTACCACATGGCGCTGGTGATCGACGAGTACGGCGGCATTTCGGGGCTGGTGACCATCGAGGATATACTCGAGGAAATTGTCGGTGATATTGAAGATGAAACCGACGAAGACGAAGACGAGTTTATCCGTCAGGTCTCGGAACGGGAATTTATCTTGAAGGCCTTGACGCCCATCGAGGAGTTCAACGATTATTTCAAAGCGGCCTTCAGCGACGAGGAGTTCGACACCATTGGCGGAATTCTAATGCATTCATTCGGTCATATGCCCGGGCGCAACGAAGTCATCAACGTTCAAGGTTATTCCTTCCGTGTGCTCTATGCGGATAGCCGCCAGATCCACTTGGTACGCCTGACCCTACCCGAAGCCTAAATGAAGCTGAAACTCCCTTTAACGAAATGGCCATCGCTGATTCTAGCAATCGGCGCCGGCGCTCTGCTGCCTCTGTCGCTGGCACCTTACAATGTCTGGCTCACGGGGATTTTGGCCCCGGCGCTGCTGGCTTTGGCTTTGCACCGCGCGGACGGTCGACGATGTCTACTGGTCGCCTTTGCGTTCGGTCTCGGCCTTTATGGCGTAGGGGCGAGTTGGGTGTATATCAGCATTCACCAATTCGGCTCGACCTCGACGCTCTTGTCATTAATATTGACCACGGCGTTTGTCTCGGGCTTGGCCGTCGCGTTCGCGCTGCCTTTTTATCTTTATGGGCGGCTGTTCAGCCGCACGCTGCCGGGTATGCTGTTAGCGTTTCCCGCCTTCTGGGTGCTTGGCGAGTGGATGCGCAGTTGGTTTCTCACCGGCTTTCCTTGGCTTTATCTTGGTTACGGGCACCTGCAGACACCGCTGGCAGGTTACGCGCCGGTGCTGGGTGTCTTTGGTGTCAGTTTATGCGTCGCCCTGACGGCATCCTTCTTAGCCACTTTAGTGGCCTACCGGTCGTACTGGCGCTCGAAACTTGTACAGGCGGCGGCGCTCGCCTGTGTCGCCGTTTGGTTGATGGGCGCGGGCTTGCGCTTCGTCGAGTGGACAACGCTCGACGAGCAACCCGTAAGCCTCGGCATGGCGCAGGGCAATATTCCCCAGGAAAAAAAATGGGACCCGGCCTACCTTGACGAGACTTTCCGCATTTTCGGCGACCTGTCGGAAACCCTCTGGCAATACGATTGGGTGATCTGGCCGGAAGCCGCGATACCGCTGCTGTACCACCACGCGCTCGAGCCGCTAAAAAGGCTCGGGGCACAGGCGAACGCCACGGATACAGTGTTCATCACGGGCATCCTTTATGATCAACCCGATGATTATAAATTTTATAATTCGATCATCGCGCTGGGCCAAGGCGCCGGTATCGCCTACAAAATGCGCCTTGTGCCCTTTGGCGAATACGTACCACTAGAGAAGTACTTGCGCGGCACCATCGAATTCTTTAATTTGCCCACCTCGATTATTCACCCGGGGCCAGCTTATACCAATGGCTTGCAAACCCCCGAAGGCGAGATCGCACCCTCGATTTGTTACGAGGTGGTGTACCCCGACCTAGTGGCCGAGCGCGCTTTAACCGCTCAATTTCTGTTAACCATCAGCAACGACGCTTGGTTCGGGCATTCCATTGGGCCGGTTCAGCACTTTCAAATGGCACAAATGCGAGCGCTTGAAACCGGCCGCTACATGATTCGCTCTACCAACAACGGCATCAGCGGCATTATTGACCCAAAAGGCAATGTCCTGGCGCAGGGCGGGCGCTTTACCCGAGAAGTGTTGACCGGCGAGGTTCACGCCGCGCGCGGCAGCACACCGTTTATGCTGTTTGGGTCGCGCCCGACGGTGCTGTTCTGCCTGCTGTTATTGCCAGTCGTATACCGACGCCAACACCTAATAAGCGAGGTCAGATAAAAATTTACGCGACCTTCCGTAATTTTCATCTGACCACAATTTCTGGCTGGTCATTTCAGCATGGCGCGCAGCATCCAAGCCGTTTTTTCGTGAACCCGCATTCTGTCTGAGACCAAAGACGCGGTGGATTCGTCGTCGCCCTGCTGCGCTACTTTTAATACATCGCGACAGGTCTTCACCACTTGCTCGTGGCTTTTCAGCAAAATATCCACCATCTCGTTTGCTTCGGGAACGCCTTCGACCTCCTCAATTGACGCGTGCTTGGCTAGGGCTTTATAGGTGCCAGGCGCGGGTACGTCTAGGGTGCGTATACGTTCCGCAATATCATCAACCGCACCCGCAAGTTCTCGGTAATGCTCCTCGAACATCAAGTGCAAATCCCGAAACGACGGACCCGTCACGTTCCAATGGAAGTTATGGGTTTGCAGATACAGTGTGTAGGAATCGGCCAACAGCTTTTTTAAGCCTTCTGCAATCTCCTTGCGATCTTGTTTATTAATGCCAATATCGATACTGGTCATAAGTCCTCCTAAGATTTAAGTTGCATTCAAATGGGTGTTCCCGGCAATTTACGCAGCGCCAACTGCCCCTTTTGGTGTCGTTGCTACTGTTTCGCGATGCAACCAGATTAACCGACCCGCCATCGCGAAGCCAGTTGATTGCCGCAATGCCACTGATAGCCAGTTACTATCAGGTGTTTTAAATCAATAGCTTTTCTATTCTTTGATTTTATCGCAGCAGAGCTCGCCGCCCACCGCCCAATTGTCTTTTTTCACCTCGTCTATCACCACGTGAACCGCGCTTATGCTGCAACCGGTGATACGCGCCATCTCGCGACTGAACGTTGCCACCAATTCGCGCTTTTGCGCTGTAGACCGGCCTTCGAGCATTTCCACTCGCACCACTGGCATAACGACTCCTTTAATGGTTGGTACTCGAGCCTTCGACCGTGTTGGACGCGGGCGACTCACCGCTCTCATTTGCGGCGTAAACTCTGTAAAAATACGCCTGACCAGGCCGGGCACCCTGGTCGCGAAACAGTGTGTCCGACGAGGGGTCGAATTCATTGCGGCCGTCACCGACGCCCTCGGCAATGGTCTGCCAAGGCCCCTGCTCACTTGCGGCGCGCTCTATCCTATAGGTCTCGCCGAGCGGCGAGCCGAACCACATAATACTCACGCGCGGATCGACAATCGGATACAACAGCGGCGCCTCCGGCACAGGCAGCGGCTGCGGTTTATCGAAACCCGCCATTTGCGCTTGCGCTTCGCGTACCAGAGCGACCACCTCGCGCTCTTCGTTGTCGTCATTTTCCGCAAAGCCCGGAAGGTGGTAACTGTAGTGCCCGGTGTATTCCTTGTGCCAATAGAAGCCCCCGGCCTCTCTCCGGCCGCGAAACCCCCATACGAACGCCCCTGCGGTTCTGGCGCCGTTGTAATCGTAATGCACGGCGGTTTGCATGATGTCGCGCATACCCCTTGCATCTTTCAGTCCGAATTCGCCAACCAGGTAAACTTTTTTACCGTCTATGGCTTGAAGGTCTTGTTGAATCTGCGCCGGATTGTTGTTTTGGTTCGTGGTGTAGAAGTGGTTTGAGATAATGTCGATGTTCGGATCCTGCAAAGAACTCGGCAAGATTTTCAAATAAGTGCCGTCGATCACCAAATGGCGATCGTCCAACCGCTTTATATGGGCGGCCGTTGTGCGCACAAATTCGGGCGTGGAGTCGCGAAGCTCGTTACCGGTTTCCCAAGCCATAATCGCTGGCTCGTGTTTGTACAGGCGCCCGGTGACGCTGTTTTTTCGCGTGATGACTTGCTCGATTATGGCCAGATAAGCCGCGTAAGTTTGACTGTCTGTGCGATAGAAGTCGTCGGCCGTTTCACCGTAGAAGGCCGCCAGTTCGCCCCGCCCGCCCCACCACTGCCAATGGTCAATAAACGGCAGGATTAAGCGCAAGTTGTGCTCGTGCGCCAGCGCAATCATCCGGTCGTACACCACCATGGCCGGCTCATTGAGCCGCGGCGGGCCGCCCGGTTTTGCGGGCGGTAAGATGTGCGTTTCGCGCCCGCAGGCTTCATCCCAAGGCGTTGCCACCGAGAGCACATACACGCGCATGGCTTTGTGACCGGAGCGGGTCAAGGCCTTAATCCAATTTTCCTGCTCGGCAGCGCTCGGCCACTTGAAATACTGGCCCCATCCTCGCGGGTCCGCCGCGCAGACCCCAAGCGAATCGTTTTCAATGCGGTGCAACTCCGGCGCATGAATACCGGCGAAACGAAATTCGCGCTCGCCCGCCATCAGCCGGTGGCCGTCGCGAGTGATAAACGACATGTTTTGAGAAGACGGCATAGCCGTACAGGCGCTTAACAACGCAAGCAACGCCAAAGTCATTAACCCGCGGCCGCGGGCCGGGGTCACAATACCGCGAACCGGTGCATTAACGGAGCTTTCGGTGATCAACATTACCGCTTAGCCGCCTTGGTCGGTTTGCCCGTTCGATGAGGTGCGCTGGGCCCAGACTTTTAGCAAAGCGGCAACGCTGATCGCATCGGTAATCTCGCCGCTCATCACCATGTTAACCGCTTCGCGCAACGGCAGTCTTTTCACCTGAATATCCTCGGTTGCATCCAAGTTCTGCTCGCCCGCACTGAGACCTTCGGCAACGTAGACGACCACCCGTTCGTCGGTCACCGAATTGGAAGTGTGCAGGCGCATCAGTTCGCGCCAGCGCACGGCATTAAGACCTGTCTCCTCCAGTAATTCGCGTCGCGCGCAATCGAGGGTATCCTCGCCGTTGGCAGCGCCACCCGCTGGCACCTCCCAGGTAAATCGATTCAGGGTATAACGGCTTTGTCGCACCAAGTACGTATTGTCTTCATCGTCGATTGCAACCATACCCACGGCGTGCCCTTTAAAATGCACGAGGCCGTATATGCCCTCGGCGCCGTTGGGCTGAATGACGGCTTGGTGATGAATGCTGACCCAGGGGTTTTCGTACACCTGTTCACTACTCAATCGCACCCAGCCGCCTGCGCGCTTGGCCGGCCCCAGTATGTCTTCTTCGCTCATATACGCCCACCTTGTCAGCAAACGCCAACCATACCACAGCCCGCCAGGAAAATTGCTTAAAGGGCGGCGCGCGGATTTGTTATCATCCCCGGCACGCGTCGGACCCTCCACTCTCTGGGTGTGGCTTTAAGGAACCTCGTTTCAGCGCCGAAACCCCGGATTTTCTGATGCCAAAGCCAATGATGCCAAGCAGGTTTGCCGGCAGCTTTCCATTTTTTGCCAATACAGGTTTCATAATTTAATGACCGAGTCCGTTGTGTTTTCGACCGAACATTCCGCCCAAACGTCGCTGGATGAACTGTGCCACCCCGCCGAATTCCTTCGTCGTCATATCGGCCCAGGCACGCAGGACCAAGCGCAGATGCTGGCGGAGTTGAAATTAGCGAGCCTCGATGAATTGATCGACAAAACCGTACCCGCGTCAATCCGCAACGAGACCACCGATACGCTCGCCGCGCCTTGCACCGAGCATCAAGCGCTTGCAGAGCTGTCGGAGTTAGCCAAGCGCAACCGCCCCTTTAAGTCCTATATAGGGCTTGGCTATCACGACACGCTGACACCCAACGTGATTTTGCGAAACGTTTTAGAAAACCCAGGCTGGTACACCGCCTACACGCCCTATCAGCCGGAGATAGCCCAGGGTCGTCTCGAAGGTTTGCTGAACTTTCAGCAAATGGTAATGGACTTGACCGGTATGGAGATGGCCAACGCCAGCATGCTTGATGAAGCCACCGCCGCAGCCGAGGCCATGGCCATGAGCAAACGCTTGGCCAAGCAAAACCGCTCTTTGGATTATTTCGTTGCCGCCGATGTGCACCCTCAAACGCTGGCGGTGGTACGCACGCGAGCGGAGCATTTCGGTTTTAACCTGATAATTGACTCGGTCGATAACTGCGCAAAATACGACGTATTCGGCGCTTTGTTGCAATACCCGGGTAGCACCGGCGAGGTCAGAGACCTCAGCCCCATAATGGCGCAATGTCACGAGCAAAATGCACTGGTGACAGTGGCGGCAGACCTTCTTGCGCTCGCGCTGCTAAAATCGCCCGGCGAAATGGGTGCGGATATCACAGTCGGCACCAATCAGCGCTTTGGCATTCCTATGGGTTTTGGCGGCCCGCACGCGGGCTTTTTTGCGTTCCGCGAAGCTTATAAGCGCGCGGCCCCCGGGCGCATCATAGGCGTGTCCATCGACAACCGTGGCAAGCAGGCCCTGCGCATGGCCATGCAAACCCGCGAGCAACACATCAGACGCGAAAAGGCGAACTCCAACATTTGCACCGCGCAAGTGCTGCTGGCGGTGATGAGCGTGTTTTACGCGATGTACCACGGCCCCGAAGGCATCCGGCGCATCGCCACAAGGGTGCACCTGCTTACCCGAATGTTAGCCGAAGGCCTGGTCACGCAAAATTACAAACTGCTGCATGAGAATTTCTTCGATACGGTCACGGTCAATGTCGGCGACCACCAACAGGCGTTGTATGACCGCGCGTTGGCGGCGGAAATCAATCTTCGAAAGCTTGGCAAAAGCGCCCTTGGCTTAAGCTTAAACGAGACCACAACCGCCGACGACGTGCTGCAGTTATTGAGCTTATTCAGCGGCGGCGACAGCGGTGTCGACGTCCCAGCACTTGAACGCAAGGCCGCCACTCGCCTGGCGATTCCGTCGGATCTTGCGCGCACCAGCGCGTATCTCACGCACCCAATTTTTTCGCTCTATCACTCCGAAACCGAAATGCTCCGGTATTTAAAGCGCTTGGAATCTAAAGACATTGCGTTAAACCACGCGATGATTCCGCTCGGCTCCTGCACCATGAAACTAAACGCAACCGCCGAGATGATCCCCATCACCTGGCCGGAGTTTGCCAAGCTTCACCCATTCGCCCCTATAGAACAAGCAGAAGGTTACAGCGAACTGTTTCGGCAACTGCAAAACATGTTAATTGCCTGCACCGGTTACGACGCAATAAGTTTGCAACCGAACGCAGGCAGCCAGGGCGAATACGCGGGGCTGATTGTTATTAAAAAATATTTCGAGGCGAAGAACGATTTTAATCGCCGCGTCTGCCTCATTCCAGCCTCTGCCCACGGCACCAATCCCGCGTCGGCACAGATGGTTGGCCTCGACGTAGTGGTGATAAAGTGCGACGCCGAAGGCAACGTCGATACCGAAGACCTAGAAGTTAAAATCACTCAGTACGGCGACACTGTGGCAGCGCTGATGGTTACCTACCCGTCGACTCACGGAGTCTTTGAAGAAAACATCCGTGAGATCTGCGACCTCGCACACAGCGTCGGCGCGCAGGTGTATATCGATGGCGCTAACATGAACGCTCTGGTCGGGGTCGCCGCCCCCGGCACCTTCGGCGGCGACGTGTCCCACTTGAACCTGCATAAAACATTTTGCATCCCCCATGGCGGCGGCGGCCCGGGCATGGGGCCTATCGGGGTAAAAGACCATCTGGCGCCCTTTCTGCCGGGGCACCCACTGCAACCGGTACCGCACACCGAGGCGAGTAACGGGACTATTTCCGCAGCACCTTGGGGCTCGGCAAGCATTTTGCCAATCAGCTGGATGTACATCCGCATGATGGGTAACCTAGGCGTAAAACGCGCGACGGAAATCGCAATTCTAAACGCCAACTATGTTGCGCATCGTCTGCAGGAGCACTACCCAATTCTTTATAAAGGTCGCAATGGTTTTATCGCTCATGAATGCCTCTTGGACCTTCGGCCATTAAAGGATTCGAGCGGGATCTCCGAAGAGGATATCGCCAAACGACTGATGGACTACGGCTTTCATGCCCCAACCATGTCTTTCCCGGTCGCAGGCACGCTGATGATCGAGCCGACCGAAAGTGAGAGTAAAGCCGAACTCGACCGCTTTTGCGACGCAATGATTCAAATCCGCAAGGAAATTGCAACCGTTGAAGCCGGCGAGTGGCCAATAGACAACAACCCGCTGCACAATGCCCCTCATACCCTAGAAGACATCATGAGCGATTCCTGGGACAAGCCCTACAGCAGAGACATAGCCGCACGCCCGCTGCCTTATTTAACACTGCACAAAGTCTGGCCGAGCGTAAACCGCATAGACAACGTCTACGGCGACCGCAATCTGATTTGCTCGTGCCCGAGTATGGAGGCGTATTTTTGACTCTAGCGGGCGCTGGCCCGCA
>CAZING010000041.1:0-1723 GCA_964540505.1 uncultured Cellvibrionaceae bacterium | reverse complement strand
TTTACTCATTGCATATTGTTATTGATAAAACCGACCAATTCGCGCAGCACCGTCAATCGAGATTCGCTTCGTTCGAGGTAATGATTCTCATCGTCGAGTTTCACCAAGGTCACCTTCTTGCCCGCTTTTTTTAACGCGGCGGCCATGTCACTCGACTGCGCCCACTCAACCCTTTCATCATTGCGACCGTGAAGCAGCAACACCGGCGCCTTAAAATTTTCGGCTTTGTAGTAAGGTGAAATGGCTTTCAGTTTATCTCGACTGGCGTGCTCAAGGTCGACGTACAATTTCAACTGCTCAACCCAGGAGTGGTATTTTCCGAAATTCGAACGATCTTTGCTGAGCAAGTCGACCATATTGCCAATGCCGTTGATCGAGGCAACGCAACGGTATTTGTCGGCGCGAGTGGCACCGGACTCCAATGCGGCATAACCTCCGTAACTCGCACCAATAATGCATACGCGATTTTTGTCGACCATACCCTTAGTGATGGTGAAGTCGAGCGCGGCGGCGATATCACTGAGCATTTTGCCGCCCCATTCGCCGTACCCCGCCTCTATGTGCGCCCAGCCAAACCCATCAGAGCCACGAAACTGAGGCTGAATCACCATATAGCCCTCGCTGGCGAGCGCTTGGGCGATCCAGTCGAAGCCTATAGCATCGCTCGCGCGCGGGCCGCCATGCGGCATCACCACCGCGGGGAGATTTTTCATCTCTTCAATTTTCATTCGAGGGATGGTCAGCAAGGTTGGAATAATTGTGCCGTCTTCAGCCGTAACATTCACCGTGGCTATCGGATTGACATCTTCGTTGGAGATTTCAGGGCGCGATGCACCAAGAAAAGTCGCCTTTAAATTTTCATCAAACGCGTAGTATTCGCCCGGATAATTGGAGCCCTCTACAAAGACCAAAAAATCCTTCCAATCATCGCTCCAGGAAATCAGTTTTACTGTGTTACCGGGAAACCGTGCAAGCATCTGTGCCACGCGCTCGTTGAGATGCTTATGGTAAAACCGATAAGTGGGGGTGAAGCCCGCGTATTCGACGCCGTGGACTATGCGGTTGATGTCCTGGATCACCCGCCTCACATCGTGGTTCTCACTATTGAGTCCCGAATCCGTCAGTTTGCCATCCTTTAATGACATGTTTAGAAGAACGCTGCGGTCTTTATCGGAATAGGTACGAACCACCAGAAATTTTCCATCCGACGATATCCCCACCGGCGCGATGGCCTTCATCGCCACTTTTTCGTCGTATATGTGGTGCCACTTTTTGCCTTTTTTCACTAAGATTTCGTGACGGTTGCTGTGCTCGCGGTAGCGCTCCTCGACCACCACTTCGTCATTTTGTCCGACAAAATAATCGACAGCGTCCTGGTGATCACCGCTGATTCTATCCGGCTGTTGTGGGGACTCGAGATCAACACGCATCACCGCAAAACCCACTTTTTCCGATGGACCTTGGGACTGGGTAAAGCTGCGACTATCGTACTGCGCAACAAGTGCGGGCATAAATAAATGCTTTTTATCTTCCGAGCGACCGATTATCGAACCGATATTCGTTTGCCCAATATAAATGTTATCGCCTAAACGCAGCAGCGGTTTTAGCACGCCGGTATTTATGTCTATGACATAAACGGAGCTGATAAAATGCCAACCTTTGAACCCCGGTAACTTTCTGCGTTCGGTAGCGCGAATCACCAATTTGTCATCGCTGACAAACG
>CAZING010000040.1:0-20252 GCA_964540505.1 uncultured Cellvibrionaceae bacterium | reverse complement strand
AGCTTCGGCCGCGTGCAGGTTATTGCCATTGCTGCCGAAACGTTGTTCGCCAAAGTAATTGGGCACACCGAACTGCGCGATCTGTTTCATACGGGCGGCGACATCCGGCGCGCTGGCGTGGAAGTCTCTTAAGGTTATGCGAAAGCGATTAAACTGATGCTGGCCTCTTTTTAACTTTTTATGGTGCTTGGTCGCGCCTAGCAGCGTCACCTCATCGTCGACGCCGGCAACAAAACTCGACCAATCGTAGCGTTCGGTTTTGGGTGCGTAGACACTGAACCACTGACGGGTCACCGCGTGCCGGTCTTTTAACCCGCAATACCCGACATCCACCGGATTCACCTGACAGAATTCGGCAATTTTACGGGCAAGCCACTCGGTGTTGGTGCCGATTTTTTGCAAATGCACCAAGTGATGCTCACCGGCCCCGGAAGCCTCGAAACCGAGCTCTTCGTCTACGACGAAATCCTCGGGCGTCACTCGAAAGCGAGCCTCGGAAAGCGCGGCTCCCCAGGCTTTTGGAAATACAAGATGCAGTGTGTTGGCCTCGCTCGACTCAGTCATGCGCAGCTACCAATAAAACCGTGGCCAAAGCGGTGATGCCCTCTTTGCGGCCATTAAAGCCAAGCGTCTCGGTCGTGGTTGCTTTCACATTGATAGCGCCCGGTTCGCAACCCAAATCTTCGGCGATTCGCTCTTTCATCAAAGGGATGTGGGGCGCCATTTTCGGCTCTTGGGCAACAATCGTCATGTCGGCGTTGGCGAGACGCCAATTCAAATGGCGCATTTTTGCGGCCACCAAACGCAACAGCGATCGACTGTTGGCGTTTTTATATTGCGGGTCGTTATCGGGAAAGTGATGGCCGATATCGCCAAGGCCGCAAGCGCCAAGCAATGCGTCACTGAGCGCGTGCAACAATACATCGCCATCGGAGTGCGCGACAAGCCCTCGGGTGTGCGGGATTACCACGCCGCCAATGACGATTTTATCGCCCGATCCAAAAGCGTGAACATCGACGCCGTGCCCGACTCTCATTGTTTTAGTCCTATAAATTTAATGCTGTTATAGACGGGGCTCACCGGCGGGCTCCATGGCTTTCTGCAGATACCAGCTCGCCAACTCGAGGTCTTCCGGCTGAGTGATTTTGATGTTATCTCGGGTGTCGCGCACCACCAATGGGGCCTCGCCAATAAAACTCATGGCCGAAGCCTCATCGGTAATCGCAATACCGGCGGCCAGCGCGCGGCGCTGGGCGTCGTATAAGTCTCGACAACGAAACATCTGAGGGGTGTGCGCAAGCCAGATTTGTTCGCGCGGAAGTGTCTCTGTCGCGCGCGCATTCGTCACTTTTTTAACTGTGTCCGTCACTGGCTCCGCCAGCAAACCGCCTTGTCCGCTCGCCAAAACCGCCGCAATTAAGCGGCGGATGTTGTCGGCTTTGACGCAAGGTCTGGCGGCGTCGTGAACCAAAACCCAGGGGTTGTCCGCGCGCCCCGCGATAAATTGCAATGCATTCTGCACGCTCTCGGCCCGCGAGGCGCCCCCGGCAACGGGAATCACATTTGCCTGGTCGCGCACGGCGTTTCGAAACGCCCGCTCGTCTTCAACCGCGACCACAATGGTGGTAATCTCATCGACCCGAGATAAAGCATCCACCGTCCACTGAAGAACGCTGCGCCCGGCGACACTCACGTATTGTTTGGGTACTCGGGCACCAAAACGTTGCCCGATACCGCCCGCGGGTATCACCGCCCAGAGGTCAGAGGATGTGTTCATTTATTTATTATGACTTTGCTCGGGTACGACCATGATGAAGGTTTCACCGCTTTTGATCATGCCAAGGTCCGTGCGGGCTCGCTCTTCGACGGCACCGCCCTCTTCCTTTAACGCTTGAACCTGGGCGGCCAGCAGGCGATTGCGTGCGCTAAGTCTGGCGTTTTCTGCTCTTTGGTCGGCAATCTGCGCTTCGAGCTGCGTGAGATCGGCGGTACCGCCCTCGGCAAACCAAAGCCTGTATTGCAGGTAACCCAGCAGGATCACCATCGCCAATGCGCACCATTTCATTGTGTTGTTTCACTCCGGTGTTTCGTAAGCCCGCGCTCGAGCGGCGGTTCGACCGTGTAAAAAAGGCCAGCGTCACTGGCCTTAACAGCATAACAAAATTGGCGCGTTCTGCTTAAGAAGCCGCTTCATAACAGCTGCGCTCAGCGATAAGGCGTTAACAACCCACGCCAAACGTGCATTTACAGCAAGTAAACGCCCGCGCGTGTGTTTGCCTTGTCGCGGTGGCTCAGCTTTGTTGTTTGAACTCCGAGCGGCCACGGTAGGCGACGCTGGCACCGAGTTCGGCTTCGATACGCAAAAGGCGGTTGTATTTCGCTACCCGGTCGGAGCGCGACAAGGAGCCGGTTTTAATTTGTCCGGCTGCTGTTGCCACAGCAAGATCGGCAATGGTGGTATCTTCGGTTTCGCCAGAACGGTGTGAGATAACCGCAGTGTAGCCCGCATCCTTCGCCATTTTAATGGCGTCCAGTGTTTCAGAAAGCGACCCAATTTGATTGAACTTGATTAGAATCGAATTGGCGATGCCTTTTTCGATGCCTTCTTTTAAAATTTTGGTATTGGTCACAAACAAGTCGTCGCCGACCAGTTGCAGCTTATCGCCGACTTTTTCGGTCAGGTCGGCCCAGCCATCCCAGTCGCTCTCATCCATACCGTCTTCGATCGAGATAATCGGGTACTTGTTAGCGAGCGCTGCCAGATAATCCGCAAATTCGGTCGGGCTGAACTTCTTGCCTTCACCGGCCATATCGTAAACACCGTCTTTGAAAAACTCGGAAGCTGCACAGTCGAGAGCGAGCGTAACGTCTTTGCCGAGCTCGTAACCGGCCTTCGCGATCGCTTCGGCGATGACCTCTAGCGCTGCTTCGTTTGACGGCAAATTCGGTGCAAAGCCGCCTTCATCGCCGACGGCCGTATTCAAGCCGCGCCCCGACAGGACTTTTTTCAACGAATGGAAGATCTCGGCGCCAACCCGTAGCGCTTCGCTAAAGCTCGGTGCCGCAACCGGCTGAATCATGAACTCCTGGATATCCACGTTGTTATCGGCGTGTTCGCCGCCATTTAGAATATTCATCATTGGCACCGGCATCGAGTATTGTCCAGGGGTACCATTAATGTCGGCGATGTGGGCGTAGAGCGGCACTTTTTTATACACGGAAGCCGCTTTCGCTGCTGCCAAGGAAACCGCGAGTATTGCGTTGGCGCCGAGCTTGGCTTTGTTGTCGGTGCCGTCGGCGTCTATCATTATTTTATCCAGCTGGCGCTGCGCGGTGGCATCCTGACCGACAAGCAGTGGTTTGATAGTATCGTTTATGTTGGCCACGGCTTTCAGCACACCTTTGCCGAGGTAACGCGAGGAATCGCCGTCGCGTAACTCAAGCGCTTCGCGAGACCCAGTAGAGGCGCCAGAAGGTGCGCAGGCCACCCCGACCGCACCCGAATCCAACACTACCTCGGCCATCACGGTCGGGTTACCGCGAGAGTCCATTACTTCAAATCCGATTACATCAACAATTTTACTCATGCCTGGCGTGCTCCATTATTTTGAATTTGTAAACTTTTGGCGAGCGACCACAACCGCACGCCGGTGACTATGGCGTTGACCGCACACTCAACGAATATCGAGAGGCGGTAACTGTTTGATCAAATCGTCTAAGTGTTTCATTTGTCGAGCGAAAGGCTCGAGCAGCTCAAGCGGCAAAGCGCTTGGCCCGTCACAACGCGCTTGACTGGGGTTTGGGTGCGCTTCGATAAACAAACCGGCAATACCCACGGCGACTCCGGCGCGGCTGAGTTCGGCGACCTGCTGGCGGCGGCCGCCCGAGGCCGCACCCAGGGCGTCTCTTGTTTGCAATGCGTGGGTGGCGTCGAAAATAATCGGCAACTGGCCGCTCACTTCCTTCATGGTGCGAAACCCAAGCATATCCACAACCAGATTGTCATAGCCATGACAGGTGCCGCGTTCGCAAAGAAGAATATCTTCTTTGCCGCATTCTCGAAATTTATCGACGATATTTTTCATTTGCCCCGGGCTCAGAAACTGAGGCTTTTTGATATTGATCACGGCTTTGGTGTTCGCCATAGCCACGACAAGGTCGGTTTGGCGGGCCAGAAACGCGGGCAGCTGAATAATGTCGCAGACCTGCGCGACGGGCTCGGCTTGATGAGGTTCGTGCAAGTCGGTCAATAAGGGTACACCAAAGGTGCGCTTGATTTCCTCGAGAATCTTCAAGCCCTCGTCCAGTCCAGGGCCACGGAAAGAATGGATCGAGGAGCGATTGGCTTTGTCGAAAGACGCTTTAAATATATAGGGGATGCCGAGCTGTTCGGTGACACGACAAAATTTTTCGGCGACGGTGAGCGCCAAATCTCGAGATTCCAAAACGTTCATACCGCCGATCAAGGTCAGCGGTTTATCGTTAGCGACGTTAAAAGTGCCAATTTTTACCGAGCGGCTCACGTTCGCGACTCCTTGTATTTCGACGCGGCCTGAATGTAACTGGAAAATAAAGGGTGGCCGTCTCTTGGCGTGGATGTGAACTCTGGGTGAAATTGACAGGCGATAAACCACGGGTGCTCGGGCAACTCTACCACCTCCACGAGCGTGTCTTCAGCAGACCAACCGGCGATTTTCAACCCGCCTTGACGCAACTGGTCGAGGTAGGTGTTGTTGACCTCATAGCGGTGGCGGTGGCGCTCGACTATGACGTCTTCATCGTAGATTTCACGGGCCTTGGTGTCTTTCTCGAAACGACACTCCTGGGCGCCAAGGCGCATGGTTCCACCAAGATCGGAGTTCTCATCCCGTTTTTCGGTCTCGCCTTCGGCGTTGGTCCATTCGCTGATCAAGGCAATGACCGGATGCGGGGTTTTTCGGTCGAACTCGGTGCTGTTGGCATCGGTGAGGTTCAGCACGTTGCGAGCGAACTCGATGATCACCGATTGCATTCCAAGGCAGATACCCAGATAGGGGATATGATTCTCTCGGGCGTGGCGCACGGTCGACAATTTACCTTCGAGGCCACGCTCGCCAAAACCGCCAGGCACCAAAATTCCGTCGACGCCCTCGAGCAGACCCAGGCCTTGCTCTTCAATATCTTCCGCGTTTATGTAACGAATTTTAACCCGCGTGCGGTTTTGAATACCGGCGTGGCTGAGCGCTTCGTTCAACGACTTGTACGCGTCCAGCAAATCCATATATTTGCCCACCATGGCGATGGTGACTTCATTGTCTGGGTTGAGCTTGCGGTCGGTGACGTCGTCCCATTCGCTAAGATCGGCCGGCGGCGCTTCAATATTCAGTCTTTCACAGACGATCTGATCCAGCTCGTAACCGTGCAACAACCTCGGAATCGAATAAATGGTGTTGGCATCGGGCAGCGGCACCACGGCGCGCATCTCGACGTTGGTAAACAGCGCGATTTTGCGCCGGGAATCGTCGTCGATGATTCGATCGGAACGACATATCAAGACATCGGGCTGCAGGCCGATGGAGCGCAATTCCTTAACCGAATGTTGGGTCGGTTTTGTTTTGGTTTCACCAGCGGTGGCGATATAGGGCACCAAGGTGAGGTGGATCAGCAGCGAGCGGGCTGCACCGAGCTCTACTTTTAATTGCCGCACCGCCTCAAGAAAGGGTTGAGACTCGATATCGCCTGCCGTGCCGCCGATTTCAACCAGGGCGACATCGTAGCCTTTGCCGCCCTCGAGAATACGCCGTTTGATTTCATCGGTGATATGGGGAATCACTTGGACGGTACCGCCGAGATAGTCGCCGCGGCGCTCTTTGCGCAGCACAGTTTCATACACGCGCCCGGCGGTAAAGTTGTTTTTGCGGGTCATTTTGGTCCGCAGGAAGCGCTCGTAATGGCCGAGATCCAGATCGGTTTCGGCGCCGTCTTCGGTCACAAACACTTCGCCATGCTGAAATGGGCTCATGGTGCCCGGGTCGACGTTGATATAGGGGTCCAGCTTAAGAATTGTGACGCGCAACTTGCGAGCTTCCAGCACCGCGGCCAGAGACGCAGCAGCAATACCCTTCCCCAATGACGACACCACGCCGCCAGTAACGAAAATAAATCGAGTCATTTACAGCCTATTAAAATATTGAGAACTTGACTTGTTCCCCATAAACGGAGGGGAGATTCACTGCGAAGGCGCAAAACGGCCCATTGAGATGGGAAGCCAGATTACCAGAAAAGCCCAAATGCCTCAATTGAGATGCAAGCCCAAATTCGACAACGGCTTGCGTCGGTTACTCCGCCTGCTGAAAATACTCCGCAGCCAGGTTCTCAAAGCGAGTGTACTTGCCGACAAAGGCCGCCCGACAGGTGCCGATTTCGCCATTGCGCTGCTTGCCGATGATAAGTTCGGCGACGCCTTTATCTTGACTCTCTTCGTTGTAATACTCGTCGCGGTATATGAATAAAATCACGTCTGCGTCTTGCTCGATAGCGCCCGATTCTCGCAAATCCGAGTTCATAGGGCGCTTATTCGGGCGCGACTCCACCCCGCGATTCAACTGTGAGAGGCAAATTACGGGGCAGTTGTACTCTTTCGCCAGAGCCTTCATTGAGCGGGAAATTTCGGAAATCTCTTGCGTTCGACCATCGGAGTTGCCCGCGACATGCATCAACTGCAAGTAGTCGATCATAATCAGACCGGGGTTGCCGTGCTCGCGGGTGATTTTGCGAATTCTTGCGCGTACCTCCGCCGGGGTCAGACCGGCGGTATCATCAATAAATAACGGTTTATCCTTGAGCTTGCGCGCGGCGGCTTCCAGCTTGGGCCAGTCCTCTTCGGTGAGCTTTCCGGTTCGTATATTGGATTGGTCTATTCTGCCAATGGACGACAGCAGCCGCACAACCAGGGAATCCGCCGGCATCTCGAGGCTGAAAACCAATACGGGTTTGGCCTGGGTGAGCAACGCCGACTCGACAAAATTCAACGCGAGCGCGGTTTTGCCCATAGACGGGCGAGCGGCGAGCACGATCAACTCGCCCGCCTGCCAACCCGACGTCTTCTGATTGAGCTCGGTCAGGCCAGTGGAAACGCCCGTGAGGTCGCTGTCTGCTCGAAAGAGCTCGTCGATTTTTTCAACCGCGGCCTTCAGAAGCAGGTTTACGTCGACAAATCCGCCTTCTTTAGGCCGATCTTCGGCTATCTCGAGCACTTTCTTTTCGGCAAGCTGAAGCAGTTCATCGGCGCCCAACATACCCGGGTTGTAGCTGGCTTTGGCAATTTCCGTTGCCGCGCCAATCAGCTGGCGCAAAGTCGAGCGCTCGCGGACGATGCGCGCGTAAGCCGCCAGGTTGGCGCTGCCGGCGACGCTTCCCGCCATTTCCGTGAGATAGGGCAAGCCCCCAATCGCCGACAATTCGCCGCGCTGGTTCAGCGATTGTGAAACTGTGACCACGTCAATGGGCTGCCCCTGCTCTAGCAGATCTTCCATCACGGTAAACACTTGGCGATGGCCGGACTTGAAAAAGTCGCCTGCCGAGACGACTTCGGCAACGGCCTCGAAATGGCTTGCGTCGAGCATCAGGCCACCGAGCACCGATTGCTCCGCCTCGATTGAGTGCGGCAAATCCGGCGCGTCGTCGTAGCTTGCCGCATGCGGTTCATAAGGCGGGTCGTAAAGTTCGTTTTGACTCATGGAGCTGCGGTTCTTAGAGAGTTTGGGGCGTAAAAAAGGCGCGAGGACTTTCATCCTCGCGCCTATTGTAGTGTCTTCTGCGGTTTTAACTCTAACGTTTTCCGCAAAGCTGTATCTTTTATTGTGAGATGACAACAACCTTGACTGTTTGCAGCACATCCACGTGCAATTGCACGTCTACCTCGTACTCGCCAACCTCGCGAAGCGTACCTTCCGGTAGCTTGACTTCGGACTTGGCCACTTCGACGCCGGCAGCGGTGATCGCTTCAGCGATGTCGCGTGCGCCGATCGAGCCAAAAAGCTTACCCTCGTCGCCGGCATTAGCGGTCAGGGTTACGATCAGCTCGGCCAGTTTGCTGGCGCGGGTTTCGGCCAGCTTTTTGCGGTCGCCAGCGGCGGCTTCAAGTTCGGCGCGTCGGCTCTCGAACTCTTCGAGGTTCGCAGGTGTCGCGGCTATCGCTTTCCCTTGCGGTAACAAATAGTTGCGACCGAAACCCGAGCGCACCTTGACCTTGTCACCAACCGTGCCGAGACGGCCTACTTTTTCAAGCAGTATAACTTCCATAGTAAACCCCCTTATTCGTGACCGTCGGTGTATGGCAACAACGCAACATACCGCGCTCTTTTGATCGCGCTGGCCAGTTGACGCTGATATTTGGCCTTGGTCCCTGTAATCCGGCTCGGAACAATTTTGCCGGTTTCAGATACGTAGGCTTTCAGGGTTTCCAGATCTTTATAATCGATAGTTTTAACGCCTTCGGCGGTAAACTTACAAAACTTGCGGCGACGGAAAAAACGAGCCATGGTTACTCCTCCTCACTACTCTGATCATCGTCTTCGGAATCGTCTTCGGCTTGCTCTTCTTCAGCGGCAACGCTACGAGCGGTGGCTTCTTCCTGACGACGCTCCGCGCGGGCTTTACGCTCACGGGATTCTTTTTCCGCCTTCATGATAGGCGACTCTTCGGTGACGGCCTCGTCCATGCGAACCACGAGGTTGCGCAACACGGCATCGTTGTAGCGGAAGGTGGTGGTCAACTCCTCCAGCGCCGCCTCATCGCATTCGATGTTCATCAGAACGTAATGCGCTTTGTGAATTTTGTTGATGGAATAAGCCAATTGACGGCGACCCCAATCTTCCAGGCGATGGACACTACCGCCGCTGCCGGTAACGGTCGAGTTATAACGCTCGATCATGCCGGGCACTTGTTCGGATTGGTCCGGATGAACCAAAAATATAATTTCGTAATGACGCATTTAGTGCTCCTTACGGGTTAAGCCTCCCCAGATCAGGTGAGACAAGGAGTTGCTGTGGTCAAATGCCAGTGACCAAAGCCGCGAAGTCGATGACCGCCGCTATGCCACTTCATTTGTTTCTTGGTGCTCGCAAATGCCCTTAGTAAGCCACTAGAGGGGCGTTTGGGCGGCGAATTCTAGGGAGCCTCGGGCCAAATTGCAAGCGATTTATCGCCTCTAAAGCCCTCGTGCTCGCGGCTTAGTGTTGTGGAACTTCGTACTTTGCGCGTCCAAACGCGAGGCTCAGTCGAAATGGTCAGCTGTTTAGCTTGGCGAGGCGCTCGGGAGTGCCGACGTCCAGCCAATTGCCGCGGTGGATCTCGCCGCTCAACAGCCCCCGCTCAACACCCCAACGGTACACCTCTACCAATGGAAATTTGCTGCGCGCCCGAGGGTAAAGGCGGATAAAGTCGGGGTGGACAAGGCTGATGCCGCTGAAGGTCCAATCCGGGCCAAACGCGCTAATATGGCCCTGCTCGAGATTAAAATCACCGCTGCTTTTATACTCCGGCGGCGGCACCAGCACCAAGTGCGCACCGCCTTCGACAACCTTCGCGCTGCGCAGTTTGTCCAGTTTGTAGTCGCACCAGATATCGGCATTCAACAACACAAACGGGTCCTCGCCCAGCAGAGGCAGGGCCTGGCGAATACCGCCGCCCGTCTCAAGCGGCTCGCGCTCGCGGGAATATTGAATGCTCAGACCGAAACGTCGGCCGTCCTTCAGCCAGTCGACGATTTGGTCCCCGAGATAGGCGACATTGATCACAAGGTCACGAAACCCCGAAGCCCGCAGAGCCTCGAGGTGGTATTCGATCAACGGTTTGCCTTTGACGCGCAGCAACGGCTTAGGCGTGGACAACGTTAAAGGCCGCATACGGCGCCCTTCACCCGCCGCGAAAATCATCGCTTTCACGATTCGAACTCCCGCCACCAGCTTTGCAGCTTCGCAAGCGGCAACACCTGAGTCTCGAACCATTCACTGAACGCCGACAGTTGCGGGTGGCGCCGCGCGACCGACATACAGTAATGCATCACCAGAGGCAGATCTGCCAGATAGCCGTGTTTGCCGTCGCGCAGCGACAAACGTGCGAACACCCCCAATACCTTAATGTGGCGCTGCAGGCCCATCCAATCGAACCAACGATCGAAAGTATCAGAGGTGAGCTCTGCGTAGGCTTCGTCTGGCCGAAATCGCTGCTGGGCTTCCTGTCGGTAATAATCCAGCCAATCGGCCACTTTTTCATCGGGCCACTGGATATAACAATCGCGCAACAAGGACACCAGATCATAGGTTATGGGTCCGATCACCGCGTCCTGAAAGTCTATGACGCCAAGCGGGCCGTCGCCGCGCACCACTAAATTTCGCGAGTGAAAATCTCTATGGACCAGCACTTGTGGTTGCTCTAGCGCAGCTCCCTCCAAAAGCGCGAAGGTTTGTTCGAGCACCAGGGTTTCATCGGCTAAGGCCTCGACTTGCAACAGCCCGCGAAGAAACCATTCGGGAAACAGAGCCATCTCGTCGCGCAGTTTGGCGCGATCATAGATATCTAGAATCGAGGCATCGACCGCGCAGTGCTGTATGTCCAAAAGTGTCGATATAGCCGTGCGATAAAGCGCATCGGCATTGCCCAAGGAGACGGCTTCCAAGAAGAGGCTCGAGCCAAAGTCCTCTATTAAGAAAAAGCCTTGCTCCAGGTCGAAACTGGCGACCTCCGGCGCCCGCACGCCACCGGTTTGCAAAATGCGAGCGACTTTAAGAAACTCCGCATTTTTTTCGGTCAACACGGGCGCATAAACCGCCAGAAGCGGCGGTTCACTGGCGAGACGAAAATACCGACGCCCGCCTGCGTCGCCCGCTAACGGTTGCCAGTCGGGGGCGGCTTGGTCTTCCAGCTTCCAGGCAGTTGCTGCAGAAACGTCGCCTATAGTTAATGCGGGCCACTGCTGTTCGACCCAGCGGCGCAGTGCTTTAATCGGTTCGTCCATATTTACGAAACTTCCATAGCGAAGGAGGGTTTTGGTTTGAGCCAAGAGGCCAATCGACCCCACCTATATTAGCGTCTGCTGGAGTTTAGCGTCTGCACTTTCCGCACTCGGAATGGGCCTACGCGCCGATATTGCGCCGATATTGCGCCGTTTCAACGTAGTATTCTCGCAATCAGGCGATTACAATCGCCCCTGTCGAAGGCACCGGCCTACTTTCAACCCGACTAATCAAAGAGACCGCTCCGTATTCATGATTTTGCGCATTGCTTTATTTCTGGGTCTTTTGCAATGCGCGAGTCAGTGTTTTGCAGCGCCGGATGCGCGCATAGACACGGCCCACCTCTACGACTGGGTGCCCTACGGAGACTTAAGCGAAGCCCAAAGGGCCAGTCTCGGCCCCGCATGCAGAGGTCTTTATGTCGACCCACTCGCAGGCGAGCCCGCCACCGACCCCGCCACGACAGAAATTTTGGTCGAGGCCGGCAAGTCGAATATGGCCGATGGTCAGATTTCTCTCGAAGATAACGTCATTATCCGTCAAGGCGCGCGCAAACTGCGCGCCGAAACCATGTTCTATGACCAGCAGAGCGGTGACGCCAGTCTAAAAGGGCACGTGGCAATCCGCCAGCCCGGCGTCTGGGTCCAAGGCGATAAAGCCGAGTTGAATTTGGGTAGCAATCATGCCGAGTTCACCGGCGGTGAGTTTGTTTTACACGAGACTCACTTGCGCGGCGCCGCCGGCAGCATCGAGCAACGCTCCGACGGTTTGGTCGTGTTGCGCGATGGCATGGTCACCAGTTGCGAGCCCGGCAGCGAATCTTGGGTTATTCAGGGCGACAAACTCACCATTAACCCCAACACCAACCAAGGTAGCGGTCGCAATGTCGCGATTAAGATGGGCGGTGTGCCGGTGTTTTACGCGCCTTATTTGACCTTTCCGATCGGCTCACAGCGTCAATCGGGGCTGCTGGTCCCCGCGATTGGCACCAGTGAAGGCGGTCTCGACCTGACCCTACCGTGGTATTGGAATATCGCCCCGAATATGGACGCGACCCTGGCACCGCGCTACGCCGCAGGCCACGGCGCAATGCTGGAAGCCGAGTATCGCCTGCTCAATCGTTTCTCTGAAAACGCGCTGTCGTTTGCGTATCTGGCCGATGACGAAGGCGGAGGCGACCCCGATGTTGACGCCGCTATAGCCGGCGGCTTGGACGAGCAACTGCTTCGCCCGTACAAAGGCGAAGACCGATGGCTGCTGGATTTTAACCACAAAGGCGGAGGCGCGACCAACTGGTACAGTGACATCAACTATACCCGCGCCAGCGACATCGATTACTTTCGCGATCTGGCGGTTGCGAGCTTCGAGGTCGCCAACAATACCTATTTAAGTCAGGGGGCGCTGTTCGGCTACAGCTTACCCAATTGGCACCTGCGCGCCCGGCTGCAGGACTATCAGACCCTACTTGCCGATGTCGACGAGACCTACCGGCAAGTGCCGCGTCTGAACGCGACGGGCAAATACCCAGTGGCAGGCGCCCAGCTGAGCCTAAATCAGGAATATGTCCGCTTCACGCACGAGAACCCCAATTTCATTGCCGGAGACCGGTTGAATTTGGATTACCAGCTCAGTTGGGAGAAACGCGCGAGCTTTGGCTTTGTTAACCCGAACATCGGCGTCCAGGCGCTCGCTTACAACCTGCAAAGCGATGCGCTGCGCGCCGATGCCGACACCCAGCCCGCGTATTTGACGCCCTACGCAAGCCTCGACACCGGTTTGGTCCTTGAGCGCGCCGGCGGCCTGCAAACCCTCGAGCCTCGAATTTATTATTTATATCGAGACTACCGAAACCAAAACGACCTCTACAACGTGCTCGAACCCGGCAGCGGCGCCCCAGACCACGTGAATTTCGATACAACGCCTTTAACGTTTAGCTACCATCAGCTGTTTCGCGACCGCAGGTTTTCCGGTGGCGACAGGCTCGATGACGCCAACCAGTTGACCCTCAGCCTGTCCAGTCGCTTGATCGCCTCACACGACAGCGCCATGGCACTCGATGTCAGTTTCGGACAAATTATCTACTTCGACGACCGGCAGGTGACACTGCTTGGCAACAGCACCGAGGAGCCGGCAGAGTCCGACCTCGCCGCACAAGTCTCGGCCACTCTGAACGAAAGCGTGCGCCTCTACAGCAACTTTCTTTACAACCCGAAAACCAAATTGATGATGCGCGCGACCAACGGTGTGGAATACCGCGGCGCCAACGAGCGGATGTTCAACATCGGCTACCGATACGTGCGCGAGGATACCGTCAGCGATACCACTTTGCCGGTGGATCAGCTCGACACCTCTATAGTCTGGCCGATTGGCGACCAGTGGCAGCTGGTCGCACGGTGGTTCTATGACCTAGAGGAAAATAAAGACCTCGACACCTTTGTCGGCTTTGAATACGACGACTGCTGTTACAGGGTGCGCCTGTTGGCGAGGCGGTGGTTGGACAGTAAACTTGCCGCGCTGGTCACCGACAGAAGCCGACTGTACGATGAAGCGCTGTTTCTCGAAATAGACCTTAAAGGTCTGGCGAGCTCCGGAGAAAGTATTAAGCGTTTGTTGTCAGATAGCATTCCGGGGTTTTCGCACTTGCAGGATTAACGATGCCGTGGACACTCAAGGCCCGAATGCACATAGGGCCGCAAACAGCAAAACCCATAAAATTAGACAGTAGTGAGCCCAATGAGACAGTTCATTCTAGCGATTTGTATGTCAGTCAGCGCGACCGCTCTAGCGGAGGTCCAATTCCTCGATAAGGTAATCGCCGTAGTCGATACCGAGGTCGTGCTGCGATCGGAGCTCGACGAGCGTCTGCAACAGGTGGCCGAGCGGGCGCAGACCAACAGCCTGGCGCTGCCCGACCTGGAAGTGCTGCAACAGCAGGTTCTCGACCATCTGATTTCGGAAAGGTTGCAACTGCAAATGGCGCGACGGGTAGGCTTGGAGGTGTCCGACGGCCAAGTCAACCAGACCCTGAACCAAATCATCGCCAATAACAACATGACGCGGGAGCAGTTCGCCGAACAGTTGGCGCTCGAAGGTTTGAGCATGGCGCAGTTTCAGGAAAACCTGCGCAAAGACATCGCGCTGCAACAAATCCAGCAAGGCATAGTTCAACAGCGCATTCAAATTTCGCCGCTTGAAATCGACAATTTTCTAAGCTCTGCCGACGCCCGGTTTTGGATGGGTGGCGAATACCATGTCGGGCACATTTTGATTGGCCTGCCGCAGTCGCCTACCGCGGAAGACGTTGAAACGGCCCGCCAGAAAGCCGAGGTGCTTGCCGCGACCATACGCAACGGCGCCCGTTTCGCCGAGGTCGCTATCGCCGAGTCCAATGGCCCTGCCGCGCTCGAAGGCGGCGACCTCGGTTGGCGCAAAACCAGCGAACTGCCCAGCCTATTCGCCGATGTCGTGCCCAACTTGGCCGTGGGTTCGGTATCCGAGCCGATTCGAAGCGGCGCCGGCTACCACCTGTTGACCGTATATGAGACAAGAGGCGGCGCCCAACAAATTCAAACGCAAACCAGGGCGCGGCATATTCTGCTGAAGCCCTCAGCGATCCTGTCGAATGAAGAGGCGCAAGCGAAATTGCAGTCTTTACGCCAACAACTGCTCGACGGGGCGGATTTCGCAGAGCTCGCCAAAGCTCATAGCGAGGATATCGGCAGTATGCTCTCTGGGGGCGAGCTCGGTTGGAGCAGTCCAGGAATGTTTGTACCCGAGTTCGAGGAAGTCATGAGCAACGCCGAGGAAGGCGAGATCAGCGAACCGTTTCGCAGCCAGTTCGGCTGGCACATCCTCGAGGTCATGGAACGCCGCGACGAAGACATTACCGATGCGGTTCTGCGCGACAAGGCGGCCCGAGTATTGACCAACCGCAGGTTCGAAGACGAACTGCAAATCTGGTTGCGAGAGCTTCGCGACGACGCCTTCGTGGATATTAAAATCTGATGTTGCAATTGGCCGTGACCCCAGGTGAACCAGCGGGTATTGGCGCGGAGCTTATCGTCCGGTACGTGCAACAACCTCTGCAGGGGCTAAGTTTGGTGGCCATCTGCGACGCAGCCCTGTTACAAGACACCGCTCGCGCACTCGGGCTGCCGCTGGATATAGAAACGTTTCAGCCCGACACGCCAGCGCGCGAGGCCGGCCGTGGGCGCCTCAGTGTGTGCGGCGTGCCTCTGGCTGCGCCCGTCGAGCCCGGTCAACTCAACAGCGCCAACGCCCGCTATGTGCTCGACACCCTCACCCAAGCAAGTGACGGTTGTCTCGATGGCACCTTCGACGCGCTGATTACCGGCCCGGTGCATAAGGGCATCATCAACGACGCCGGTTTCGCGTTTTCGGGTCATACCGAATTTTTCGCCGAACGCGCCGGGGTTGCGCGGGTGGTGATGATGCTCGCCACCGACGGGCTTCGGGTCGCGCTGGCCACCACTCATTTGCCGCTGAAAGATGTCAGCGCCGCGATCACCCATCACGAACTCACCGAAACCCTGCGCATTCTCGAACAGGACCTGCGACAGAAATTCGCAATCGCGCAGCCGCGTATACTCATTTGTGGGCTCAACCCACACGCCGGGGAAGGCGGGCACCTCGGGCAAGAGGAGCAACAGGTGATCACTCCGGTGACCGAGGCGCTGCGACGCGAAGGTATGCAGCTTATAGGGCCGCTGCCGGCCGATACTCTGTTCACCCCCAAACATCTTGACACGGCCGATGCGGTGCTCGCGATGTACCACGATCAAGGCCTGCCGGTATTGAAATACAAAGGGTTCGGTCGCGCGGTGAACATCACCTTGGGGCTGCCCTTTATTCGCACCTCGGTCGACCACGGTACGGCGCTCGATCTCGCGGGCAAAGGGGTTGCCGACCTCGGAAGTTTCGCCACCGCCGTCGATACCGCGGTGGCCATGCTTAAGTTGCACGCCCGAGCCTAACGGCCTGCGCGGCCGCCTTGCCCGCACCTTTGGAAATTTAAACCGGTTATGACGAACCCATATTCCCATCAAGCACGTAAGCGATTCGGGCAGAACTTTCTTATCGACCAAGGCATTCTGCAACGAATGGATCAAGCATTCGGGGTTAAGCCCGAAGACCGGGTGGTTGAAATAGGACCGGGGCTTGGTGCTCTCACAGAGTTATTGCTCGCACGCTGCCCCGAGCTCGATGCCATTGAACTCGACCGCGACCTCGCCCGTATCTTGCAAACCAAATTCAACGATTGGCCAGGCTTTAGAGTGCATCAGGCCGACGCGCTGACCTTCGATTTTAGCGAAATTGCGCAGGGTGAGCCGCTTCGAGTCATAGGCAACCTGCCCTACAACATTTCCACACCGCTGATCTTTCATCTGTTGGGCTTTAAAAACCGGATCAAAGACATGAATTTCATGTTGCAGAAAGAGGTGGTCGAGCGCATGGGCGCGCCGTCTGGCACTAAAATCTACGGCCGACTCAGCATCATGTGCCAATATCACTGCCAGGTTGTGCCGCTTTTTACCGTACCACCTGGAGCCTTTCAGCCCGCGCCCAAAGTGGATTCGGCGGTAGTGCGACTGACCCCGCACAAGTCCCCCAAGTGGTTGGCAAACGATGAAGCGCTGCTCGAGACTTTGGTGCGAACGGTGTTTCAGGCGCGGCGCAAAACCTTACGCAACGGCCTTAAGCCGCTGGTCGCGCCGGCGCAACTTGAAGGGCTCGGTTTTGCTCTGGATGCGCGCCCCGAGACCCTATCCGTTGCCGATTTTGTTAACCTAGCCAATGCCATCAGCGAGCTGAAGAGTACGAATGACTGACCTTGCCACAGATGAAGCCCCAATAATCGACATAGGCATCAAAACTCGGTTCTTAGCGGAGAAATCTCAGCCGCGCGACAATCGTTTCGTGTTTGCCTACACCATCACACTTACCAATCGCGGGGATATTCCCGCGCAGTTGATCAGCCGACACTGGATCATCACCGATGCCAACAACGATGTCCAAGAGGTCAAAGGTCTGGGCGTGGTCGGTGAGCAACCCCTACTGTCGCCTGGCGACAGCTACACCTACACAAGCGGCGTGGTACTGGCCACCGACACCGGCACCATGACCGGGACTTACCAGATGCGCACCCCAGGCAACGCCCTGGAATACGACGCTGCGATACCGGTGTTCGGCTTAGTGACGCCACAGCGGTTGCATTGACCATGACAACCTACGCGGTGGGCGATATTCAAGGCTGCTTCGAGCCACTCCAGCGTCTATTGGCCAAAGTGGGGTTCACCGCTGGGCGCGACGATTTGTGGGTGGCGGGCGACTTGGTTAACCGCGGCCCTGCAAGCCTCGAGACTTTGCGCTTTATTCGCGGCTTGGGCGACGCCGCTCGAGTGGTGCTCGGCAATCACGACCTTCATCTTCTTGCCGCTTCGGTCGGCGCGAAGAAACTGAGCAAAAAAGATACACTGGAGGCCATATTAAAGGCCTCGGACCGCGAGCAGCTGCTCACTTGGCTGCGCCACCAACCGTTGATGCACCGCGACGGCGCCTGGGTCATGAGCCATGCCGGTGTGCCGCACATTTGGTCGGCCGAAAGCGCCGCCGAGCGCGCCCAAGAAGTCCACGAAGCGCTGCGCAGCGACGCTTATCCCAGGTTTTTGAAACAAATGTACGGCAACGAGCCCGCCCGGTGGCGCGACGACCTGCAAGGCGGCGAGCGGTTGCGGGTGATTACCAATTATTTCACGCGCATGCGGTTTCTGCGCCCGAACGGCCGTCTTGACCTAAAAGCCAAAGACGGCTTGGCCAGCGCGCCCTCGGGGACCCAGGCTTGGTTTTTGTACCCCCGCAAAAACAAAGACGCCGGTGTACGGTTCCTGTTCGGTCACTGGGCGGCCCTTGACGGGCGCACCTATTGCGACCACGCGATTGCTCTCGACACCGGCTGTGTCTGGGGCGGACACCTGACTTTGCTGGATCTCAGCACCAACGAAAAGGTCAGCGTGCCCGCCAAGCCGCCTGTAGCGCAACCCGGCGCGGGCTCGCTTTCCTGCTAAGATCCCGATAAAACTTTCAATGACCGCACTTCGGCAATAGAATGCGCTGTCACAAATTTAATTGTGGTTATACATGCATCATCAGATTCCGACAGCTCGCCCCGCAACGCCTTTGCTCGACTCGATCGAAGGCGGCAGCGACCTGCGCGCATTGGGCGAGAAACAACTGCCAGCGCTCGCCGAGCAGCTTAGAGAGTACCTGCTCTATACCGTTGGTCGCACCGGTGGGCATTTTGGCGCCGGCTTGGGCGTGGTGGAACTGACTATTGCGTTGCACTATGTATTCAATACCCCCGAGGACAAGCTCGTCTGGGATGTGGGCCACCAGACCTACCCTCATAAAATCCTAACCGGGCGCCGTGAGCAGATGGTGGGCATTCGCCAACAACACGGGCTGGCCGGCTTTCCCAAGCGCGATGAAAGCCCCTACGACACCTTTGGCGTCGGCCATTCGAGCACGTCCATCAGCGCTGCGTTGGGTATGGCGCTAGCGGCTCAGGCGCAGGGCCTCGACCAACGAACGGTGGCCATTATTGGCGATGGCGCGATGACCGCGGGGATGGCCTTTGAAGCACTGAACCACGCCGCCCATACCGGGGCCGACCTGTTGGTGGTGCTCAATGACAACAATATGTCCATTTCGCCTAATGTCGGCGGTTTGGCCACCTATTTCTCGAAAATCTGGGTAAGTCGCTTTTATACAGCCTTGCGCGCTGGCGGTAAAAAAGTACTGGAAAACATGCCGCAAGCGCGCACCATCGTGCGCAAAACCGAAGAGCACATGAAAGGCATGATTTCGCCCAGCACCTTGTTTGAGGAGCTGGGTTTTTACTACGTCGGCCCGATAGACGGCCACGACCTCTCGCGCTTGACGAACGATTTAAAAAAGCTCAGCGCGATCAAAGGCCCCAAGCTGCTGCACGTAATCACGCAAAAGGGCAAAGGCTACGCGCCCGCCGAGAAAGACCCGGTGGCTTACCATGCGCTGACCAAAATCGAGCCCAAAACCGCGATTGCAAAGAAACCCAAGTCCAATAAAATCAAATACCAAGATGTATTCGGACAATGGCTTTGCAACACCGCCGAGAAAGAACCCAAACTGATCGGGATAACCCCGGCCATGTGCGAAGGCTCGGGCATGGTGGCGTTTCGCGAGCGCTATCCCGAGCGCTTTCACGATGTCGCCATTGCCGAGCAACATGCGGTCACCATGGCCGCCGGGCTCGCCTGCCAAGGCATGAAGCCGGTAGTGGCCATTTATTCGACGTTTCTCCAGCGCGCCTATGACCAGCTGATCCACGACGTCGCCTTGCAGCAACTCGACGTCACCTTTGCGATTGATCGCGCCGGGCTTGTGGGCGAAGACGGTCCTACCCATTCCGGAGCATTCGATTTGGCGTACGGGCGCTGCGTGCCGAATCTGGTGATCGCCGCTCCGAGCGACGAGAACGAATGCTACCAACTGCTCAACAGCGCGTATTTTCACCAAGGCCCCGCCGCCATTCGCTACCCGCGCGGCTGCGGCCCCGGCACGCCGATTGACCTCAACGCACCGGTGCCAGCGCTCGGGCGCGGTCGTACCATTCAGCGCGGTGCGCGCGTCGCAATTCTCAATTTTGGCGCGCAGCTTGGCGAGGCCTTGACGGTGGCGCAGCGTTACGGCTACGCCCTTTACGATATGCGCTGGGTAAAACCCATTGATCAGGAGCTGGTTCTGACCGCCGCGGGCCAATGTGAATTGCTGGTCACGCTCGAGGAGGGTTGTTTGGCCGGAGGCGCCGGAAGCGCCGTCGCGGAGTTTTTGCAAGCGCAGGGCATAGCTCAACCGCTTTTGCAGTTGGCGCTGCCGGATCGGTTTATCGATCACGCCAAACGCGATGAACAGCTGGCGCACGCGGGCCTTGATGCCGCGGGCATTGAGCGCGCGATTGCCAAGAAATTGGCCCTTCAAGCCCACTCCCCGCCCGTGCCCCCGTCTTTGTCCGTGAATCATTGATTCGACCCAGGCTGCGCGGCCCGAACCTCTCTAAAAGCGGCTAAGCTTAAATCTTACCCGAGAGGCCCGGCAATGAAGCGACTTCTAATGCGGTTCGGCGCAGCAGCGATTTTGCTTGCAGTAGTCGCCTGTAGCGACCGTACGCAACCGCCCACCCCCGTACAAAAGCCGATG
>CAZING010000039.1:15794-20491 GCA_964540505.1 uncultured Cellvibrionaceae bacterium | reverse complement strand
GGTTTCCGCGGTTTTCGCCGCGCCCGACCCCAACTTCCATATTTATTTGATGATTGGCCAATCGAACATGGCCGGCGCCGGCACAATCGAGGCGCAGGATCGTATGGCGCACCCAAAAGTAGAGGTCATGCAGGACATTACTTGCGCGGCGATAGGCGTGCCTTACGGCGAATGGCGTCCGGCTACGCCACCTCTGATCTGGTGCCCCGGCGGCACCGACGGGTTGGGGCCGGGCGACTATTTCGGTAAAGGGATGGGGGACGCTGCCGCCGGGCCGGTGACTATTGGTCTGGTGGGCGCGGCATACCCCGGCGCCGCCATCGAGTATTTTCTTAAAGATTGCGCCGCCCGCAATTCCTGCACGCCGCCTTTTGGCGGTGTCGCCGGCGCGCCAAACAATGGCAATAGTGGCGGCTACCTTTGGATAATGGATCTCGCCAAAAAGGCCCAAGAACGCGGCGTGATCAAAGGCATCATCTTTCACCAAGGTGAGAGCAACACGGGTAACAAGGCGCAGTGGCCGGGGCTGGTCAATCGGTTGGTCACGGATATCCGCACCGATCTCGGCCTTGCCGCCGAAGACACGCCTTTTATCGCCGCCGAGTTGGTCTGTTGCGGGATGAACGATGCCGTCAGAGAAATACCCAACGTGGTTGACAACGGCCATTACGTTTCAGCTACGGGGCTGACCCGAAAAGACGACTTTCATATGGACAGCGCGTCCAATCGCGAGATAGGCCGCCGGTTTGCCGCAAAAATGCTGGAGGTCGCCAACACAGAGCCCGAGAGCTGCGGTGTGGCGGATAACGGCGCGCCGGTTTGTTGCAGCATTCTTGATGACGACAACGGTGATGGCGTTGGCGAGTTGGTGAGTGGTGAGATGTGCATGGTCACCCCAGACAGCGAAGGCTGGCACCCAGGCAACCCGGGTGATGTCATTGCCGCCATCAACGTTGGCGGCGAAGGCGACTCTATAGAATACGACGGCATTTGGTACGAGCCGGATCATTTTTTCAGCGGCGGCATGCGCAACAGTACCCCCGACCCGATCGCCAACAGCCAAGCGAGTGCGGTGTTTCAAACCGAGCGCTACGGCAGCTATAGCTATCAAATTCCAGTGGCCAACGGCAGCTACTCGGTGGTGCTGGGGATGGTCGAAATGTACCAAACCAACCCGGGTACGCGCGCCTTTGATGTCGAGCTGGAAGCGCAGCGCGTCGTCCAAAATCTTGACCTGTACCAGGAGGCGGGTCACGATGCAGCGGTGCACAAAGGGCCGTTTGCTACCCGCGTCAGCGATGGCAAGCTCGATATCCAAGTGACTGGGCTGGTCGATAACGGCACCCTGAGCAGTATTCTGGTCCGTAGGGCCAGCAGTTCATCTTCATCGAGCACTTCAAGCGGTTCTTCCTCGAGTTCCTCGTCCAGCTCTTCGTCCAGCAGCGCCAGCTCTTCCAGCAGTTCGTCCTCTTCGAGCGCGTCATCAAGCGGTGGTGCTGGCAACCCGACAAGCGCAGGCGCGTTGGATCCTATGCTCGCGCTCGTTTTGGCCTTGACCTTCCCCGCTTTCGGTTTGCGCCGACGCCGTCATCTTCGAATTCGTTGAATTTTTCGCATAAGTCCGCCAGGATGTCACGCAACTGCTGGCGGGCGTGCGATACCCCGTCTAGTAAAACATCGACCCGATCACTCCGGCGATGACAAATCGATATCCAGGACCAAGAACCCTCACAGACGGATTTCAATAAATGACAAGATTGAACCCTATTCCATGTGCGCTCCAATTTCGGGTCAAAAATAATGCGAAACCTACCCGCTTGTTTCCTCTGACCCCAAAGTCCATTAAGACGGTGTGGCGCCAAGCACAACTTATAGCCTTTGCCGCGCTAGTGGCTCCTCTTGTTGCAGCCGAGGAGCCTGCGAAACTTCCCGACTATAAAAACACCGAGCTCAGCTTCGAGGTTCGCGCCAAAGATTTAGTCGAACGCATGTCGCTTTCTGAAAAAATTCCCCAGTTGGTGAACGACGCACCGGCCATCCCAAGGTTGGGCGTGCGTGAGTACAACTGGTGGAACGAAGGTCTTCACGGGGTCGCGGCGCTCGGGGAAGCCACGGTATTCCCGCAAGCGATCGGTATGGCTGCCACCTGGGACGAGCCCTTAATGCGCCAGGTCGCCGATGTGATCGGCGTTGAATTTCGAGCCAAACATCTGCAAAACCAGCACCGCTTCGGTGGCTCGGACTGGTTTGGGGGGCTGACGGTTTGGTCGCCCAACGTCAACATTTTCAGAGATCCCCGCTGGGGTCGGGGTCAGGAGACTTACGGCGAAGACCCCCATTTGACCTCACGCTTAGGCGTGGCCTTTGTCAAGGGCCTGCAAGGGCCGGGCGAGCCGTTTTTGCGCACAGTGGCTACGCCCAAACACTACGCGGTTCATAGTGGCCCGGAAGCGACACGCCACAGCGACGACATTCACCCTAACGCAAAAGATCTCGAAGAGACCTATCTGCCCGCGTTTCAGGCGACTGTCGTCGAAGGCGGTGCCGGCTCTGTGATGTGCGCCTATAACGCCGTTGACGGTGTGCCCGCCTGTGCCAGCCACGCGTTGATGAACGAGCGGCTGCGCAACGACTGGGGCTTTGACGGTTATGTGGTCTCCGATTGCGGGGCGGTGCTGGATATCTATACCGAGGATCACCACGGCTACAAAAAGACCCCAGAAGAGGGTGTCGCGGTGGCCTTTGCCTCGGGAATGGATCTGATCTGTGGCGATGCCAACGAAGCCGACCATATCGAAAGCGCGGTGCGCAAAGGGCTGCTGAGCGAGGCGCAATTGGACGAATCACTGGTGCGCTTGTTCACCGCGCGCATGCAACTCGGGCAGTTCAACCCCCGCACCGAAGTGTTCCCCAATATCACCGCGAAAGATTTCGATACCGACGCGCATCGCGCGCTCGCGCTGAAAATGGCCGAAGAATCTTTGGTACTGCTGAAAAACGAAGACGAGATACTGCCTTTGTCGAAGAAAGTTCGCAAATTGGCGGTGGTCGGCCCCAATGCCGAGGGTGTCGACGTACTGGTGGGCAACTATAACGGTGAACCGTCGGCGCCAGTAACGATAATCGAGGGCATCAAGAAACGCTTCGCCAAGGCGAAGGTCGTCTACGAGAGAGGCTCCGGTTTGCTGGACCCCGTGCAAAGCCCCGTGCCCGACGCGCAGTTGTGCGTCGACGCCGAGTGCCGCGAGCGGGGCCTTAAAGCCGAGTATTTCGCCGACAGCACCTTTACCGGCGAGCCTACAGAGACCCGCACGCAAGCCAACGCAACCGTGACTTGGAGCGGCTACGCCAGAACCGGTGCGGTGCGCTGGTCAGGGTTTCTGAAAGCGCCCGAAACCGGTACTTACACCTTTCGGTACGAGGCCAACGGCGGCTACCGGATTTGGGTGGACGGCGAAATGGTGATCGACGCCTGGGGCGTCGATTGGCGGCCGGTGATCGCTAGCGGCTCGGTGACCCTAAACGCTGGCGAGTCCTACGGCATAAAAGTAGAGGCGTTCCAGCGCGGCGAGCAAGGTACTGAACGGCTCGTGTGGAGCTTGCCGAGCAATCCTGGAATGGCCGCGGCGGTGGCGGCGGCGAAAGCGGCCGATGTGACCATCTTTGTTGCGGGCTTGACCGCTCAGTTGGAAGGCGAAGAGATGCCTGTGCCATTGCCGGGCTTTGTCTGGGGCGACCGCACCGATATCGAATTGCCTGCGGTGCAGCGCGAACTGTTTAAACAATTGGTGGCGACCAAAACACCTGTAGTGGTCGTACTGATGAGCGGCAGCGCACTTGCCGTCAACGAAATCGATCGCGATGCTGCGGCGGTCATCCAAGCCTGGTACCCAGGCGGTGAAGGCGGTCAGGCGGTCGCCAACCTGTTGGCGGGCGATTTCAGTCCAGCGGGACGGTTGCCGGTGACCTTCTACAAGTCGGTGGAGCAGTTGCCGCCCTTCGGTGACTATTCCATGGCCGGTCGAACCTACCGCTATTTCGAAGGTGAACCGCTTTATCCATTTGGCTTTGGTCTGTCTTACACGCAATTTGCGTACGGCGACTTCAAAGTGGCACCGGCTAGCTGGGACGGGCGAGGCGAGCTGAATGCCGAGGTGACTGTGACCAATACCGGTAAAAGAGATGGCGATGAAGTGGTGCAGCTATACCTCACCCATGACGATCTGCCCGGCGCGCCGCTGCGGTCATTAATCGGCTTCGAGCGCGTGCATTTGAAAAAAGGCGAAAGTCGAACGCTGACCTTTGCATTGGGCGAACAGAGCCTGACATCGGTCGACGAGCAAGGTGAGAGACGCCTGGCGCCTGGGCAAAAGCAATTCTGGGTCGGCGGCGGCCAGCCCAATCAACCCGATCGCCTGCCTAGAAGCAGCGGCGCCTCGGCCACCGTCACCCTAACCAAATAAACCCGCCATAAAGCGAGAACCGCGCGGCAAATCTGCCAAGCGCGCGGTTTCTCGCTCCTATCACCCAACCTTCAAGCGCAGCGACGAGGACAGATTTTTTCTCGTTCCCACGCTCTCGCACTAAGAGGCGGCCCCCTTCCCGCGCCCCAACCTGCAGATGCAGTAAGAGCTGGATATTGATTCCTGCGCTGCTACCAGCGCTACTAGGACAGGCATGATTAGCGCAGCTACTAG
>CAZING010000039.1:1228-15694 GCA_964540505.1 uncultured Cellvibrionaceae bacterium | reverse complement strand
ATTCCTGCGCTGCTACCAGCGCTACTAGGACAGGCATGATTAGCGCAGCTACTAGCAGCGCTACTAGGACAGGCATGATTAGCGCAGCTACTGCTACTAGGACAGGCATGATTAGAGCGCTGCTACGAGGACAGGCACCGCTGCAGCTGCTACTAGGACAGGCATGATAAAAACACTGGTCGCTGCTACTGCTACTAGGACTACTGCTACTAGGACAGACATGCTACCCCCCTGTGTCAGGCGTGATTAACGTTGCTACTGCTACTAGGACAGGTATGATTAAAAACACTGGTGCTACTAGGACAGGCATGATTAGCACCAGCCTGGAAATGCCGCGAGAACAGCTACTAGGACAGGCACAGTTAGAACAGGCACAGTTAGAACACTGCTACTAGGACAGGCATGATTAGAGCGCTGCTACGAGGACAGGCACGGTTAGAACGCCGGAGCCGCATTTTAGGCGCGCAGCGCCACAGAGACGTGACGTCAGATCACCGCAAGGCGAAACCGAGCCGACCCTAGCTCGATCGCTTCAGCGCTTTGGGGGTGGTTTGTTCGCTGTCTTTCAATTCGTTTACCCAGAATAGGGTGCCGCCTATGACGGCTGCTGGCATCGCGATGATATTGACGACCGGCACGACGCTTGCCGCCATCACGGAGGCGCCAAAGCCAAGGCTCGAGTAGACCTGCTTGCGCAATTTTTTACGCAAGCGTCGAAAGGGCGTCTGGTGGTTGTCGGCGGGGTAGTCGACGTACTGAATCGACATTGACCAGGCGCTCCAAAGGCCGCCGACTATTGGTGCAAAGGCGCCGAGAATGAACAAAGTGCCAAGCAGGACGATCAGTAGCATCACTAGAATGCCTCGGCCAATAAAGTAAACCAGCTTTTGCAGTTCGCGAAACAGGGTGCGAAAGGTCATGCGCAGGAGCGGCTCGTCGGCCAGTTTAACGCCGGTTAATAACTCTTCGGTCCGTTGGGCCAGCAAGCCATAAAACGGCGCGGCAATGATGTTTGTGATGACATTGAACAAATAGCCATAGGTGATCACCAGGATAATGCCCAACACGATCCAGGCCAGGAACTTCAGCGTTTTTTCAATAAACTCAAGCCAAGCCGGCAGGTTCCACTGCCACTGGAGTAAGCTGTCGAAATAGGCGATAAACCAATAGGTGAGGCTGAAAAAAATGACGCAGTTGATCGCAAGCGGCACCAGAATGTACCTGCGCAGCTCCGGGCGCATCAGAAGCTGAACGCCTTTAAAAAAATAACCCGCGCCCGCGAAAAAGTGGTTCATTCTGGTGTTTAACATTCGGTGTTCAACTTTGGGTGAAGGCCTCTAAAATCGGCTATCCGAAGTGAGGGGTCGCAGGCGGCTTGCCGCTTTGGTCATCGGCGCCCAAAGGCGACACTTAGGCTAACCGAGCCGCGTGAGACTATTGCGCCCCAGCGGCGCGAAGCGCTTCGAGATAGGCGTCGGCGTGCCTATGGCGGCCGATTTCTTCCGCAAACGTGCGACCTTGAGCGTTTGTGGTGTTTAAGTCCATCCCCGCTTCTACAAAAAAGCGGACGAAGGTCGCGAAATTCTCGGGGATCATGCTGCGGTAGGCTTTCTCGAGCGCCACATAGTCTTTGCTCAGGCCGCCGTAGGGTAAGACGTTTAAGAAAGTCTTGATCCGCTCATCGTCAAAGTTCTCGCCCAGTACTTTGACTTTGTCTTTTTTAATGCTCATCGTTTTACATCTCGATTTAAGTGTGCGGGAAATTCGCAACCGCACAAATTTCCGTCTGACCCCAATTATTTTTGGCTTTCAAGTTTTTCCAGAAGTATTTTATTCAACTCCTGAGGGTTGGCCTGACCCTGGGTTGCCTTCATCGCCTGGCCGACAAAAAAGCCGAGCATTTTCGGGCGTTTCTCGGCAGGTGCTCCGCGGTAATTTTCGACCTGTTTCGCGTTCGCGGCGATGATGTCGTCGACGATTTGCGCCAATGCACCGGAGTCGGATACCTGTTTCAAGCCGCGGGCCTCGATGATGTCGTCGGCGCTGCCTTCGCCCGTCCACATGGCCTCGAAGACGGTCTTGGCCATTTTACTCGAAATGGTGCCGTCGGCCAGTCGTGTGATAAGCCCCGCGAGCTGTGCCGGGGCAATCGGGCTCTGCTCAATGTTGAGCTCTTGCTTACCGAGCGCGGCGGCAAGCTCACCCATAACCCAGTTCGCGGCAAGTTTCGGTTGCCGGCAATGGTCGCTCAGTGCTTCGAAGTAGCGCGCGGTTGCCGCGTCTGAGCTCAAGGCGCGAGCATCGTAGTCGCTCAGGCCAAGCTTCGTGCTAAAGCGTTCGAACTTGGCGTCCGGCAGTTCTGGCATAGCGGCTTCGATGCCCTTAACATAGGCATCGTCGAGCAGCACCGGCAGCAAATCCGGGCAGGGGAAATAACGGTAGTCGTTGCTGTCCTCTTTGGTGCGCATGGCGCGCGCCTTCTTGGTGTCGCCGTTATAGAGCCGCGTTTCTTGGGTGATGTGCCCGCCTTGCTCAAGCACGGCAATTTGCCGCTCGACCTCAAGCTCAATCGCCTCTTCCATAAACTTAAACGAGTTCAGGTTTTTGGTTTCGGTGCGGGTGCCAAGCTGCGCCTGCCCGAGCCGGCGTACCGAAATGTTCACATCAAAACGCATCGAGCCCTGGGACATGTTCCCGTCACAGATGCCTAGCGCGGTGACGATGCTGTGCAGTTTTTTCGCGAAGGCGACCGCCTCTTCGCTCGAGCGCATATCGGGCTCGGTGACCACTTCGATCAACGGGGTGCCGGCGCGGTTCAGGTCGATGCCCGACATCCCGTGAAAGTCTTCGTGTAGGGACTTGCCCGCGTCCTCCTCTAAATGCGCATGGTGAATGCGCACCTTTTTAACGGCGCCGTCGGCGAGCTGTAGTGTCAGGTGGCCCGCGCCAATAATCGGCTCGGCCAGTTGGGTGGTCTGATAGCCTTTGGGCAGGTCCGGGTAAAAATAATTTTTGCGTTCAAATACCGAGCGCTGGCCGATCTTGGCGTTCACCGCCAGCGCCAGCATCGCCGCCATGCGGATAGCCTCGGAGTTGACCACCGGTAAGGTTCCGGGCATGGCCAGATCAATCGCGCAAGCCTGGGTATTGGCTGGCGCGCCGAAGGCGGTGCTGGCGCCTGAGAACAGCTTCGTTTGGGTGGCCAGTTGCACGTGCACTTCTAGGCCGATAACGTTTTCCCATTCCATAGTGCTTACTCGTATTCAATATTGGGTGGCGACTGTAGGTGGAACGAGGTCGCTTGTTGAAACTGATGTGCGGCGTTGAGAAGCAAGGCTTCGCGAAAATACCCGCCAGTCAATTGCAGGCCAATCGGCTTGCCCTCTGAAAAGCCGCAAGGGATGGACATACCCGGCAGCCCTGCGAGGTTAGTGGGTGTGGTGTAGATGTCTTCTAGGTACATAGCGACCGGGTCTGCCGATTTAGTGCCTATCTCAAACGCCGGCGAAGGCGAGGTCGGGCCTAGGATCAGGTCGACCGATTTAAACGCCTCGACAAAGTCTTGTTGAATCAAGCGGCGCGCCTTTTGGGCTTTGGCATAGTAGGCGTCGTAGTAACCGGTCGAAAGCGCAAAGCAGCCGATCATAATCCGGCGCTTGACCTCATCGCCAAAGCCTTCGCTTCGAGAGCGCTTGTAGAGGTCTTCAAGATTCTCGGGGTTTTCGCAGCGGTAGCCGTAACGAACCCCATCAAAGCGGCTGAGGTTGGCCGAGCACTCTGCGGCCGCGATCACGTAGTAAGCGGCAGTGGCGAGAGCGTTGTGCGGCAGCTCGATGGACACAAGGCTCGCGCCCAGGCTTTCAAAGGTCGCAAGCGCCGCGTGCACCGCTGAGGCGGTGGCGGGCTCGAGACCCTCGCCAAAGTACGCGTCGGGCACGCCTATCTTCAGGCCTTTTAAGGGGGTGGCGAGCGAGGCGGTGTAGTCGACCGCAGGTTCATCGACCGAGGTGGAATCCCTGGCGTCGTAACTGACCATGGTGTTGAGCAAAATCGCCGCGTCTTCGGCGGTGCGAGCCAGTAGCCCCGCTTGGTCGAGACTGGACGCAAAGGCCACCACTCCCCATCGCGACACGCGACCGTAGGTGGGTTTGATGCCGGTGATGCCGCACAGACTGGCGGGCTGTCGGATCGAGCCGCCGGTGTCGGTGGCGGTCGCTGCGGGCGTGATGCGTGCAGCCACGGCGGCGGCGGAGCCACCTGAGGAGCCGCCCGGTACGCAGGCCGTGTTCCAGGGGTTTTTCACCGGCCCGTAATAGCTGGTCTCGTTCGAGCCGCCCATTGCGAACTCGTCCATATTGAGCTTTCCGAGGGTGACCATGCCCGCTTTCAAGTAGTTGTCGACGATTGTGGCGTTGTAGGGCGGCACAAAGTTATCGAGCATTTTACTGGCGCAGCTGGTGCGAATGCCCTCGGTGCAAAAATTGTCTTTGTGAGCGAGCGGTACGCCGCAAAGCGGGTGGGCACCGCCTTTGTCGAGCAGCGCATCGGCGGCGCGCGCTTGCGCAAGCGCCAGCTCAGGCGTACCGGTGATGAAGCTGTTGTAATGTTTATCCAAGCGTTCGATGCGCCCGAGGTAGTGTTCGGTCAGCTCGACGCTTGAGAGGGTTCGAGCCTGCAGTTGCGAAATCAATTGCGCGATGGTCAGGTTATGTATGGGCATTATCTAATCCGGGAGCGGGCGCATAAAGGTGTAAAAAGGCGATCAATCGAGTACTTTGGGGACCAGGTACAAACCGTCTTCGGCCGCCGGTGCGAGATTTAAAAACGGGTCTCGCAGGTTAGCTTCGGTCACCTCATCGGCGCGCAGCCGCTGGCTGGCGTCAAGCGGATTAGCCATCGGCAGCACTTGGGCGGTATCGGCCGCCTGCAGCTGGTCGACCAGCACCAGCAGATTAGTGATGCTGGTCGCCACCTCATCGAGTTGGTCCTCTGCGATGTTAAGCTTCGCGAGATGCGCGAGTTTTTCAATGGCTTTCGGGTCCACTGGGTTCTCCGATTCTAAGGTGAATTACAATGCGCGGTTAATTCCCGCAAAATGCATCTATAATGTTGTCAGGTTCCGCCAAAAGGGCGCGCTAATTTACCATATTTGCGCGGCAGGGGCCTGCGCTTTAGGGGTATTATTTTATTGCGTTTCGGGGATTTCAAGCCTGCCGGGCGTTGGCCGTTGTTATGCGCGTTTCGAGGTTTTGTTAAAGCCGCCGCGAAGCAAGTGGTGAATACCATCAATAGGCAGGCAGCGAGCACCTCGATTGTGCACTAAAAAGACGGGCAAGTATGCGCCGGTTCCCTTGCTCTAAACCCCAGGCATTGTTAGAGTGCGACCAATTTTGTAGCCCGTGAACTCCGCCTGCCTTTCCGCTCTTCTAGGGAATTTCTGTAAATGTCTCGTTCGCCATTCTGATCTTCAGGGCGCCTCGGGATTAAGGCGGCGCTTTAACGGCGTACAGGTGGTTGTCGAGCAGCACAATGCCTGAGCCGACGGCTCGCACGTCGCCGCACAATTGCGGCCGCAAATCCGAGCAGCCGACTTGCTTTGTTTGTTAAGCGTCAGCGCAGATGGCGGCGAGACGACCGGGCCTTGAACGGTTGCGGGCAAATGCGCAAAAGCGATGCCGGAAGGACACTGTATTCATGTTGAAGGCAGCGTTTCATTGGAGCGCCTGGGCGAAGCACACAGACCTAATTGGAGGCCTTCCTTAACCTATGAATAAAATAAGGTTTTAATCAGCACTATGTTCAAGCGTCTTCGCGGAGTATTTTCCAACGATTTGTCCATTGACCTCGGCACCGCCAACACATTGATCTACGTCCGTGACCGAGGGATCGTGCTCAACGAGCCCTCAGTGGTGGCCATTCGCAACCACAATGGTCAAAAGTCGGTCGAAGCCGTGGGTATGGCCGCTAAACGAATGCTCGGGCGAACACCCGGTAACATTACTGCGATTCGTCCCCTAAAAGACGGCGTTATCGCCGACTTCCAAATTACCGAAAAAATGCTGCAGCACTTCATTCGCAAAGTGCACGAAAATAATTGGTTTTTGCCAAGTCCGAGGGTGTTGGTGTGCGTGCCTTGTTTGTCCACCGAAGTCGAAAAACGCGCGATTCGCGAGTCGGCAATGGGCGCGGGCGCCCGGGAAGTGCGTTTGATCGAAGAGCCCATGGCCGCGGCAATCGGCGCTGGCCTTCGGGTCGATGAGGCCACCGGTTCTATGGTGGTCGACATAGGCGGCGGTACCACTGAAATTGCCATTATCTCGCTCAACGGTGTGGTGCTTTCCGACTCTGTGCGCGTCGGTGGCGACCGGTTTGATGAGGCCATCGTCAACTATGTGCGCCGCAAATATGGCAGTGTGATCGGTGACGCGACGGCCGAGCGAATCAAAAAGGAAATTGGCTGCGCATACGCAAGAAGCGAAGTGCTCGAGATAGACGTGCGCGGTCGCAACCTCGCCGAAGGCGTGCCGCGCAGCTTCACCTTGAACAGCGATGAAGTGCTTGAAGCCCTGCAAGAGCCACTCTCGGGCATCGTCCAAACCGTAAAAAGTGTGCTCGAGCAGTCGCCGCCCGAGCTCGCCTCGGATATCGCCGAAAGCGGTATAGTTTTGACTGGAGGCGGCGCCTTGCTTCGCGATCTCGACCGACTGCTGATGGAAGAGACCGGGCTGCCGGTGGTGGTTGCGGAAGACCCGTTGACCTGCGTCGCACGCGGCGGCGGCAAAGCAATAGAAATGATGGATAGCCGCAGCATGCCGCTGCATAATTGAGCAACTTAACCGAGGGTTTGCGTCATTAAGCCCATGTTCACCAACGGCCCGTCGCCCGGTGCACGTCTTGGCGTCCTCGGGACCTTGGCGCTGGTTTTGGCTCTGGTGTTTGTCTTCACGCCCTGGCTCGACCCGGTAAAACACCGGGTCAGCGATTTCACCTTTCCTGTCTATTGGTTGACGGACCTGCCCGGGCGCTTCGGGCAGTGGAGCGCCGACCGCATGGTATCCAAAGCAGAGCTTGAGCAACAAAACGAAACCTTGCGCACCGAGCTTCTGATTCACAAGCGAAAATTGCAGCAGATGGCGTCACTGGTCGCGGAGAACACCCGGTTGCGACAATTACTGAATTCCGCCGACACGCTGGAAAACCGAGTGTTGGTGGCCGAAATCCTTGGGGTTTCCCCAGACCCTGTGCGCCACAAAGTGATGATTAACCGCGGTCGTAAAGACGGTGTCTATTTGGGGCAGCCGGTGGTCGATGCTCAGGGTTTGGCCGGTCAGGTCACGGAATTGGGCGAGACCACCAGCATGGTGATGCTGATCAGCGACCCAAGTCACGCGCTTCCGGTGCAGATTAATCGCAACGGTGTGCGCTTGGTGGCCGAGGGTCAGGGCAGCTTGTACGAATTGAAGCTGCGCCATATTTCTTCGACCACCGATATCCAGCCCGGCGACCTGTTGGTGACCTCGGGGCTTGGGCAGCGTTTTCCACCGGGCTACCCGGTGGCCGTGGTCGAGGCGGTCAATTACGATCCCGGCCAGCCGTTTGCCGATGTCATAGCCAAGCCTATGGCAGAACTCAACCGCAACCGACATATGTTGTTGGTGTTCGACCGAGATCACCCCATGACCGCACCGGATCCCTGATGAGCGGGCGTCTGCTTGCCGTCGCGCTATTTTCTGCGTATTTGCTGGCAGCCCTGTTGTTGGCGGTTTACCCAATGAGCCAATCCGCGTCTTGGTTTCGGCCGGACCTTGTCGTCTTGTTGTTGATTGCTTGGATGATTTATCGGCCCCATTCGCTTGGGGTGGGCAGCGCCTGGCTGATTGGTCTGCTGCAGGATGTCGTAATTGGCGGTGTGTGGGGCGCGCACGCGCTCGCCTTGGCATTCGTGGCTTATGTCTGTTCGAAGTCCTACAGGCGTTTGCGGACTTACGCGTTATTTCAACAAACCTTCTGGGTCTTCGTATTTGTTGGCATTCACCATGTATTTGTCAACTGGGTGGCAAGTTTCAGCGGCTACAGCGCAAGTGCCCACCTAATGTTCGTCTCCGTTCTCACCAGCGCCATCTGTTGGCCTCTGCTGGTGTTATCCTTGCGAAAGTTTGGCGTTGCCGCCAACCACTATTGAACTCTAAGGGTAAGTCTTCGCTATGCAAAATCTGTTGGGTTTGACATCCAAATCACCTCGGCGCCGCGAGCTATTGCGTCAATTGGGGGTGGCGTTTGAGCTGGTTGAGGCGGACGTGCCCGAGCAGCGAGCGCCCGCGGAAACCCCCGAGGACTATGTATTACGGCTGGCCAAATCCAAGGCGATGGCCGGTGCGGAAGGCGCGGTAAGACCGGTGTTGGGCGCCGATACCATTGTCCGGGTCGCCGACCGTGTGCTCGAGAAACCGACCGATGAGCAGCACTTTTTAGAGATGTTCCGGCTGCTCTCAGGTTCGGTTCACGAGGTGCTGACTGCGGTCGCGTTGATCAGCTCTGCTGGAATCGACGCCAAAGTGGTAAGAACCGAAGTCCGCTTTCGACTTGTGACCGACCAAGAGCTTCGCCAGTATTGGGCAACAGGAGAGCCGTTGGATAAAGCCGGAGGCTATGCCATTCAGGGCTTTGGCGCGGTGTTCGTTGAGGCCATCCACGGCAGCTATAGCAACGTCGTGGGCTTGCCGCTTTATGAAACCGCGCAACTGCTGGCGCGGCACCATATCCCGATCTGGAACTCCAATTCCGCATGAGTGACGAAATTTTAGTCAACGTCGGGCCGACCGAAACTCGCGCCGCGCTGGTCGAAAATGGCGTGGTTCAGGAGATCTACATCGAACGGGTCCAGCGCAAGGGCAATGTCGGCAATATTTATAAAGGTAAGGTGGCGCGCGTGCTGCCTGGCATGCAGGCGGCGTTTGTCGATATAGGCCACGAGAAAGCCGGGTTTATTCACGCAGCGGATATAGCCCCACCGTACAAAACCGGCATTGAGGAGCGCGGCAACGAGCCGAGCGATATCCGCCAACTGGTCCATGAGGGGCAATCGCTTCTGGTGCAGGTCACCAAAGACCCGATCAGCTCGAAAGGCGCCCGGCTGACCACGCATCTTTCGGTGTCCGCCCGCTATCTGGTTTACATGCCCAACACCGAGCACATAGGCATCTCTAACCGTATAGAGGACGAAACCGAGCGCGAGCGCTTGCGCCAAGCCGTATCGAATTTGGCGGCCGAGTACGCCGAGCAGTACCAAGGCGGCTTTATCATCCGCACCGTTGCCGAAGGCGTGACGCAAGAGGACTTGCGCGCCGATATCCCGTTCGTTTACAAGCTCTGGCACGACCTCGCCGACACCATCAAAGAGGCCAAGGCGCCCGCGATGATCTATGAAGATTTGCCGTTGTTTATGCGCACCGTGCGCGATTTGATGCGCCCTCAGGTAGAGAAAATCCGCATCGATTCGCGGGAGTCCTTCCAGCGCATGGAGAGCTTCGCCAAACACTACGCGCCGGAAATTGGCGGCAGAATAGAGCACTACCCGGGCGAGCGGCCGCTGTTTGATATGTACGGAGTGGAAGAGGAGCTTAAAAAAGCGCTCGAGAACAAAGTTATACTGAAATCCGGCGGTTATTTGATTATCGAGCAGACCGAAGCCATGTCCACCATAGACGTCAACACCGGTGGTTTTGTCGGGCACCGCAATCTGGAAGAGACGATTTTTAAAACGAATTTGGAAGCCGCCACCACCATTGCACGGCAACTGCGCCTTCGCAATCTGGGGGGCATTATCATCATCGATTTTATCGACATGCGCGACCCCGAACATCAAAGGCAGGTACTGCGCACCTTCGAAAAAGCGCTGGAGAGAGACCGCGCGAAGACTACAATCAATGGCGTATCCGCTTTGGGGCTTGTCGAGATGACCCGCAAGCGCACCCGAGAATCGCTCGGCCAAACACTGTGCGAACCTTGCCCGGTGTGTAAGGGGCGCGGGCGGTTGAAGTCCGCCGAGACGGTATGTTATGAAATATTTCGCGAGATCCTGCGCGAGGCCAGAACCTACGACGCCTCCACATTTATGGTGCTCGCCTCGCAGGTTGTCATCGACCGCTTACTGGATGAAGAGTCGGCCAATGTCGCAGACCTCGAAGCGTTTATCGGCAGAACCGTTCAATTTCAAGTGGAAACCCTCTACAACCAAGAACAATACGACATCATCTTGGTGTAAACAGAGCCGGGTGGAGATCTCCCGCCGTGCATAAGAAAATTAAAAGCCAAGTGCACCTTCTGCTGCGATCTTTTTGGGCAAGCTTACTGACTTTGATCATCGCAGTCGCGGTTGTGGTGCAGCTTGGTCGAGCGGCCTTTCCGATTCTTGACGACTACCAAGGTGCAATCGCAGAGTTTATCTCGGATGAACTGGGCGCGGAGGTCACCTTCAGCGAGCTAACCGCAGCCTGGCAGGGTTTGACCCCGGAAATCATGCTCACCAATTTGCAGGTCCGCAATCAGGGCGTCGAGATTTTCTCTGCCAATGAAGTGGAGTTGCAGTGGAGCCTGCTTGCCACCCTCGGGGACTGGCGCGACGGTCTGCGCAAACTGCGCTTTAAAGGTTTGCGCGCCGTTTTTGTTCAGAATGAACAGGGCCGGTGGCACCTACAGGGTTTGCCGGGGCCGACCACCGGCACACGCGACGACGATATTCCGATTATCGACGACCCAGTGGATATTTTCGTTTTCGGTAGGCGCTTGGAGCTTATCGACACACAGTTGCGACTGCGCCCGCGTGACGGCGCAGACATAGAAATTGCCGCGCCGAGCATTCAGCTTGAAAACGACAACCAGTTTCACCGCTTAGCTGCCGAGCTTGCGATCGCCGGCGAGAAGGCCTTTACGCTGGTGGTGGAGGGCAATGGCGACCCGCGCGATGAGGCGACCTTTATTGCCAAAGGGCATTTGCAGAGCGAAGCGCTGGATTTGGCCCGTCTGCGCAGGCATCTTGTCAACTCGGGGCTTTTGCCCGAGGCTGTGGCGACGACACGATGGTTGCCCGGCGACGGCGATGTGCAGTTGTCTGTCTGGTTTAACGGCACAACCAAAACCGGGGTGCACTTTCTCGGTCAGGGTCGACTTGCCGAGTTGACAGGCACCGACCACAGCATAGAGTGGCCCAAGAATGTTTCGGGGCAGTTTCGCGGGTTTTGGCAGGAAGGCGCCGGCTGGCAGGTTGCGCTTCGAAACTGGCAAGCCCTCTGGCCGACGCTCGAAACCCCCTTGCTTGATGTAAGCGTTAGCGGCGGTGGCGGGCGCGAGATCAGCCTCCATTTACCTGCTCTTGAATTGGCGCCCTGGGCGCAGGCAGCGCTTCAGAGCCGAGCCCTGCCGCCGGGTTTGGCGGATGTCTTAACCCAGCTTGCCCCGGCCGGTGGCTTAACGGACATGCGGCTGAACCTCACCGACAAAGCGCAAGGTTACTTCCATTTGCGCGCGCACCTAGAGCGGGGCGCCGTCAACGCTTGGCAGGGGGCGCCAGCGATTACCGGCGCGAGGGGCTGGCTTCAGGCCAACGCTTTGGGCGGTTGGCTGCGCTTGGCCAGCGACCAGGGTTTCAGTATGGCCTTTCCGACCGTTTACGACGAGTCGTTTGGCTTTGAATCCGCCCATGGCGACCTCCGCTGGCGGCTCTACCCCGACCGCCGATGGGTGGGCGTCTCATCCGGACGGATCGAACTGGTAGCCGAGGATTTTAAAGCCTCGGGGCATCTAAACCTTCGCTTGCCCACTGCCTCAGAGGCGAGGTTGGAGCCGGAAATGACGCTGGTGTTGGGCGTCGAAGCCGCCTCGATCGACTACCATCGCCTGTTTGTGCCCAGAATCGCGCCCGAACCTCTGCGACAGTGGCTGAATGACGCCCTATTAGCGGGCTGGGGTGAGGATCTCGCGTTTATTTACCACGGCACTTTATTACCCGACTCCCAGCAATCCCGGGCGGTCCAGCTTTTTGGGCGCGTCAAGGACGCCGAATTGAAATTCCACCCGCAATGGCCTCGGGTAAGCGACCTCCGCGGCAACCTTTGGTTAGACGATGAGCGGGTTCGGGCGTGGGATCTTGCGGGCACCATGCTCGACAACAAGGTTGTGGGCGGGCAGGTCCATATGCAAAGCGAGCACGGCGGGCGCAAGCTGAAGGTTCAAGTTCAGGCCGAGGGCCAGAGCGCGAAGCTGTTGCGGTTACTGTTGGCAAGCCCGGCCGGCGCGCCACTGCAAGGCGCAATGGGCGATTGGCGCATGGCGGGTAACTATCAAGCGCAGCTGGCGCTGGACATACCGTTGCGAAGACTCGATAACATCGGCCACAAAGTGCTAGTTGAGCTCACAGATAATGAACTGCGCTTGTCGGAACCCGACCTTCTGTTCAAAGACCTCCGGGGCGTGCTTCGGTATTCGAACACAACGGGCCTGCACGCCGACAAGCTCGCCGCAAAAATCTGGGGCGAGCCGGTGGACGCCTCGATCACTACCTTAGGCGAAGCCGATCGTCGTGTTGTGCATTTATCGATGAACACGCTGGTGTCTGTGAGCGATCTTCGCCAACAGATTCCGCGCCCAGAGCTTGCCTGGCTCGAAGGGGCGTCGGACTTTCAAGTGAACTTGCAGGTACCGTTTTCGGGGGCAACGGCATTGCGCCTGGAGGCAAAAAGCGCCTTGGAAGGCGTGGCGATTCGCCTGCCCGAGCCTTTTGGGAAAGCCTCGGAGGCTCCGTTGGCGATGACCTTCTTGCTGGAGAAAATGCGCGCCGACGCAAGCGAACCCGCGCGCAGCGACTATCAAGTGCAATTCGCCGATCAGGCGCTGCTGCACTGGCGAACCGCCGACGGCGACTGGTTGGGAGGGGCTTTGAGCTTTTACGAACCCTTGCCGGAGTTTGCCAAAAACGCGTTTCTTGTATCCGGGTCTTTACCCGACCTGGAAGGGGTTATCTGGTTCGACCACCTCCGGCAATATCTGGGTGAGCTTCGCGAAGGTACCGCCGAAGATGCGGCGAACCCGAAGCCCGGCGCACCAGCCGAAGACGGTTTAAGCGCCCAGACCCGCTACCAAGTAGACCTGAACCTCGCCGGTGTATGGTTGGGGCCTGCGCGCGTGTCCGAAGTTAAAGTCAACGCTCAGGGGGCTAACGACCGATGGTCGGTGAACTTGGAAAATGACAACGTCAAAGGCGGTATTCAGTTTCTGCCAGGCGACGCGCCATTGGCGGTGGATCTCGAATACCTCCGCTTTCCGGGGTCCCCGCCGTCTGCGGCTGGCTCCGGTGCGACAACGGGGGAGGGCGAAAAGGGGGTTCTGCGGTTTGTACCGCCGGAGCGACTCGCCGAGATGGACGTCACCATTGCGCAACTCGCACTCGGGGGCACCGACTACGGTCGATGGCGGTTTAAACTCCGCCCGGTCAGCGGCGGGGTAACAGCCTATGATCTGTTCGGCGAGCTCGCCGGTGCTCAGCTCGGTGGCGCCTACGGACGGGGTGCGCAGTTGGTCTGGTTGTCGGATAAACGCGAGGCGTCCACCTATGTTAGCGGACAATTGTCCGCCGCCGATATCGGCCAAGCCGCAGAAATACTGCTGGGGCAAAAAGTCATGACAAGCACCACCGCCAAGCTTGCATTTGATTTGCAATGGCCCGGCCCGCCTGATCAGATCGCACTGGCCACAGTGGCAGGAGAGGTCGACCTCGAGTTCACCCGAGGACGATTTATCCGCGGTGTCACAGCCGGAGAGGGCCCGTTGGTTAAACTGATGGGACTGTTTAACTTCGATACCTTGGCCCGACGCTTGCGCCTGGATTTCTCCGACTTAAATCCAGAGGGCATGGCCTATGAAAAAATGCAAGGTCAATTGCTGTTTACCCAAGGGGAAATGGAAATTCGCGAACCTTTGCAAGTGGAAACACCCTCGGCGAACCTCCAGTTTGTGGGTGATATCGACTTAGTAGAAGAACGACTGGACGCAGAGCTTATAGCCACCTTGCCACTTGCCGGCAACCTCACCGTCGCCGCCGCACTCACCGGCGGTATCCCAACGGCCATTACCGTCTATGTGTTGGGTAAGCTGTTTAAAAAGCAGATGAACCGGGCGTCGAGCGTTCGCTACAACATCGACGGCAACTGGTCAGACCCCAACGTCTCCTTCGATCGCATCTTCGAAGACACCACCAGCAAAAAATCGCCCTGATCGAGTGTTCGTCGGTGCAGGTTAGTGGATTCAATTCGGTAGAAACTTTTTAACGACCGGCGCCTGTCGACCTGACGCCAAATTTCCACCGGACCATAATCATTATTCAGCGCCCCCACCAAGACGCCACACGCAATCCGCGCGCATGCCCACGTTCAGACTTGTTTTGAAGCCATGGTCGAAGGTTTCTCAATGAAG
>CAZING010000039.1:0-1128 GCA_964540505.1 uncultured Cellvibrionaceae bacterium | reverse complement strand
AGACGGTTAATTGAATATCGCTCTACAGCTTGCAAGCCCCGGAGTCCGTAAATACCGAAGTTTTCGGGCTGCGCGCTTTAGCTGTTCCACACTGCCGACTAGACAACCAAACCGAGAGCCAAAATGCTGAGTCATTATCAGCCAATATTTAGGTTCAATCTCTAGGCGTTCCAAAATTGGCGGCGTGTCTGTCGGAATAGAACCTTTTTTGCCTTCACGGATAATTCGGCCTGTCCAGTCGACAAGTTCGAGATAATCTTCCAGGTGGAAGGGTAAGCTGTGCGAACAATTATCTCGAGATTTGTCTGCAAGTTTTGCCAAGGTCTTCGGTTGATCCAGACCTTGTTTGACGGCGGTTACGCGCTCTTTGATTGACGTGTGTTCTGACGCTTCCAGCGAGTCGGCGGTTCGTGCTCGCACCGGATTTAAATCCACATAGACCAAACACGCGGCCAGCGCGCTTTCGTCACAGAGCGCCTGAGATTTAAACCTCGCCTCCCAGAACTTACCTGTGCAGTTGTCTTCTTGATTTGCTCGCCGCGCTATGGGTTCGTTGATAAGCCTCATGAACCAACTGATATCCGTGAGTTGAGCGCGCCATAGATTCAATCGGCTCTCAACCGCCAATATCTCCGACTCTGAAAGAGGTTCACGGTTTGCATATTTCTGTGTCAGAGGGGTGCCCTTGAACAGTTTATGCCACCGCTCACAAACCTCTCTGTCGGTCCAGGCGAGCGCTTTGGATTGATTTATATGCAGAACGACATGATAGTGATTCGACATCACGGCATAAGCGCAAACATCGATTCCAAAGACCTCGGCGAGAAAGAGGATACGACCGGTAACCCATTCGCGCCTGTGTTCAAACGATTTGTTCTCTCGTTTATCGAAACCACACAAAAACGCTCTTCTTACACAACGACTTACGCAGTGATAGTAGGGCGTGGCATCTAAGGACACTTGGTGTTTTCGTGGCTTTGGCATCCGGCACCTCCTTGTCGAGCTATGGCTGTATATAAATACAGATGTTCTTTGTCAAAATCAAGAGATATTGGCGTTGCGTTGAATTCCGTGGGTGTCCGAGGAGTGCGGCAGCCTTAAATAACCGTGGGTGTCCGAGTACGAGTA
>CAZING010000038.1:18428-20587 GCA_964540505.1 uncultured Cellvibrionaceae bacterium | reverse complement strand
AGAAACAGGCCTCTTATTGCGATCCGAACGCGCGGGCTATTTCATCTTAGTTACCTAAATTCGGGCATCGTCCACTAAGGCACGGGCGCGCCATTGGCCGCCTCCCAAATTTGGTACCAATGCTCTCGGTCCAATACTGTGTCAACAGCCTCGAGCGCACTCTTAACTCGTTCAATGCTTCGCGTACCCAGTATCGGCAAAGGTGCACAGGCCAACTGTCTAACCCATGCATAGACAATGGCCTCAATTGAATGCGCGCCTGTGGCTTCGCGAACCTGCTGCAAAACTTTAAAGATACGCTCACTTTTGGCATCGTTCGGCTGTACCAATCGCCCCGCCGCCAAACAGGACCAAAGCATTGGGCGCACGCCTAAAATGCCGCACTGATTAAACACACCCTGATCCAGCAAGTCACAACTGTACGGGGAAAATTCCACTTGGTTGGTGGCAAGCTCTGGCCAGTAATGATGAAGCTCGTCGAGCTGCGCCACGCCGAAGTTAGAAACGCCAAAATGGCGAACCTTGCCCGCGCTTTTAAGCTTCGCAAACATCCGCGCAACCTCTTGGCAATCCATCAGGTAATCGGGCCGGTGGAGCAACAACAAATCGATGGTGTCTATCTGCAAATCGGCCAATGATTGATCGACCGAACACTCAATCGCCCGCGCGCTGCTGTCGTAGTGCACGGTATTCTTTGCCCCGAGCGGGCCGAACCCTGGCACGCGAATGCCGCATTTGGTAACAATTTGCATCCGTTCGCGAAGCCCGGGCGCCGTCTTCAAAACTTCGCCGAACAATGGCTCGCTTCGGTAGACATGAGCGTGGTCCATAGTGGTGATGCCAAGCTCAAGCAACTGCTCGAGGTACGCCTGCAATTGCGCTGGGCGCATCTGCCAGTGTTGCAGCCGCCAAAAGCCGGCGATAAATTCGGATACTTCGAGACCGCCTTCCGACAGCGGCACTTGGCGAACGCGCATAAGGGTTCCTTAAAATTCGTGTATGGGGCGACCGCGCAAACCCGACAGACGCGAAGCGGCTTGCTTTGAACTGCCACGGGCGCATTCAGTGTTAACACGGCCCCAACAAAAAAGCAGCCTTGCGGCTGCTTTGGCGGCTGAGCTCGGTCGGGTTTAGCGACCGGGCACCAGGCTCAGGCTATCGAGGTAGAAAATCACACCCGCTTCAGGACCATCCAGATAGACAATCGCGCTTTCGCCCGCGTCTTCTGGGTGCAGGTAAAGGCCGGACAACTCCTGCCAACCGGCATCGTCGACCAGCGCTTCGGCGAGCACTTGCGAATCGGCCCCTGTCGCGGCATTGACTTGCAAAGTGACGCGATCGGCGCCTGCGTTCAGGCGCACCCAAACCGCGACCCTGTAGGTTTCACCGGCAACCAGGCCCGTTACTTGCTGGCCGGCGCCGTCGAACGTGCTCTGGCGATCGAACACCAACAAGCTGTACAAACCCCCATGCGCCTGCGCATTTGATTGCGCCAAGGACACGTTTTCGCCAACGCGCAGCCAAGACTCGACGCCCGTCTCAACGCCGCCGTTGTCGCTCAAGTCGGTGACGTTGGCCGAAGTGCCGGTGCTGAGCGGTCGCGCCGGTAGAGTGTCGTCCCAAAAGGCATCGAGCATATACTGGGCGATATTTTCCGCACAGGTGCCAACGCAGTTGTTAGGAGCACCGGAAGGCATAGTGTCGTTAATGATGGTAACCAGCTCGGAATAGGTGAATCGGTTGGCCGGATTGAGGGGTATCGGACTCCCCAGAGGTGCAGTGCTCTCGCCGTTCGGACCGTGACAAACTGCACACAAGAGTGCCGGCGTTTCATAGAATGTTTGACCACTGGCTATCGCCACTGGGTCGGCCGGACTGCCGCCATTGCCCCCCGAAGAGCTCGAACTGCTACTGCTGGACGAGGAGCTGCTCGATGACGACGAGCTGGAACTCGAGCTGCTACTGCTGGAACTCGAGCTGGAGCTACTGCTCGAAGACGAACTACTGCTTGAACTCGAACTGTTTGAGCTCGAAGAGCTGCTGGCAGAAGACGAACTTGAGTTCGATGAAGAACTCGATGATGAAGCAGACGAACTGCTCGAGCTCGATGACGAGCTACTGGACGAACTGCTCGGCATAATAACGCCCGAACTCGAAGA
>CAZING010000038.1:0-18328 GCA_964540505.1 uncultured Cellvibrionaceae bacterium | reverse complement strand
TCCGCCGGCATGGTGTTATGCACCAAGGTCACTGTTTTTTCGTAGTCAAATTGGCTCGCAGGGCGAAGATCTGGGGTACCCGCAACAATCGCCATGCCATCGGCGCCGTGGCAGAACACACACTGTTGAGCGTAAATGGCTTGACCGCTTAGAATCGCCTCGGGGTCTCTCGGGCCACGGTCGTTTTCGGTCTCAACCACGTAAACGTCGACATCGCCCTCACAGGCCATCAGACTCAAACCGACCAGTCCCACGAACAAACCGCGGACCAGACTTCGAATACCACTTATCTTTGTCATTAAAATTTTACCTGATCATTCTAGGAAGTCGGTGTTCTTCCAACACACGGCGACGATTATAGTGGCCTTGGCGCCTAGAACCCCAGACCAACCGCGTGAATTCGGGGCAGAATTCACGAAATCTTAAGGATTTTAGAGGTTTGTCCACTTCTGAACCGGTTATTCTAGCCCAACCCGCCTGTTTTATTATTCAACACTAAGCCATTGACGAGCGGACGGGGTAAAGATTCCCTGCGAGTTCTCGAATTGAAACGGCACCGAGCGCCATTGCTTCGCACCCGCCAGCTGAACCACAAAGTGCAGATGCGGGCCGGTCGAGAAGCCCGAACTGCCGCAGCGGGCAAGCTTTTGCCCAGCAACGACCCGGTCTCCCGGCACCACCTCGGCGCTGCCAAGCAATATATGACCGTACACCGCGAAACTGCCGTCGGAGTGCAGCACGCGCACGAGATTGGCCTTATCAAGAAAATAGTCGGTCTGGCCGCCCATATGGTAGTCGTCCTTGACGGTAACCACCGTGCCGTCGCGGGCGGCGACAATATCATCGCCGACCTGCATCGCGATGTCGACCGCGTGGTAGCTGGATTCCGAGGTGTGTGAAAACGCCCCGCCGAAACTTTGCGATACTCGAAATTTGCCCCTATTCGGCACCGGTATGCGCAAAGGCGCGCCATCGAACCGAGCCGTTGGGTCCCCTAAAAAGTACTTATAGCGGAGCGCCTCGCGGCCGTAGAGCGGTTGACCGTCGTGCACCAATGGCAGGCGACTGCGCGGTGCCACCAGCGTCTCCAAAAGTGTTTGGTCTTCAAGGTGCAACTGAAAGCGCACCGGTGCCCATGTCGGGTTGTTCGCGTATACCTGTTGGCGGCCATCGGCCAAATTCAACAGACCCAAATCGGGTACGGGTGCTTTCGCCGACTGTTTGAACTGGATGGCTTCAGACGTCTCGCGAGGCTTTTTGTCTGAAAATCGCCAGTTACCTTGCGAATCTTTATACCGAAACACCTCGGTCACCTGGGCTTCAGACGCGCTCACCCAGACCGCCAAAAAGACCGCCAATAGCACCTTCATGCGTTTTCTCTGCGTTATCTCAACTGTACGGGGCAAACCCGGCTGGCGCCCGCTTTTGAAAGAATAGCGTTGACTGGGCGCTATGTCGAAAAGCGACAACTTAGCCGCGACGGGCCAAGGCGGCGCTGGTGGGGGCTAATCGAACGCGGTGACCACCGACTGGAAAGTCAGCTTCATACGCGCGAGCTCAAAGGGGGGTCTGAAGAAGCCAGCGTAGTGCCCGTAGGGGTTTACCAGAACAATGTTGGCACTGTGGTCCATCGAGTAGTCGTCGCCCATGACCACTTTATTGAACGCCACATTCAGGTTGTCGGCGAATTTCTTAATTTCCAGAAATTCACCCGTGACCGCGACGAAATCCGAATCGAAATGGTGCACATAGGCCTTTAGCACCTCGGGGGTGTCGCGCGCCGGGTCGACGGTGACCATCACCACTTGGGTTTTGCGGCGGATATCGTCATTGAGGGCATGGTAAACCCGCGACAGCTGCGCCAAGGTGGTGGGGCAGATATCGGGGCAACTGGCGAAACCGAAAAACATCAAGCTCCACTGGCCCTGAAGATGTTGCAGCCTGAACGGCTGGCCCTGCTCGTCGAGCAACTCAAACGGCTTGATGATGCGCGGCTTTTCGAAAACAATCACGCCGTTGGCGGCAAGTTCCTGATTTGACAGCACCCGCGGCGACAGCATTTTATTAAGAAACAGCGCCAGGTAGATTGCCATCAGCGCCACCAGCGCGACCACCGTCCACTTAATAGCGCGATTTTGCTTGGCTATTCGATCCGACATGACCGCTAAAAACCCGCCGGTTGATGCGCCAGAGGCAGTGTGTAGTGATCCACAAGCATCAACAGAAACAGCAGCATGAGATACACTATCGAATATTTAAAGGTCTTCATGCCGGTGTCTTCGCTCGGCGCCCACAACATTCGCAGCGAATAAAACAGAAACACAATCCCCAAGAGCACGGCGCCTGCCAGGTAGATCCAATTCAGCATCCCCGTTGCAAACGGCAACATCGAAACCACGAACAAGATGATTGTGTACAAAACGATATGTATTTTGGTGTATTGCTCACCGTGGGTAACGGGCAACATCGGAATGGCGGCGCTTGCGTATTCGTCTTTGCGGTGCACGGCCAACGCCCAAAAGTGCGGTGGCGTCCATGCGAATATGATCAGCACCAACAATAAGCCGTAGGCGTCCACTGCACCGGTGACCGCAGTCCAACCGAGCAGCGGCGGTGCCGCGCCCGCCAAGCCGCCTATCACGATATTCTGCGGCGTGGCACGCTTTAGAAAAAGCGTATAGACGACGGCATACCCCATTAAGGACGCGAACGTCAGCCACGCGGTGACCGGGTTGATAAAGACCAGCAAGACGGCCATGCCCGCGGCCGACAATGCGGCGGCGAACACCAGGGCACTGACCGGCGTTACCCTGCCTTTAGCCACCGGTCGGTTATAGGTGCGCGCCATGCGTGTGTCGACATGGCGATCGACCACATGGTTGATGACCGCAGCGCCGCCCGCGCACAACGCGATGCCGAGATTACCGAGCAGCAGCACATCGAGCGGGACCATGGCGGGCGTCGCCAACAGCATGCCGATCACCGAAGTGAGGATCATCAAGGCGACAACATTGGGCTTGCAGAGCTCGTAGTAGTCGCGCCAGTGGGCGACAAAATTGACGCGCTTGGTCAGGATAGAGTCAGTCATATTCACCATGGGTTTAATCAGCGGCTGTGCGCAGGCGGTGGTTGAGAGTTACCAGAACCAACAACAGGCCCGCAGCCACGGCATTATGGGCGACCGCCACAGGCAAGGGCAACACCCAATAGACGTTACTGATGCCTAGCGCCAGTTGCACGATCAGGACCGCACACAAAATGAGGGCCCATTTACGCGCGGCAAACCATTGGCTTTGCCATAGATAAAAAGCCAGAACCAGCACCGCCACCGCGACCACGACCGCGCCTAGCCGATGCGACAGATGGATCGCGGTGCGTGCGTGGTTGTCGAGCAGCCCCCCTAAATAGTTGGGGCCCACATGCTGGAAAATATTAAAACCGGCAAGAAAATCCGCTTGCGGCCACCAAAGACCGTGGCAAGTGGGCAGATCCGGGCAGGCCACGGCCGCGTAATTGCTGCTGGTCCAACCGCCCAACGCGATTTGCAGCACCACCAATATCAAGGTAACCAAGGCCAAGAACCGAAGCTTAGGTAAGGATCGTCGCACCGCGTGGGCGCTGTTCGCCTCGGCAAGCCCCCAGCGAAAGCCGCCGGTGCGCTGCGCCAACAACCAAAGCAGACTGACAGTGGCGAAGCCGCCGAGCAAATGCGCTGTGACCACTTGCGGCCATAACTTCAAGGTGACCGTCCACATGCCGAAGGCCCCTTGCAGTATCACAAGGCCGAGCAAAAAGGTCGGCAATTTCACCGGTGTGCCCGAGCCGCGCCTGTGACCGCGGATGCTGACCCACAAAATGGCGATGATCAAAAGCCCGAGCAATGACGCCGCGTAACGGTGGACCATCTCCGGCCAGGTTTTATCGTGCTCCACCGGAGACTCGGGAAAGCGCATCTCGGCGCGCGCGACCTCCTCGAGATTGCTCGGCCAGGTCAGGTGACCGTAGCAGCCCGGCCAATCGGGACACCCGAGGCCGGCGTCCACCAAACGCGTGAACGCCCCAAGTACGACCACCACAAGCGCCAAAAGCACCGCCAGTACGGCCAGGCGATAAATAAGTTTTTGGTACACAATTCACTCTCTGGTCGGTTAACTTGATACAACTGTGCCTGTGGTAGACGCCAAGGGCGTTTAATCTTCCGGCACGTATCGCAATATGCGCTTAATGTCTTCTAACAACTCGTTGCCGTCGTTGCGATCGCTGTAGGCCAAAAATGCCATGCCTTGCGGGTCGACCAATAAATAGACGCCCACGCCGAGACGGCTTTTATCCAGCTTCGCCTCGTGCCACCAGCTTTGCCACGCATCGGGCGGCAACTCCACTACTTGCAAACGCGGGTGCTGCGCAGCGATCGACGCCAGATACTGCGAGCCCGGCTCATCGAGTGCCAGCGCTATACGCTCGATCCGCTCGGCTTTGCCGCCGAGGCGAATATGGACCTGGCGCGACAGATATAAGCTTTGCGCGCAGGCCTCATCGCAAGAGCCCGCCACCGGCAGCACCAAGCGCCAAAGTTTGTGGTCGGTAAAGGACACAAGCTCTGGGTCGCCCGAGCCGAGAAGCGGTTTGATATCTTTCGCGGGCGTCAGCAGCACGCCGTTGTTGACGGTCGAATCCGGCACGCCCCAACCGGTGTAGAACGCGACGTAAGCCGCCACTAAAGGCAACAGGGTAACCAGTATTATCAGCCGCAGTTGCCAATTTCCCCGCTTGGGTTGGCGAGTGTCGGGTGCCGGTTTATCCGCTTCATTCATTTCGTTGTCTTACCCACTGAATCAAATTGGAACTCACAATTAAGGTCAACAACACCAGCGTCGCTGCCATCGAAAACCATTGCACCGCATAGCCTATGTGTCGGGTCGCGGTCATATTGAGCGGCTGCCAGTCGATGGTCAGTGCAGCCGCGCTTTCGGCGCGCAATTTAAGCCATTGCGGCCAAACGGGCAAACCGAGCTCCGCGCCAAAACGAGCGGGGTCGGCTTCCAGTGTCAAACGCGGCCATTGCGACTGTTTGCGACCGGTTTCGTCGATTAGCGGGTTTTGGCTCGGTGTGGTCATCCAGCCGATAAGCGTTTGCTCGCCGCTTGGTGTATCAATGTCTGGCAGGCGATCGCGATAACCGCTTGACGCGACCCAGCCGCGGTTGACCAACAACGCAGGGCCCGAGCGCGGCATAAAAACCATGACCACTTCAAAGCCCGGCCGCCCGTTGTGGATTTTATTTTCGAGCAGCCAGTATCGCTTCTCATCGAAACTGCCTGTGACCGAAACCGCTCGATAACTAAAGCCCGAAAGTTCAGCCTGCTGATGGTAAGTGCTGAAATCCACCGCGGGTCTTGCTTGCTCGTGTTCAATCGTTTGCGCTAAGGTGCGCTTGTGCTCGGCGCGCTGCAACTGCCAAAAGCCGAGGCTGATCAAAACAGGCAGCATCAGCGCGCTGAACAGACAAATCTTCCAGTTGAAATGCCAACGAAATAACACGCGGTTCGACGTTCTTGGCAAATTCATGGCGCTTGTGTCAAAACGGGTTCATTAGGGGACGGCAATGTTGAAGTTAACTATAGTGGTGCTGTTTATCGCCGTGCTCGCAAGCCTCAGTGGTGGCTTGGTGTTTCTGTTGAAAGATATCAACGTATCAACGTCGCGAAGAACCTTGTACGCTCTAGGCATCCGCATCACTCTTGCGGTTGCCTTATTGGCCGTGATCGCATGGGGGCTGCAGACGGGCCGCTTAGGCAACAGTGCGCCTTGGGGTGGCGCACTGCAAAGCCCCGCAGCGCTTAGCCCATAATATAAACAAATATAAACAACCCGAGCCAAACCACATCCACAAAGTGCCAGTACCAGCTAGCCGCTTCAAAGCCGAAACAGTCTTTGCTATTAAAATGGCCTTTCACTACCGACCGCAGCCACATCACTAACAACATGATGGTGCCCATGGTCACGTGCACGCCGTGGAAGCCTGTAAGCATGAAAAAGGTAGAACCATAGATACCGGATTTGAGCGTTAGGCCAAGCTCCTGATAAGCGTGGATATACTCTTCGGTTTGCAGAATCAGGAAGATAATACCGAGCGCGACAGACGCACCCAACCAGATGTTGAACGCCTTTTTGTTGTGGTTTTTCAGCGCGCTGTGAGCAAAATGAACCGTCACACTCGAGGTCATAAGCACGGACGTATTCCAAAAAGGCAGCCAGCCGAGCCAACTGGTGACGCCGGGGTTGCTCATATTGCCCTCGGGACCGGTGACGGCCGCTTTGGCGCCGTTGGCGACCATGTCGGGTGTTTCCATCAGGGGCCACTGGCCGACAAAGCCGTTCCAAAGAAGCGCGCTGGTCGGACCATCGCTAAGATGCGGTATAGAAAAGGTGCGAATGTAGAACAAGGCGCTGAAAAACGCCGAGAAAAACATGACCTCAGAGAAAATAAACCAACCCATACCCCAAACATATGAGCGCTTCAATTGATCACTGTTGTAACCGGCCAGGTTCTCTTTGATGACAGTGGAGAACCATGCCCACATAGTACCTATGAGTAATGCCACCCCCAGTACAAATAACGTAGATCCGTTGGCAGCATCGGAAATCCACCCCCCCAGACCAAAAACGGTCAGAAACAGTGCAAACGCCATAAACAATGGCAGCCGACTCTGCTCCGGCACGTAGTAGGAGTTTTGATGATTATCCATTATTGCACTCCGCTTTCAGAATTGAATAAAAAATTCGCATCGGCCAGCGACACCTCTTCGCGCGACCGCTCGGTAATATCAAAAAGGGTATAGGCCAATGTGATGGTTTTCACCTGCGCGGGAAGCTCCAAATCCACAACGAACTGCAGACCCAGCTCCGCCCGCTCACCTGCAGCGAGTGGCTGATGATTGAAACAAAAACACTCGATTTTATGAAAATAATTCACCGCATTAAACGGGGTGATACTGGGCACAGCCTGCGCGATCATATCCTGCCGAGAAAAGTTTTCGGCAATATAATTCACGGTAATTTTCTGCCCGGGGTGCACGGTCATCCGGTGCACCTCGGGACGAAATTCCCACGGCAAACCGTGATTTTGTGTGGCGATGAAAATTACGTTGATATCGCGTGACGTGTCCACCGTGTTCTCGACCGCCTCGTATGCGCCGCCGACTTTGCGAAGACCCGTGACTTCACAGAGCAAAGTGTAGAGCGGCGGCATCACCCAGAATGCGAACGCGAACATAGCCAAAGCCAAACCGCTGAGCTTTAGCACCGAAAAGCGCTTAGCCGATTGTTCGCTCACGATTTACTTCACCTCTGGAGGCGTGCTGAAGGTGTGATAGGGAGCCGGTGATGGCACCGTCCATTCAAGCCCATGGGAGCCTTCCCACACTTCAGCGGTGGCTTTCTTACCGCTGAGAATCGTCTTGACAACGATATACAGGAATAGAATCTGCGCGGCGCCGAATAATAACGCGCCTATCGAGGAGATCATGTTCCAGTTGGCAAACAACGGGTTGTAGTCCGGGATACGTCGGGGCATACCGGCGAGTCCAGAGAAGTGCATCGGGAAAAAGGTGACGTTCAAGCCAATAAATGCCAACCAGAAGTGGGTTTTGCCAAGGGCTTCGTCATACATGTTGCCGCACCATTTCGGCAACCAATAATACACGGCAGCGGTGATCGAGAAGATCGCGCCCGGCACCAGCACATAGTGGAAATGCGCTACTACGAAATAGGTATCGTGGTATTGGAAGTCGGCCGGAGCGATGGCAAGCATAATTCCAGAGAAGCCGCCGATGGTGAACAAAATTACGAAGGCGATGGAAAACAGCATCGGGGTTTCAAAGGTCATCGCGCCGCCCCACATAGTGGTCACCCAGTTGAACACCTTAACGCCTGTGGGTACGGCGATCAGCATGGTCGCGTACATAAACACCAACTCACCGAACAGAGGCATGCCCACGGTAAACATATGGTGAGCCCAAACGATAAAACTTAGAAACGCGATCGCAGCGGTCGCGTACACCATTGATGAATAGCCAAACAGAGGCTTGCGAGCGAAGGTCGGAATAATCGCGCTGACCACACCAAACGCCGGCAGAATCATGATGTAGACTTCAGGGTGCCCGAAAAACCAGAAGATATGCTGGAACAAAACAGGGTCGCCGCCACCGGCTGCATCGAAGAAAGACGTGCCGAAATGAATGTCCATCAGCATCATAGTGACCACACTGGCAAGCACAGGCATCACCGCGACCAGAAGATAAGCGGTAATCAACCAGGTCCATACGAACAATGGCATTTTCATTAAGGTCATGCCAGGGGCGCGCATGTTCAGCACAGTTGCGGCTATGTTAATCGCGCCCATAATAGAGCTGGCACCCATAATATGTATGGCGAAAATAAAATAGGTCACACTCGGCGGCGCGTAGGTGGTCGAAAGAGGTGCGTAAAAAGTCCAACCGAAATTCGGCGCTCCGCCTTCCATAAACAAAGTCGAGGCGAGCATCACAAACGCAAATGGCAATATCCAGAAGCTTAAGTTGTTCATCCTTGGCAGCGCCATGTCAGGCGCGCCGATCATCATCGGCACCATCCAGTTTGCCAACCCGACAAACGCGGGCATCACGGCACCGAACACCATGACCAAGCCATGCATGGTGGTCATCTGATTGAAAAAATTCGGATCGACAATTTGCAACCCTGGCTCGAAAAGCTCCGCTCGAATGACCAGCGCGAACACGCCACCCAAAATAAACATTGCGAAACTGAACCACAGGTACATCGTGCCTATGTCTTTATGGTTGGTGGTAAACAACCAGCGTTTTAAACCCTTCGCAGGACCATGTGCCATGAGGTTTGTCTCCTTATTGGCCTTGCTTGAAATTGACGACATCGACCGGTTGAATCTGGTCACCCATATTGTTGCCAAACGCATTTCGTTGGAACGTCACCACCGCTGCTAAATCGACCGGGGTTAATTGCTGACCGAAAGGCGGCATGCCGACACCGCCATTGACCACGCGGTCGATGTGCAATTCGACCGGACCTAGCGCGATTGGACTTGCGGCAATTGCCGGGAAGGAGCCCGCTATGCCCGAGCCATCGGGTAGGTGGCACGCGGCGCAATTGGTGTTATAGACGGTTTCGCCCCGACTGTAGAGCTCGTCAAAGGTCAGTATTTGCTTGGCCGCTTCGGCGATTGCGCGCATATTCTCGCGTTTCTCGTTCAACCAAGCTTCGTATTCTTGCTCGCTGACCGCGTGGACCTCTACAGGCATGTAGCCATGATCTTTACCGCAAAGCTCCGTACACTGGCCTCGGTATACACCGGGGGTGTGGACGCGGGTCCAAGCCTCGTGAATGTAACCGGGAATGGCATCGCGCTTGATAGCCAAATCCGGTACCCACCAACTGTGGATTACATCGGCCGAGGTCACCAAAAAGCGAACTTTTTTGTTGATCGGAATGTAGATAGGCTCATCCACTTCCAACAGATAATGCTCGCCCTTCTCTTCCAGATTCTCGATTTGCGCGCTCGGTGTCGAAAGCACGCTGAAGAAGCTGACGTTCTCGCCATCGTCGCTGAGATACTCGTATTGCCACTTCCACTGATAGCCGGTAACCAGAATGTCGACGTCGGAATTGTCGGTATCGTAGATGTTCTTCAAAGTTTTGGTTGCCGGTATCGCTATGATGATCAAAATAATGAACGGTATAACGGTCCAGAGGACTTCTAGGAGGGTGTTGTCATGAAAATTCGCCGCCGTGACGCCGCGTGATTTACGATGCACGACCATGGTGTAGAGCATCGCGCCGAAGACCACGACACCTATTGCCACACACCACCAGAATATTTGCATATGAAGGCCGTATACCTCACCACTGTATGCGGATACACCTTCAGTCATGTTCAACGGCCATTGGCTCGCTGCAGCGTCTGCATAAACAAAGGTCGGCAGACACCAACCCAGGCAAAGAGCGCCAAACGGTAATGCTAATAACCGTCTCATTCTGCTTAACATCGCCCCGTCTCCGTGTAATTTTTTGAATGCGGATAAAGAAATCGGTTGTTCACACGATCGACAAATACCGACCGCGCCATCAGGTGTGGTAGCGCAAATTGCAAAACCAGGTATCGCTGTAGAGGGCGAGACTGGAACAATTGAATCGAAAGGCTTCGAATGCCAGGCTATTTACACAACTCGGGAAATTCCTGAACTTGTGCCCGGCCCCTCTAACAGAGGCGCATAGCAAGCCACAAAAGGACATAAAAATCAATGATTTCCATTTGAATTTTTATGAATGGCAGTTACTTCGGCAGGTTTAGGTCCGATTGAAAACCCGAGCACCGGCGAATTCCGAGCACACAAGTACGGCTTATAAGCCGAGGGAGTCCACAGGGGGGAATTCTATTCCATTGAAGGCCTTGCGCATAGTCCGAAAACCCATCCACCGGCCGACGAGGAAAATGAAACATGCGCCGCTCGTCCTGCGCCGCGGGCGATTATAAGGTCTTGGCTCAGACTTGCTCTGTCTTCGAAAGCACAAGCCGCGCACGGACGCGGTGCGCGCCTAGAATGTTCGCGGGAAGATTGCGCACGGCTGGGCACGCCGCGCGCAGGTTTTATTGACAAATCACGTGCAGACAAACGATTTCACGAACCGGGAAGCCTTCGAACTGGCCCGTGCGCAAGAGGCCAAAACTCGCGAACTGCAAAGCTCCCTAAAGGTCTTGATGTCGCGCTTGTTGCTTTCAGACCCCCGAAGTCGCGGGCGTTCGAGCTTACATGCTGAAGTTTTACGCGTTTTTATCCGGCTTATTTGGGTCTAGTATCCGAATCGTTTGCGTGTCGCGCGCTTTCACCTCTTCGGTCACGTTCACCCGTGTGGTGATCTCGCTATAAGGCGCCTGCAAGCGAATTTCGTCTTTAAAATCGCAAGCGACGCAACCGCGCAGGCGTTTGTCGTCTTGGGCGTGCACAAAGATGGTATCCAGCGATTGACACCGCGGACACACGGCACCGGCGATAAAGCGTTTGTGAGTGGCCATGCTCAAGCGGTTCGCTTTAGGCCGCTGTGGCGCAACAGCGCGTCAATGCGGGGCTCCCGCCCGCGAAAACGCTTAAACAGCGCCATCGCTTCGCGCGCCCCGCCCTGCTCGAGAATTTCTTTAAGGAAACGCTCGCCGACCGCGGGGTTGAACAACCCCTGCTCTTCGAAAGCGGCATAGGCATCGGCCGACAGCACCTCGGCCCATTTATAGCTGTAATAGCCCGCCGCATAGCCGCCCGCAAAGATATGGCTGAAGCTGTTTTGAAAACGATTAAACACCGGAGGCTGTATTACCGACACCGTCTGACGCACGTCGTCGAGCAGGGCCTGGACCCCGGGGTAATGCGCGCCGCCACACTCTTGGTGCAAGCGCAGGTCGAAAGTCGCGAACTCTAACTGGCGCAGCATCATCATTGCCGACTGATAATTTTTGGCCTTCTGGAGTTTAGCGATCTCCGCTTCGGGCAGGGGTTCGCCGCTTTGCCAGTGCCCCGAAATGGATTTCAACACCTGCGGCTCCCAGCACCAGTTCTCCATAAATTGACTCGGTAGCTCCACCGCGTCCCAAGCCACGCCGTTGATGCCACTGACCGCAGCGACATCCACCGAGGTCAACATATGGTGCAGACCGTGGCCGAATTCGTGAAACAAAGTGGTGACCTCGTTGTGCGTCAACAAGCTCGGCGCGTCGTCCATAGGTGCGGAAAAATTACACACCAGATAGGCCACCGGCAACTGAACGCCCCGGACGGTTGCGCGTCGCACCCGACACTCGCCCATCCAGGCGCCGCCGCGCTTGCCTTCGCGCGCGTAGGCGTCCAAATAAAAATAGGCTTTGGGCTCGCCGTCGCGCTCGATGCGGAAGAATTCGACGTCCGGATGCCAGCTGTCGAAATCCTGTTCAGCCTGTATATTTACGCCAAACAGCCGCTCGACCAACTCGAACAAGCCCTGCTGGACTTTGGCCATAGGGAAGTAGGGCCGCAAGGCCTCCTGCGAGGTGTCAAACAGCGCTTCTTTCATGCGCTCGCTGTAATAGGGCACATCCCAAACCTCGAGGCTAACACCCGGCGCGCGCTGGTCGACCCAGGCTCGCAAATCTTCAAGCTCCGAAACGGCGAAGGGTTTGGTCTCGCGGGCCAAGTCTTCCAGAAACGCGCGCACTTGATCGGCCGATTCGGCCATCTTTGAGGCGATCGACAGCTCCGCGTAATTGTCGAAGCCGAGCAGCAGGGCGAGCTCAGCGCGAAGCGCCAAGATTTGCTCGATCACCCGATCGTTGTTCCATTCGCAGGCCTTAGGCCCTTGGTCGGAGGCGCGGGTCACATAAGCCTTGTACATCTCTTCGCGCAACGCCCGGTCTTCCGCCTGAGTCATAACCGCGATGTAGACGGGGCCGTCCAGGGTAAACACCCAGCCTTCAAGCGCACGCGCACGCGCGGCCTTAGCGGCCGCTTTTACGGCCTGCTCGGGCAAACCCGCCAATTGCGATTCGTCTGTGACATGCTTGAACCAGCCCTGGGTCGCGTCGAGAACGTTATTGGAAAACTGGTTACTGAGACTGGAAAGCTCCACCTGGATCTGGGCATAGCGGTCTTTCGCCTCTGCCTCGAGGGCTACCCCTGCGAGCTTAAAATCCCGAATCGCGTTGGCCACCGTCTGCTGTTGCGCGGCGCTTAAATGCGCAAAACCGGCACTGGCCCGAAGCGCCTCGTAGCTTCTGTAGAGCTCGGCGTTTTGACCCATGGCGGTGTTGTATGCGCTTAGAATAGGCAAGCATTGCTCGTAAGCTTCGCGCAGCGCTTCGGAGTTGGCCACGCCATTTAAATGACTGACCGGCGACCAAGCTTGGCTCAACCGGTCTTCGCGCTCTTCCAGCGGGCGCACCAGCGTGTCCCAGTCGACGGTCGCAGCCGACGTCTCACGAAGCGCCGCCAATTGGGCCGCCAGCTCTTCTTGGTTTTTACGGGTCAGATACTCGATTGCCGGCAGCACATGCTCGGGCAGAATTTTGGAGAAAGGCGGTAAATTGTGCGTCTGTAAGAGCGGGTTTTCGCTTTCTAAGGACATGTGCATCGGCCTTTTGTCGGTTACAGAATCCGTTTACAGTATCACAAATGTCACGAGCCAAACCAAAGGTGCCTATGAACCGTTCCGTTCGAAAATACAAACACCATACGCCTATTCTGGGCGCCCGCGTTTTCGTCGATATCGCCGCCACCGTCATAGGCGATGTCGAACTCGGGGAAGACACCTCGGTATGGCCTGGCGCTGTGGTCCGAGGCGATATGCACCGCATTCGTATCGGCGCGCGCACCAGCGTGCAGGACAACGCCGTGCTGCATATCACCCATGCGAGCGACTATAACCCCGGGGGCCGGCCATTGGTCATTGGCGATGACGTCACCATAGGCCACGGTGCCTGTCTGCACGGTTGTACGGTCGGCAATCGCGTTTTGGTGGGCATAGGCGCCTGCATCTTAGATGGGGCCACAGTCGAGGACGAGGTGGTGATTGCCGCCGGGGCCTTGGTACCGCCGGGGAAGACGCTTGAACGCGGCTACCTGTACATGGGCAGCCCCTGTCGCCAGGCCCGAGCGCTGACAGTCGAGGAGCTGCGCTTTTTTGAATACTCGGCGAGCAACTACGTCAAATTGAAAAACGACTACCTCGAGCAGCCGCGATAGCGCCCGAACGTGGGCCGTCGAGGCCGACGGCCCATACAGAAATTTGATAACTGTTCGCCGCCAGCGCGTTCATCCGGGTGCTGGGAGAGCTTGAATAGCCCCGCTAGCGGATGCTCTCGCGAAGGGTCGCGAGCACGGGTTGGATGCTCGGCATTTTGCCGCGCCACAGCGCAAAAGATTCGGCCGCTTGACCGACCAGCATGCCGAGCCCGTCGCTGGTTTGTCGGGCGCCTTTTTGTTCGGCCCAGTGCATGAATGGCGTCGGTTGCGCGGCGTACATAAGATCGTAGGCGCGAGTGGTGCTAGTGATTGCCGTGTCCGGCAATGGCGGCGCCTCGCCCTGTAGCGCGCTCGAGGTGGCGTTGATGATAAGGTCGAAGGGCTCACCGAGCGCGTCGAGCGCAGCCGCGGTCAAAGGCCCTTCGCTTGCGAAATGCGCGGCGAGCGCCAGCGCTTTTTCAAGCGTTCGATTAGCGACCACTACCGAAGCCGGGGCGCTGGCCAATAACGGTTGCATTATGCCCCTCGCGGCACCGCCAGCACCCACCACCAACACCCGCCCCGTACGAGGCGTCCACCCCAGTCGCGCCAAATCCAGCATAAGCCCCGCGCCGTCGGTGTTGTCACCGAGCACGGAGCCGTCATCGCGCAGGGCCAAAGTATTCACCGCGCCGGCTAACTGCGCGCGCGCGGTCAAGGCATCGGCAAAGTCGACCGCGTCCTCTTTAAAGGGCACAGTCACATTAAGCCCGCGCCCGCCCGAAGCAAAAAACGCAGCGGCCTGCTCGGCGAAGCCGCCTTTTGCGACCAGCGTTCGCTGGTAGTCGAGCGTCTCGCCGGTTTGTTCGGCGAATAACGCGTGTATCCGCGGGGATTGCGAATGCGCAATTGGGTTTCCAAAAACGGCGTAACGGTCCATAGCTACAGCCAATCTCTGGGTTTAAGAAAGTCTGTATAAAGACGCGCCTCTTCGCTGCCGGGCTCTGGATGCCAGTCGTACTGCCAGCGCACCAGAGGCGGCAGCGACATCAAGATCGATTCGGTGCGCCCACCCGTTTGCAACCCAAAGAGCGTACCTCGATCGTAAACCAGGTTGAACTCCACATAACGGCCGCGACGGTACAGCTGAAACTCGCGCTGCCGCTCGCCCCAGTCTACCGCTTTGCGCCGCTCGACAATTGGAATGTAGGCGTCGGTGTAGCTGTCGCCCACCGCTCTCATAAAGGCGAAACTCTGGTCGAAATCCGGCGTGTTCAAGTCGTCAAAAAAGAGCCCGCCGATGCCGCGAGGCTCGTCGCGGTGCTTCAAATAGAAATAGTCATCGCACCATTTTTTATAGCGAGGGTAGACGTCGTCGCCAAATGGCTGACACGCGTCCCGCGCGGTTTGGTGCCAATGTGCGCAGTCTTGCTGGAAGCCGTAATAAGGCGTCAGATCGTAACCACCCCCGAACCACCACACCGGCGCGGCGCCCGGCTTCTCCGCTACGAAAAACCGCACATTGGCGTGACTGGTGGGCACATAGGGGTTGTGGGGGTGGATCACCAACGACACGCCCATTGCCTCGAAACTGCGCCCGGCAAGCTCGGGCCGCATCGCGGTGGCCGAAGCCGGCATCTGCGCGCCCGAGACGTGCGAGAAATTGACACCGCCTTTTTCAAATACGGCGCCGTCGACAATCACCCGAGAGCGCCCGCCGCCGCCCTCTTCGCGGGTCCACTGGTCTTCTTGAAAGTCGGCGCCGCCGTCCACTTTTGCAAGCTTCCGACAGATGCTGTCTTGCAGCTCGGTGAGATAGGCGAAGACCGCCTGTTTGTTCGGTTGTGTCATAGTGTCTTCTGTTGGCTTGCCAATGGGTGTGTTGCCGGTGCGCCCCTATTCGCGAATGACTTCGGCTGAAAGCAAATCGCGGATAACGGAGGGTCGCGCGGCGCGATCGACCCGGCCCGGAACGTACACAAGCTCCGCACCGAAGTAACGGCGAACCTGAAACGCGTAGCGCGCAGGTGTCCGTCCTTGTGGGTTGGCGCTAGTGGAGATCAATGGGCCGCCCGCCGCGCGACACAAGGCCTGAACCACCGGGTGGCTACTGACGCGCACCGCCACCGAATTGTACCTGCCACTGACCCAGAAGGGCACCCGCCCGTGGTGCGGGATCAGCCAAGTGTTGGGGCCCGGCCATGAATGTCTAAGTTTGGCGAGATGCGCGTCGCTTAGACCTTCAAGCAGAAACTCGACCTGTGAGATATCGGCGGCCACCAAAATGAGGCCTTTTTGCACCGAGCGTCGCTTCAGCGCGAGGATTTTCTCACAGGCGCTGGCGTTAAATGGGTCGCACCCCAAACCCCAGACTGCTTCGGTCGGGTAGGCGAGCACGTCACCTTGCCGCACCGCCGCTGCAGCTAGGCGCAATTGCGGCACGCTAAGATAATTCACCTATCAGCTTTTCAGTTTCTCTTGCAGGGCGGCATCTTTCGCGATCACGGCCTGCGCATTGGCCTCGCGCTCGTCTTGCAAGCGTCGATGCATTTGAGCATCGGCAACGCCCAAGATTTGCGCCGCAAGGTAGGCCGCGTTCTTCGCGCCGGCTTTGCCAATGGCAACGGTCGCCACCGGGATACCCGCCGGCATCTGGACAGTGGAGAGCAGCGCATCGAGACCGTCGAGCGAAGAGTTGATCGGCACACCGATCACAGGTTTGACGGTGGCGGCCGCGACGGCCCCGGCCAGATGCGCGGCCATGCCAGCGGCACAGATAAACGCCGCGCAGCCGCGTTGGTCGGCGTCGACCACATATTCGTGGGTGGCTTTGGGTGTGCGGTGGGCGGAGGTTACTTTCGCTTCGAAACGGATGTCCAGAGCTTTCAACACGTCGAAAGCGGCTTCCATCACAGGTAGATCCGAATCCGAGCCCATAAGGATGGCGATAAAGGGTGCACTCATTGTTTGTTCCTCTCGGCGGCGCGGCCTCATGCAGCCGCGAAAAATCCGCGAACATTACCGCAGAAAAACCACCATCGCAAGCGACAACAAGATCGTTGCGACCGCCCACCCAGGCTCGCTTTGGGCGCTAGGCAGGCGACTGGAAACGCTCGGTGCGAGCGCAAAAAATTTCGAGCTTAACGCTTAGATCATCTCATTTACGTAGAGCGTTCGATGCGAGCGCGCATAGCCACTTCCGGTGTTGCCCACCAGGCCTTTGACCTCCATAGTCAACAGCGACGCCATCAACTCTCCTATACCAAGGCCTGTGCGCTCGGCGAGCTTGTCGACCGTGACCGGGTCCAGATCCAGGTGCGCTAAGATCATCTCTTCGTTGCCGCCGGTGACAATTTCACTGATATCCACTTGCATCGAGGCGCGGCGTTCGAGATCGAATTCCTGCCATTTCAATGCGAGAAACCCTTGTATTTCTTCGAGAATATCTCGGGCGGACTCGACCAGTTTGGCGCCGTCTTTGATCAACAAATGACAGCCTTTGCTCAAGGGGTTGTGGATAGAACCTGGGATTGCGAAGACCTCTCGGTCCTGCTGCAAGGCGTAACGTGCTGTGATCAAAGAGCCGCTGCGCACCGCCGCCTCCACCACCAACACACCGAAACTGAGACCGCTGATGATGCGGTTGCGCTGCGGGAAGTTGCTCGGTTGCGGCTCTGTGCCAAGCGGAAACTCGCTGATCACGGCACCGCCCTGGGCGACAATTTGCTCGACCAGATCGCGGTTGCGGGTCGGGTAGACCTGATCGATGCCGGTACCCAAAACGGCTAAAGTGGTGCCGTTGACCGCCAAGGCACCTTGGTGGGCCGCGGTGTCGACGCCAAGGGCCAGCCCGCTGGTCACAGCAATGCCTTTGGCCGCGAGGTCGGCGGCAAATGAGCTGGCGTTATCGCGGCCCGAGGGCGAGGGGTTGCGGCTGCCAACCAGGGCAATTTGAGGGAGCGAAAGCACGGTCGGGTCGCCGCGCACATAAAGCACAGGCGGTGCCCGGCGTACTTCACGCAAGAGCTTCGGGTAGTACTCGCTGTCCATGTCCACCAAGTGTACTTGGTGCTCTTTCAACCAGGCCTGGTCTTGGCGCACCCGCTGTACCAGGCTGCTTGTTTCGCCTTGCGCGCGAAACTCTCGAAGCTGCTCACAGGCCTCGGGCGACAGGGTTTTTTTCAGCCGGACAAGTGGCGCTTCGAGCGCGACGCATAGCGAGGGGTAGTCATCCAGCAAACGCCAGTAACTGCCGGCGCCTGTGCCCGACAGACGCATAAAAAGCAGAAGTTGTTCTATTGAAGTCAGCATCGTCCCTGAACCGTTTGTTTGTGGGTGTAAATTCGAAAACCTGCAAACCAGACATCCTTTGGCTTTAACCAGATTCGCAAGTCCTCGCCGCGCCTTCGCCCGGCGTTTGGTTAGCCTACCAGTATTTTTTCCATCACACCACAGTGGCTGCGACCACGAAAAAAGCCCCATAAAGGGGCTTTCTGCGGACTGGAAACATCTGTTGTTAAGCTCGAGGCGCTTATGGGTTGCGCGCTATGTCCGAGATGGCAAGTGGGCGC
>CAZING010000037.1:13424-20753 GCA_964540505.1 uncultured Cellvibrionaceae bacterium | reverse complement strand
TATGGGCGTGTTCGAGGGCGTGCGCGCCTACCAGTCGCGCGATCGTGGCTGCTGTATTTTCAGGTTGAAAGAGCACACCGACCGACTCTTTCGCTCGGCCAAAATCATGAACATGCCCATGCCTTTCGATAAGGCCACGCTTAACGACGCCCAGTGCCAGGTGGTGCGAGAGAACAACCTCCAAGAGGCGTACCTGCGTCCTATGGCGTTTCTCGGTTCCGAAGGTATGGGCCTGCGCGCCGATTCGCTAAAGGTGCATGTGATAGTGGCCGCCTGGAACTGGCCCTCTTATATGTCGCCCGAGGCCAAGCAGAACGGAATCAAAGTGCGCACTTCAAGCTTCACTCGCCACCACGTCAATATCTCTATGTGTAAAGCCAAAGCCAATGGCCACTACATAAACTCCATGCTAGCGCTTCGTGAGGCGCTCGATTCGGGCTGTGAAGAGGCGTTGCTTTTGGACGTCGACGGCTACGTTGCCGAGGGTAGCGGTGAGAACATATTTATCGTTCGCGACGGCGAGATTCTGACCCCCGATCTCACCTCTTGTTTGGACGGCATCACCCGCAAAACCTTGTATCAATTGGCCGCCGACTGCGGCTATACCGTGCGCGAAAAGCGCATCACTCGCGATGAAGTCTATATAGCCGACGAGGCGTTTTTCACCGGCACCGCCGCCGAAGTCTTACCCATTCGCATGCTCGATGGTCGGGTAATCGGTGAGGGTCAGCGCGGCCCTGTGACTACAATGTTGCAAGATTTATATTTCGCGGCGGTCAAAGGCGAGCTCGATCAACACCAGGATTGGCTCACGCCTGTCTACTAAACCATTGATAGATAAGGGCGGTCGCCGCCCGCACGACTAAAACCGTCATGTCGAAGCTCACCAGCGTTCAGCTGTATAAGCGTCTGCTCAAGTATACCTGGCCGTACAAAGGGTATTTTCTTCTGAGTATTGTCGGTTTTATGTTGTTTTCGGCAATGGAAGCCGCGATCGCCCAGTTGATGAAGTATTTTTTCGACGGGATTGATCAAGGCGACCCGGCCTATCTTTTTTATGTGCCGCTTGCGGTGGTGGTGATTCGCACCTTGCATGGGGTCGGTGCGTTTCTCGGTAATTTCTACATGGGCCGAGTCGGCGTTAACGTGGTGGCCGATCTGCGCAAGCAGTTGTTTTCCAGTCTAATCTATTTGCCCAACAGCTATTACGATAAAAACAACAGCGGTGAGATGGTGTCGCTGTTGGTGTACAACATTCAACAGGTCACAGGCTCGGTCACCAATGCGCTGAAAATTGTGCTGCGCGATGGTTTGTCGGTGATCGCACTGCTTGGCTTGATGCTGTACCACAATTGGCAGCTCACCTTGTGCTACATGTTAATTGTGCCGCTGCTCGCTTGGCTGGTTAGCATCGCCAGTCGCTATTTTCGAAAAATCAGTCGGCGCATGCAAACCACCATGGGCGGCATCACTCATATTGCGAATGAAGCTCTGCAAGGGTTTCGCCTGGTGCGCAGCTACCTCGGCCACCGTTATGAAATCGACCGATTTAACGCCACCACCGACCAAAATTCGAAATTGGCCATTAAGTATGAACGAGTCGCGGCGTTGCAAGCGCCGGTGTTTCATGTGGTCACCGCGATTGCGATGGCGATTGTGCTTTTTATGATTCTGTATTTTTGGGAGGACGATACCGGCGCTGCGCTCGCGTACCTTGGCGCTGCCGGGATGATCACCAAGCCGCTGCGCCAGTTGAGTTCGGTCAATGAGGTGATTCAAAAAGGCCTCGCGGCGGCGGAAACTATTTTCGAGGTGATGGACATGAACCCCGAGCCCGATCACGGCGGTGAGGTTCTCAATGTGACCGAAGGGCGCATTCACTTCCAGAACGTCGCGTTTCGCTACGACGAGAGCACCGCCGCGCTTACCAATCTCAACCTGCAAATAGAACCCGGCGAAACCGTCGCACTGGTGGGCCGATCGGGCAGCGGCAAGACCACCATTACCAATTTGTTATTGCGGTTTTACGAGCCGGACACCGGCAACATCTGCATAGACGGCAAAGATATCAAAGAGGTCACGCTGGAGGGCTTGCGCAGCCAGATCGCATTGGTGAACCAGCAGACCATTTTATTCAACGATACCGTCACTCGTAACATTGCCTACGGCTGTCCGCAGGAGACGATCGATATCGAACGCGTGTATCAGGCGGCCAAGCACGCCAACGTGTTTGAGTTTGTCGAGGGTTTACCCGAGGGCTTTGAGACTATGGTGGGCGAGGACGGTGCGCGTCTCTCGGGCGGTCAGCGCCAACGAATCGCGGTGGCCAGGGCGTTGTATAAAGACGCACCGATACTCATTCTTGATGAAGCCACCTCGGCGCTCGATAACGAATCGGAAAAGGCGATTCAAAGCGCTTTGGATCATTTACAGCAGGGCCGCACCACAATCGTGGTTGCCCACCGACTGTCGACGATCGAAAACGCCGACAAAATCGTCGCGCTCGACCAAGGGGTGATAGTCGAGTCGGGCACCCATCAAGAACTTATGGCGCGCGACGGTTATTACGCGAGCCTCTACGCGGCGCAGTTTACGGAAACCTGATGTTGCGGCACTTCTACACCTTCATATTTTTGTTGGCCTTGCCGATGATTTTCGCGAGGCTCTGGTGGAAAGAGAAGCGGGTCCCGGGCTATCGCATCCGTTGGGCGCAACGTCTCGGCGTCTTTAAAACGCTTAACGCCCCGCGCCCGGTGGTTTGGATTCATGCCGTGTCGGTCGGTGAGGTGATCGCGGCCAGCGAGCTTATTCGGCGGCTGATCCACGACGGCAGCATCACCTTGATGGTCACCACTATGACGCCAACGGGCTCCGCGCGGGTGACCGCGGCGTTCGGCGCACAGGTGGCGCATGTCTATGCCCCGTTTGATTTGCCCTGGACGGTTACCGCGTTTATCAAGCGCACGCGACCGATCTTAACCATCATCATGGAGACCGAAATCTGGCCGAATATGTTGGTGGGTTGTGCCAAGCACAATGTGCCGGCGATTCTCGCCAACGCGCGTCTGTCGTCTCGCTCCGCGAGGCGATACGGTTGGTTTCCCGCGACCACAAAAGCATTGCTCAACCGGTTTGCGCGTATCGCGGTACAAAATGCTGTGGATGCCGAACGCTTTGTGAAATTGGGGCTTGCGCCTGACAAACTCTCGGTCATAGGCAGCGTTAAGTTTGACCTGACCGTATCAAGCGCTCTGCGCGAGTCGGCGGCGAAGCTAAAGCAGTGCTATTCGGCAGGTGGTGAGCGCAAAGTGCTTATCGCCGCCAGTACCCATCAGGGTGAAGAGCTTCAAATTGCCGAGGTTTACCAGCGGCTGCGCCGGAGCCGCAAAGACCTGCTGCTGGTTGTGGTGCCCCGCCACCCCGAGCGCTTTGACGAAATTCACCAATTGTTTGCCGAGCGCTTTGTCGCGGTCAGACGCAGCGGCCCCCGAGCGCCCGATGCCACGACAGAGGTGGTGATCGGCGACACCATGGGGGAGTTGATGCTTTTGTACGGCGCGGCCGATATCGCTTTCGTCGGCGGCAGCCTGATCGAGCGCGGCGGCCACAATATGATAGAGCCCGCGGCATGGGGGCTGCCGATATTGTCCGGGCCGCACATATTCAACTTCAATGAAATCAGTAAAGGCCTGATCGCGGTTGCCGCGATGCGGACCGTCCACAATGTCGAAGAGTTCGAGCGCGAGGTGCGCTTATTGCTGGAGCAACCGCAGCTGCTGCAGGCGATGGGCGCGGCGGCAAAAGCGTTTGTCGATGACAACCGCGGCGCGCTCAACCGCTTGATGGCGATAGTGGCCGCCTATCTACCGCCTCGTCGCTGAACGGCTTTGCCGCGAATTCACGGCGCCCCGTAATTCACCCAGCTGCTTTGTGCCAGCAGTTTGAAGCGCCGATTGTCGAACGATAACACCGCGCCATCGGCCATAATTTGCTCGACAGCCACACCGTCCGCGGCGAAATCGCCCACGTATAAAGTGGTTTCATTGATCGTCACAAAACCGGCCTCGTAGTCGTGTTGCTTGTACATCAAGGTCGGAATCCGATTCTGGAAATTCATCGGCAGCTTATGCAGAAAAGGGACATCGTCGAGGCTTGCGATCGACTCGGCCGCAGGCACACCCGCCGGTACCGGTGGCGGCGGTGCCGCCTCGGTGTCGGGCGTGGCGTGGACCACGGTCAGCGGTTGCGGCGCCGACTGCTGCCAAAGCTGGTGGGCCAAGGCTTCTTCCTCGGGGCTGATGCTTGACGCGGGCACGATGATTTCAGCCGGCGACAACACTTCGATCTCGTCGCTGATCTGGGGCTCGTAGAGCGCGGCTATTTCGCTGGCAAGGCCGCGGTTTGCTGGCGCCAAAGCCGGACTCTCGGGCTCGGCTTTGGCCGCGGGCGCGGGTGGCGGCTCCGACAGTGCGGTCAGTGGCTCCGACAGTGCGGTCAAAGGCGCGCTCGGCGCGAAGGGCGGCGCTTCACTTAAGGGCGCGGCGGTCTGCTCGAGCGGCAGCTCGAATTCAGACACAGGCGTGGCCGGGCGTAACAACACCAACACCAATAAAACGACGGCCACCAGCGCCAAAAGCGCAATCACCGCCAGTAAGACCGTGTGCGCTTCGGGCTTGCTGCCCAAGCTTGCTGAGGCGGAGAGGTCGGGCCGATTGGCATAAGGGCGCGCATCGCGGTCGGATTTGTTCAGCGCGTCCAGAATCAATGACATGGTTCACCCCGCATGGTTGTGCCGAGACTGGCCGCTAAGCCCGGATAAAGGCGCTTCGGTGCCGAGCGCTTCGTTCAACTTCAAAAGCGTCTGCAGGCCTACATAGCCGTCGTCGTCCAACGCGTTGGCCCGCTGAAACAAAATCACCCGCTGGTGAAGTTGGGCGTTGAAATACTCCTGCGCCAAAGGCGCGCTCTGACCGTCTAAGGTGGCAAATTGGGTCGCCACCCAACGCACCAGCGGCGATCTCGAGCCTTTGCCGATCGGTTGGGAATACTGCGCGGGCCTTTGCCATAAAAAGGTGTAGTGACCGTTCCAGAGGCGTCCGAGTTCATCGAGCGAGACGCGCTCGCGGCCATTCTCGCCCTCGATCACCGCTTCATCGGCCTCCAGACCGACCAATGCGATATAGGCTTTGCGCCGCCCGGGGGTGACAATCTCGAGGACCCCGGCGCGGTTCATTTGGCGTAACTCCTCCCAAGTGGCAAGCGTTTGGCTTTCGCAATGCCAACCCTGTTGCGCGAATTGCTCACAAGCCTGGTCTGCCTCGGGTGACGTCAACCCGTGGGTTTCGCCAATTCGCGCAAAGGCGTGGCGCCGCTCGAACCACCAATAACTTGGGGTGCCGTTAAGCGGTGCCGCCGGTGTCGGCTTTAGCGGGCTCGGTGAGGCTAGCTCGGCAGGCGAGGCGACCGCCTTTATTTGTGCGCTTTGTGGCGGGTTTTGGGGCTCTGGGACGCTCGTATCCGCGGCGAGCCAAAGCCAGCTTAGCACCCCAAGCAGCAACGCGACCGCAGCCCCTGTAGCGCCGCCGATCAACCATTGGCTGCGAGCCTGAGCGCTGCCCGAGGGCAACTCCCCCAAAACTTCAACGGCCGCCTGGCGGCAGATGTCGGCGTTGACCTCGGTGGTGTCGCGACTGTAAGCGCCGAGTAAAAGGCGGTCGCAGAGCACATTGATAATACGCGGGATGCCGTGGGTTATTTGATAAATGCGCCGCATGATGCGTGGGCTGAAAGGCGATCTGCCCGGCGGCATGCCCGCGATTGTCAGCCGGTGTTTGATGTAAGCTTCGGTTTCGGCCTGGCTCAGTGGGCGCAGGTGATAGCGCGCGGTGATCCGCTGTGAGAGTTGACGCAGCGCCGGTTTGGCAAGCAAAGTGTTCAGCTCGGGTTGGCCCACTAAAATGATTTGCAGCAACTTTTGGGTGTTGGTCTCGAGATTGGTCAGCAGCCGCACCTGCTCCAAAGTGGACACTCTAAGCAGTTGCGCCTCGTCAATCAGAACGATGCTTCTGCGGCCTCTTTTGTGGTTTTCGACAAGGAATTCCAGTAGGGCGTCGGTCAGTATTTTGAGGCTTTTTTCGCTCGGGTCGTAAGTGATTTGAAATTCATCGCAAATCCCCAGAATCAAATCTCTAGCGTTGGCCGACGGGTTGAGAACTATAGCGAGATCGGCGGTGTCGGGCAGTTGTTCCAACAAGCAGCGGATAATCGTAGTTTTGCCGGTGCCTACCTCGCCGGTCAACATCACAAAACCGCCGCTGTTCACGCCGTAAAGCAAATGCGCGAGCGCCTCTTTGTGCTGGCTGCTCATATACATATAGCGGGGGTTGACCGCTATCGAAAAAGCCTGATCGTCTATTCCGAAATAGGTGTGGTACATAGCTTAGGTGCGGGCCGAATATGGTCACCGGATGATACCGGTATGACGGCGGGGTTGCGAGTCCGGCAAACGAATAGGCGGTGAGCTTCCGGGCGCTATTTATGCGCCGGCGTCAATCGCGCTATTGCTATTGGCAACGGTTGACAGACCACGCTGTGGCTTGTCGAAGAGGAAAAAGCGTAACAGTGCCACTGTGTTCGGCTTGCGATGGCGCGGGTTTAGTCGGGCCAGGAAAGATTGTTTAACATTCGGCGGCGGCTTTCGATCATCTCTTCGTAGGTTTGCAGAGTACTGAAGTCGGCGAATTCCTGACGCGAACGCACGCGTTCAAGTTGACGTTCCAGGCAGACGATTTCTCGGAGCAACTGCTGCTTGAGAAGCGAATTTTCTCCGGCTTTGCGAGAGTTGGTCTCGACGGCGGTGTTCGGCATTGGCATTTTTGTCATTTTCTCGTACTTTTTGTTGACCAAAATTCCACGGGAACGCGCAAAGCGGATGCGCCCGTCCCGGAGGCTCCAACACTCATCGCTAAAATTCGACAACCTGGTCGAGTGGAAATTCCACCGGCGGTCCTGTGCCCAGGTGCAACCGTGATCCAGATCAAACTTTTGTACTTAGATGAGCGGTTTTTTAAGCTTAGCCCAGTTATTGGACGACTACATGGGCGCTAAGGGTCTTCGACGCCTGGACGCAAGTGGGGACGCCACTAATTTCAAGCAAGCGTTTATCGAAAAGCGCAAAACGCCGAAAACCGGCGCACGGTTGCCGGAAGCGGGCCGCACCGACTCAGAGCGTGTCTCGGGCCCAGCCCGCGAGCGCGTCGGTGAGCAAGTTGCCCGCGCTTGCCCCCAGCGCTAAAAACTCGGAGTTCAGCAGCGATGGTTTGCGGTTAT
>CAZING010000037.1:3080-13324 GCA_964540505.1 uncultured Cellvibrionaceae bacterium | reverse complement strand
GCGCTTGCCCCCAGCGCTAAAAACTCGGAGTTCAGCAGCGATGGTTTGCGGTTATAGGCGAGTTCATTGCCATCCGAGCTGACAATCGCGCCGCCTGCGCCTTCGAGCACCGCGTGGCCTGCGGCCGTGTCCCACTCGCTGGTGTGCCCGAAACGTGGGTACAGGTCGGCACCGCCCGAGGCGATCACACAAAACTTTAATGAGCTGCCGCAGGCGATGCGCTGGGCGGGGTAGAGGCGCTCGAGTTCGACCCACCAGCGATCCAGCGCAGCGGTGCCGTGACGCCTGCTGGTCAAAACTCGCAACGCTTCGGACGCCGCCAAGCGGGCACTGATGGCGTCGCACAGAAGCCGCTTGGGGTTGACGTGACCGAGCCAGGCGCCGATTTCGCCACCGCCCCAGTAGTAGGCGCCGGTCACCGGTTGGTAAACGGCGCCCCAGCGCGGTTGGCCGGCCTCTATAAGGGCGATATTGACGGTGTATTCGTCGCTGCCGTCTATGAACTCTCGAGTCCCGTCGATCGGGTCCACCAACCAATAGCGGTGCCAGTGGCGTCTAAGGTCGTAGGGGGCGGGTTCGCTTTCCTCCGAGATCACCGGCAGCTGCCAGGGAAGTTCGCCGAGCGCCCGCTCGATGATTTGGCTGGCGACTATGTCCGCCTGAGTGACCGGGGACGCGTCGGCTTTGCGTTGCAGCCCCAGCGGCTGCTGGCCGCGAAAGTAGGGCAAGGTAGCCTCGCCGGCGGCGTGACAAATGGGGTAAATTAAGGCGTTTAAGTCATCAATCTCAAATGTGGCAGACATATACCGGCGTTAACTCCCTTTCTGTGTGAGCCTGTACCTCGCCCGCGGTTTATTACTGGGAGGATTGCAGGCATACTCGCTTTTTTCAACCGTAAAACGTCTCATGATTGATTGGCAAGCAATCGATACAGTGCTGTTGGATATGGACGGCACTTTATTGGATTTGCATTTCGATAACTACTTTTGGCTCACGCATCTGCCGCAGCGCTACGCCGAGCACCACGGGCTTGATTACGAATCGGCGCGGGTGGCGCTTACCGCTAGAATAGTTGCGCTCCAAGGCACGCTCCAGTGGTACTGTTTGGACCATTGGTCGGAACTGGTGGCGATGGATATCACCAGCCTAAAACGCGAGATTCAGCATAAAATCCGAGTGCGGCCGCACGTCGAAAGTTTTTTGTTGTTTTTGCGTAAATCGCAAAAAAAAATCATTCTGACCACCAATGCGCATCGCAAAGGGCTCGAACTTAAATTTTCGGTCTCGCGCATTGACCGCTATATGGATTTGGTGGTGTCCTCCCACGATTACCAACAGCCAAAGGAGCATAGTGCTTTTTGGCAAAGCCTGCATCAGAAAGAGCGTTTCGATGCCGATCGCACACTTTTTATCGACGATAATATCGATGTCTTGCGCGCCGCACAGGCATTTGGGATTTCGCATCTTGTTTGCGTCACCCAGCCGGACCTCTACAAACCGGCTTGTCCTTCGGACGAGTTCGTCGATATCGTCAATTTCGACGAACTGATGCCCCGAGACCTATCGGGTTGCGTTTCGTGGTGAATTGGGTGAGCGAAGAGAAGCTATGAGCGATTCAGTCGAGAAAGTGCGGGTGGATAAATGGCTTTGGGCGGCGCGGTTTTTCAAAACGCGAAGTCTCGCCCGAGCGGCCATCGAAGGTGGCAAAGTTCATACGCAGGGGCAGCGCGTTAAGCCGAGCAAAGAGGTGCAGATCGGCATGACGCTTACGGTTCGTCAGGGCCTGGACGAAAAAGAAATCCTTATCAAAAATATCGCTGCCGTGCGCCGAAGCGCCGCCCACGCCGTGCTTTTATACGAAGAGACGCCGGCGAGCTTGGCTCGGCGCGAAAGCGAATCGCAGGCCCGGCGCCTGGCCCGCGATTCGACGCAGGCCCCTGAGAAACGGCCGACCAAAAAACAACGCAGACAAATTCATCGGTTTAAGCAAACCGGATTTTCCGATTAAAGGCTCTCTTATGAACGACACAGTTCAGCACGATCTCATTCATCGATTTACGCTTGCCGATGACCGCATCCGCGGAGAGGTGGTGACGCTTCAACACAGTTACAGTGAAGCCGCAGATCATCAAAACCTGCCTTTGCCCATTCAGCTGTTGTTAGGCGAATTTTTAGCCGCGAGTGCGTTGCTCGCCGAAGTGTTGAAATTCTCCGGCATATTGACGCTGCAGGTGCGCGGTGACGGTCAGGTGCCCTTGTTGGTGGCCGAAGCCACCAGCGAGCGAACCCTGCGCGGCGTGGCCAGTTTGCGGCAAAATGTTGCGCCGGGCGATGTCATCGCAACCGAGTTCGATAAGTTAGTCGGGCAGGGCGTGCTGACCTTGACGGTCGACCCAACCGAAGGGCAGCGCTATCAAGGCATAGTACCGATTGAAGGCAGCAGTATCGCCGAGTGTCTCAGTCATTATTTTACCCAGTCCGAGCAACTGCCGACCAAACTGTGGTTGAGCGCCTCACCAACCTTGTCGGCGGGGCTGCTGTTGCAGCAATTGCCCGCTAAAGATGCCACCGAATCCGCTAAGGATCTATGGGATACGGCCGATCAGCTTGCGCGCACCCAGAACTTAGAGGAGTGGACGGCGTTGCCGCATGCGACCGTCTTGTACCGATTGTTCCATGAGTTGGAAGTGAAATTGTTTCCCGGGCATCCGGTTCGGTTCGCCTGCGGCTGCAGCGAGCAGCGAAGCGCTAACGCGCTTATGGCAGTCGGTAAGCAAGATGCGCTCGCCTTGGTCGAAGAGCGCGGCTCAATCGAAATGGATTGCCACTTCTGCGGCGCCCAGTACCGCTTCTATGAGCGCGATATTCGCGCGCTTTTCGGTGACAACAGTTTGGAGCATTAACTTTTTGTCTAATTTAAAAAAATAATAGGAAATTGCGCGTAATGCCCGTGCAGACAATGTAAAAAACACAAACGTTGAACTTACTACACTCGATGCACTTTTTTTCTTTCACTTCTTCTTCTCTAGTCTAGGTATCGGCATCCCGCGCGCACCGATTTTTGGCTGTCACCCGCAGGATTTTAGCGATTATTCAAACGCTGAGTCGGTGTTATAACGCTTTCGCAAGCCTTTAATAGTCCTTGGCATGCAATTGGCAAGGAACCTTCCAACGAATAAACGTGTGGCGCAATTACACGTTTGGTAGCCGCAACTCTAGGTGGATTCGACTCGTCGAATATTGGGTTGAGGTTTGTCAATGGGATTGATAAGGAGAGACATATGAATACGAACTCTACATTTAAAACAGGCTTATCAGCGTTTGTATTAAGTGCGGCGCTTGCCAGCACCGGCGCTTTGGCTGCCGATTCCGACCAAGACTCGGATATGCTTAACATGAAAACCGATGCCAACGTCGAAAACCGAAGTGCGGACAAATCCTCGGCGTTTAATAACGCCCGCGACGAGACTAATCGACGCGGAGCGGCTTACGAGCGACCGGAAGCGCAAGAGCAAGAGTATCAAACCTCAGAGAGGCAAAATTCAAACTCAGAGAGACAAAATTCAAACAATGCGGAACAAATACTGCATTTTGAATTTGACTCGACCACTCTGACCGAACAAAGCCAGCGAGATTTGGCCGCGATCAAAGATCGATTATCTGAAAACGACGCGGATGCCGAAGTCGAGCTGGTCGGCTACACCGATACGAGCGGGCCTGAGGCTTATAACAAACACCTGTCCGAAGAGCGGGCCAAAGCGATAAAGAGCGAGCTTGAAGGACTGAACGTGAAGGTGGTGGAAGTTGAGGCCATGGGCGAGCAAAACCCCATTGCCGACAACGATTCAAGAGAAGGCCGTGCGGAGAACCGACGCGTGGAAGTGAGCATTAGCGATTAGTAAGCGAAACACAAAAATATTAACGGTTGGTCTGTCGCTTTTACAGGCAAGGGTGTCACTGGACGGCACCGAACGGAAACCGCGAACGGAGTGACGCGCGAAATGAACGGCAATGGCGCAAGGGACGTAATATCACAAGGAAACGGTTAAAAGGAGCTGACACACAAGCGCGCCACTGACAGCGGATGTCGACGACAAGGAGAGGGAAAATAAAAGCGACGAAAAAGCCCCGCAACTTCCGGTTGCGGGGCTTTTTTTAATGCTAAAAGAAAAGTAGTTAGGGCTGTGGGTTCCTGTTGGAATATGGGACCCAGCAACGACGCGCAATTGCGTTCCCATAAGTGCGCGCGGGAATGCATAGGCTGATCCCACCCTCACATTTCAGCTTATAAACGCAAAGAGCCGGATCGCGGTTACCGCGCGGGGGCATAAGAACCGGCAGCGGCGCCGAGTTCATGCCCCCGCGCCTGCGTGGGGCGTATAGGTGAGCTTGCCAGCATGGGAATGCATTGGAAGCCAGAATTTGGCATACCACCGAACAAACTTGAAGCGAGCATCGTTTCGTTTGCCTAGGGATCTCTTGCATGTAAAAGCGTGGAAGGCGCGGGGGCGCAGGCAAAAAAAACCCCGGATAAATCCGGGGTTTTGGTTCAGTGACACAGGCGACCAATTATTGGTTGGTCGCACCGTTCCAGTACATTTGCAGCATGCCGGTTTTGCGCGTGTCCAACCCCAGCCATTCGCCCCACGCGGCGGTGTTATTGGTGGGGTGGTACGCGTGACGGTAGATACCGCCTGTGTCAGCCGACTCGGGGTTGATGGACCAGTAGCAAGACTGAATGCCCTTCTTGGCCATATAGTTCGCGAAAGCTTTTTGCCACTCGAGGTCGATGCCGTCAGGTTCGTTGCCCCATACTTCGCGGTCTGTAGCACTGTCGGCTTCAGATGGCCAGCCAAGGTTGCCGCCCCATTCGCCGACAACCATCGCGTAGCCCTCATCGCGCAGATAACCGAAATGTTCTTCCCAAGCGGGTTCGAGTACTGATGGGTCGATTTTAATCTTACAGCCCGCTTCACCGGCCGCATCGGCTTCAAGCCCGGCACAAGCAGGGTCGCTGAGATCAAGATGGTGATTCTGAACGAATACCGAAGGCCCATAAGTGTGCGGCGAAAGGACTACGCGCTCTTTTGGAATCTTGGCAAAGTCGGTATCCAAAATGCCGTAAAAGTTTTCGCCCCAGTTCGGGTTCGAGTCTTCGCTGCCGTGAGGCACTTCGACTTCCTCAGAGGTTTTGCCGGAAACGCCCTCAACGAACACCAGCATGTCGTCGTTTTCTTCGGCGATCGCTTGGTAGGCTTTCCAGGCCAAGGTTCCCCATTCGGCCATGGTGTAATCCCAGGGCTCATTAAAGATGTCGATGCCTATAATGTTCTCGACGCCGAGCGTGGTGTTCAGGTTGGCCAAATAACGAAGGTCTTCGAGCCAAAGTGCTTCGTTGTATGGCTGATCGTTCTGGGCACCGCCGCCGCAGGAGTAATCCTCACGTTTGTAGTTGTAATTGACGCGTTCCGCATCTGCGTAAGGAGGGTTGGCATCTAGGCGACCCGCGCGCCAGCCCAAGTAGTTGGAGCAGGAGTGGATATCCACCAGAATCTTAAGGTCGTTGTCGTCAAGCAGGCGAACAAACGCTTCGTAAAATTCGGTGGCATTCTTAGGCGCTGAACCGCCGTTATAAGGCGCGAGTTCTGAAATTGCGCCGCTGTAGTTTTTCCATAGGGCCGGCTGCCCCATTGGGTCGTTGGGGTCAAGTGTTTGCGGCGCCAGAGGCAGGCGGACCATATTGAAGCCGAGCCCTTTAATTTCGTCGATCGTCTGCTTCATGGTGCGCGTGTGGTCGGTGGCGTAGAAAGTATTACCTATGTAAAGCTCCATGGGCGCATCGCCGTTTTCTTCATGGCGACCTTCCAAGCCGAACCAGTTGCCGCACTGCGGCGTGAAGTTTGCGCCCTTATGGGTGATGTTGCCCTCTGGGGAAACACGGAAATCCCCAGGTGGTACTTCGGTTGTGCCTGAAGACGAACTGGACGAACTGGACGAGCTGGACGAAGAAGAACTGGAAGACGAGCTGGAGCTGCTGCTGACAACTGCCCCGGAGCTGGATGAACTGCTGACTGCCGTCCCCGAGCTGGATGAGCTGCTGACAGCCGTCCCGGAAGAGCTTGAGCTGCTCTCGCCGGTGCCGCCACACGCCGACATTAGCACCGCTGCGCTGCTGATCAGCATGCCGCTTAAAATGCGTAAGCCTGTACGATGTACAATTTCGCTATGCATATAATTCTCCTAACAATAAAAGGAACGTATAAATCGAGTCTCGGGTTGGCCTTAATAAGGCTATTGAAAGAGCACCCGGAGCCGTATTCGTTTCGTGGCAATATTCTTATAACCACTGGTGATCATCATCTGTCTGACTCGTCGACAGCCGTACTCGTTCGACAATCCAGTTGGACCATGTAACCGATTCGCATCAGATTAAGTGAGTGTAAAGAGTCGCCTAGCAAAATAGTGTGATTACCCTAGCATTGTCTAGGGTAGAACCGGACATAGCTCTCAAAACGGGTGAATTGAAAGTGAAAAGCGCTATGCTCGCTCGGGGTGGCCGTAATTGTATGAAAAGTGGTGGCTTGGAATTGTGTTTTTTCAAAGAAAAAACAGGATTAGCGGCCGTTTCCGGGCGGCGATGTGACCGCCAATATGTGGTCGAACAGCCTCGTAAAACAGTAAAGCTTCGCCCGCCTATTTCAGAGCTTGGCGCCGCAGCAGTTTGTTCGAAAAGTTAGGGTTATGAACTTTGCCAAGAAGTTACAGCCCAAGCCTTCAGTGTGGGCGCAGTGTCCGGCGGTCGGCGCGCACCCAAGGGTCGGCTGTGAAATAGTCTGAACCCGAGTTGGCGGCGCCAGTCTCAAAGACGACGGTTGCCCTATGAGGAACTTTCGGTCGAAAAGCCCTGCGGCCGAATGTGTTTTACCCAGCAAAAACAGAGCTTAAGGGGAAGGAAATGAAGTCTCGTGCTGCCGTCGCGTTCGCTGCGAATCAACCATTAGAGCTTGTCGAAATAGACGTTGAAGGCCCAAAAGCCGGCGAAGTGCTGGTGCAAATCAAGGCCACCAGCGTCTGCCACACAGATGCCTACACACTTTCGGGGGCCGACCCTGAAGGTTTATTCCCGGCGGTGCTCGGTCACGAGGGTGCCGGGGTCGTGGTCGAAGTGGGCGCCGGAGTGCAAGGGCTCGCACCGGGCGATCATGTAATTCCCCTTTATACGGCCGAGTGCGGCCAGTGCAAGTTTTGTTTATCCGGCAAAACCAACCTGTGCGGCGCGGTGCGAGCGACGCAAGGCCAAGGCGTTATGCCCGACGGCAGCTCGCGGTTTTCCTACGAAGGCAAACCGATTTACCACTATATGGGCACCTCCACTTTTAGCGAATACACGGTGTTGCCCGAAGTCTCTCTGGCGAAAGTCTCGGCGAGCGCGCCTTTGGATAAAATCTGCCTGTTAGGCTGCGGCGTTACCACAGGTATAGGCGCGGTGCTGAATACCGCAAAAGTAGAACCGGGCAGTACCCTGGCGGTCTTCGGCCTCGGCGCCATAGGTCTGGCCGTGATTCAAGGGGCGGTGATGGCCGGTGCGGCCAGGATCATTGCCATAGACATCAACCAAAATAAATTCAAACTCGCTTACCAGTTTGGCGCGACCGACTGCATCAACCCGCGCAATTTCCAAGACCCGATTCAGCAGGTCATAGTGGATATGACCGACGGCGGTGTCGACTATTCTTTCGAATGCATAGGTAATGTCAATGTGATGCGCCAAGCGCTCGAGTGTTGTCACAAAGGTTGGGGTGAATCGGTGATCATAGGGGTTGCTGGTGCCGGCGAGGAAATCAGCACCCGTCCGTTTCAACTGGTAACCGGTCGGGTGTGGCGCGGCAGCGCGTTCGGCGGCGTTAAAGGGCGCAGCCAGCTACCCGATTATGTCGAACGTTATATGCGCGGCGAGATCAAAATAGACGAATTCGTTACACACAATATGCCTTTTTCGCAAATTAACGACGCCTTCAACCTGTTGCATGAAGGCAAAAGTATTCGAACGGTGCTGCATTACTGATGAAAATTAATACCGACGTGACGCTTTTGTCACAAACCCAAAGTTTCGCGGGCGAGCTCTGCCGCTATCAACACAAAAGTAAGGTCTTGGCCTGCGACATGGAGTTCGCGCTCTATCTTCCCCCGCAAGCGAAAACCCAAGCGGTGCCTTTGTTGTGGTGGTTGTCTGGGCTGACCTGCACCGATGAAAATTTTATGCAAAAAGCCGGTGCGCAACGCGTCGCCGCAGAGCTTGGCATCGCCATCGTCTGCCCCGATACCAGCCCGCGAGGCCTGAAGCTCGAAGGCGAAGACGACAGCTATGATTTTGGCAGCGGCGCGGGGTTTTATCTGAACGCAACCCGCGAGCCTTGGTCTCGCCACTACCGGATGTACGACTACATTGTTCAGGAGCTGCCCGAGCTTGTGCCCAGCTTGTTCAATTGGAACACCCGCCAGGCGATCAGCGGGCATTCGATGGGCGGCCACGGCGCCTTAGTGTTGGCACTCAAAAACCCCGGTCTATATAGCTCGGTCTCGGCCTTTGCCCCTATAGCCAACCCAATGCAATGCCCATGGGGGCAAAAGGCTTTTGAGGGGTATCTCGGGCCAGACAAAACCGAATGGGCCCAGTACGATACCTGCGAGCTGATACGCGGCTATTCGAGCGAGATCAAACCGACCTTGCTGATCGACCAGGGCAGTGCCGACACGTTTTTGTCCGAGCAGCTCAAACCCGAGCATTTGCAATCGGTCTGCGACGCCCACAACTACCCTTTGCAGTTGCGCTACCAACAAGGTTACGACCACAGCTATTATTTCATCGCCACGTTTATCGAAGACCATTTGCGCCATCACGCCCAATTTCTTGGGTAGCACCGGCCGGTCTTCCAAGCCTTGGTTACGCCAATGGCCCAGCCAAAAGCCAGGCCAGCGGTTTTGCCTTTTAGGCGGCCCGCGTCTCGTCGCTGTGACATTGGCGTCAGACCTAGTAGAAGGCCGCTAGCCCGGCGGCCCAGTGAAATGTGCGAGCCCGTGTAACGGCTTATCGATTCACCGCCCGGGTTCGCCCCGAGTTGTCTATGGCCACATAGACAAACTCACCTTCGGTAACTTTTTGTTGCATGCTGCGCTCGTAATGTTTAACCCAGACTTCGACAAGGGTTTTAATCGACGAGCGGCCGATTTCCAATATTTCACAATAACAGCTCACGGTGGAGCCAACCGGCACAGGCCGCAGAAACGCCATGCTGCCGACCGCCACGGTGGTGACCCGACCTTTGGCCACCTCTCTTGCGATAATCGCTCCGGCCAAATCCATTTGCGACATCAGCCAGCCGCCAAAGACGTCGCCATTGGAGTTGGTGTCTTTGGGCATCGCCAAGGTCTGCAATGCGAGCTCACCGTTGGGCTTCGGGTCTTCGTCAATCTTTGCCATTTGAATTTTTACTCCTTGGTTCAGTGAACAGGTTCATTGCGAAAGCATACAGTCTGCGAACGCCAGCGTCTGCGCTTTGAGCCATTGCCGGGGTTGATTTTTGTTGCGGCCAGGCGAAAAGCTAGGGAGCTGTTCGCTTGGTCGGCGCGTTCATCTTTGCGTTGGGCAAGTTTGAAAAAATAGGCCCATTATCGCTGCGCTTACCCGATTTGATCTCACGTTAGCGACTTATTGCGACATTCGTGTACGCAGACCTATAGACTGGCTTAAAAGTTCTTATAGGTCGGCTGTTGTGGTGCATCGCTCAGTTAGCAAGAAGCTTCGGCAGCCAAGTCACAAGCCCCGGCCAGAGCGCCAGTGCCCCCAACAGCAGTAGTTGAATGGCAATGAACGGTACCACGCCCCGGTAAATCGCCTGGGTGGAAACTGTTTCCGGCGCGACGCCGCGCAAATAAAACAACGCGAAACCAAATGGCGGCGTCAGAAAAGATGTTTGTAGGTTGAGCGCGATCATCACCCCAAGCCAGAGCGGGTCGACGCCCATCCCAAGCAACACCGGTCCGACGATCGGCACCACCACGAAGGTGATCTCAATAAAATCTAAAATAAACCCCAGCAGAAATATCACCACCATGACCACCAAGACGGCCGTTGCCGCGCCTCCGGGGAGTTGCTGGAAAAACCCGTGAATCAACTCTTCGCCGTTAAGGCCGCGAAAAACCAACGAAAAAATGGACGCGCCGATCAAAATGGTGAACACCAT
>CAZING010000037.1:0-2980 GCA_964540505.1 uncultured Cellvibrionaceae bacterium | reverse complement strand
ATGCCGCTTGCGAAACTGGCCGGGTAATTTTGTTTCAGCATGGTCGGCAAGCTGATTAACCCCATAGTCACGACCGTGGCGCCGACTATGCCGGTGCTTGCGGCAAGCAGCGCGCCAACCACGACCACCGAAACACCCAGGCCCCCCGGAAGGCGACCGCAGGTTTTGGCCATGGCTTCCAATAAATCTTCGGCCAGTTTCGAGCGCTCGAGCATAACCCCCATAAACACAAAAAGCGGTACGGCGATTAAGGTGGTGTTGCTCATAATGCCGAATAGCCTGTCGGGCAACGCGAGCAGCAGGTGCGCGTCGAACACGCCAAACCCTATGCCGATCGCCGCAAACCACAGGGCGACGCCGCCGAGCGTGAAGGCCACAGGGTAGCCGGCCAGAAGCGCAAGGCACACCGCTAGAAACATCAGTATGGGCAGCAACTCAGTCATCGGCAAACGTCAGGGTAATCAGGTTTCGGGAAATCTCGGCAAGCGCCTGCAACGCCAGCAGAACGCCGTTTAGAATAATCAGCGATTTCAACAAGAACACCGCGGCAAGGCCACCGGCGTCGGCCGATGTCTCGCGAACCCGCCAGCTGGCGGCTACGTAATCCCAGCTGATCACCACGATGAAAATCGCAAGCGGCAATAACAGCAAAACCGCACCGAGCGCGTCGACCCAGGCGCGGTTTACAGGCGAAAAGCGACGATAAAAAATATCGACGCGCACATGACCGTTGTCCCGAAGGGTGTAGGCGCTGGCGAGCATGATCACAAGCGCGTGCATATAAGTGACCGACTCTTGCAGCGCGATGGCGCCGGCGTCAAAAAATGCTCGGCCTATGACTATGGCGGTGACGGTCACTGCCATAACCGCGGTGAGCCAGGCTACCGCCTTGCCGATGCCGACGGTCAGGCTTTCTAGAAATGCGCGAAGCGCGCAATGGAACCTTAGAAACTTGGGCATAGTTAATTATCGTTGTTGCGAGTCACACAAGCGCGGCAAGTATAACCTCGCGCGGCGCGCTACGCGGCGCCGAATACGCATGGGGGAAGGATTTTACGTGACAAGAGTGCCGGTGTAACAAATATGTCACGAAGCGCCTCTAGGATGCGCCTCATGTGATCGGCTTTTTGAAGTCGGCATAAGGGCACCTCTAAATATTGCTTTTGGCCTCTGCGCAACCGGTGTGGTGCTCAGCTAGGCGCTTTGCGAAGGTGAAGGCTGGTTGTCCTTTACGAGCAAAGTAGCGCCGCACTCTTTAGGGCTTTCAGACACCGAAAGCAATTTTTAGAGGTGCCCACAAGCGTGTAGGTCACTTAAACCGGAGGTATATGTGAAAAAACTGATTATGGCACTCTCATTCGCCGCAGCCGCGCTGGGTTCGCAATCGGCAATGGCCAGTCGAGATCATATAATGATTGTCGGCTCGTCCACCGTGTTCCCTTTCTCCAAAGTGGTGGCAGAACGGTTTGCGCTTAAGACCCAACAGAAGGCACCCAAAGTGGAACCCACCGGCACCGGAGGCGGCTTTATGGAATTTTGTAAAGGTGTGGGCGTCACCACTCCCGATATTGCCAACGCCTCGCGAGCCATAAAAGCGTCGGAGTTCGAGAGCTGTCAGGCCAATGGCGTAACAGATATCATCGAAGTGTTAATCGGTTACGACGGCATCGTCATTGCCAACAGCAACCGCGCGACGCAATTGGCGCTTAGCTTGCGAGATATTTATCTGGCGCTGGCAAAGGTGGTGCCGGACCCAGCAGGCGGTGAAACCCTGGTCGAAAACCCTTATAAAACCTGGAAGCAGGTCAACCCGTCACTTCCGGATTTGGCAATATCAGTAATGGGGCCGCCGCCGACTTCGGGCACCCGCGACGCGTTCGTTGAGCTTGCCATGGAGGGTGGTTGCAAGGCGTTCCCTTGGGTAAAATCCTTGGAAAAATCCAATAAAGAGCGTTTCAAAGCCATTTGTCACGGCATTCGCGAAGACGGTGCGTTTATCGAAGCCGGTGAAAACGACAACCTCATAGTGCGCAAGCTCGAAGAAAACCCCAAAGCTGTGGGCATCTTCGGTTTCAGCTTTCTCGAACAAAACGCCGATAAAGTACAAGCGGCAACCGTCGATGGCGTGGCGCCGAGTTTCGACACGATCGCCGATAACAACTATATCGTTTCGCGGCCATTGTTCTTTTATGTCAAAAAAGCGCACATAGGCGTGGTCCCCGGCATTCAAGAATTTTTATCGGAATTCACAAGCGATGACGCGATGGGCGAGTTTGGTTATTTGGCCGATAAAGGCATGATTGCCCTGGACCCGACCAAAGCCAAAAAAGTGCGCGAAGATGTTAAGGCATTGAACACCATGAGCCTCTAACTGTTCGCACGCTAATTTACCCCGAGCCCGGGCCGTAAACATCGGCCCGGTTTTGTTTCAAGAGTAATTGCCATGACCGCTTCTGCGTTACTTGTCGCCCTAACGGTACTTTGCTTTCTGGCATTTTATGCCGGCCGCGCGCGCTCGTTGCAAGTGGCCGGGCATGGCGGTATGCGGACGTTAAATTCACTGCCTTTTTATTACGGCTCGCTCGCGGCGTTTTGGTGCGCGCTGCCGAGCTTGCTTGTGGTACTAGTATGGTCGGTTTTCGACGGCCGGATTATCGAGTCGATGATTCGCTCGCAGGTGCCCGAGCAGCTGCTCGCCGAGCTAGGCGGCAATAGCGGCCTGTTAATGAGTCAAATTAAAAACCTTGCGGCGGGCAGCCTTTCGGCGCAAGGCCAGCCGCCGGAGTTGATCGCCGCGGCCGATCGGCTCGCCCGCCTCGAAGCCACCAACCGATGGGCGCTAGCCGGTTTGGCGCTTTGTGCGGCAATCTCGGGCGCCGTGGTCGTGTGGTTGAAGATTGCACCCCAGATGAAAGCGCGCGCGGGGGTCGAGACCATTTTCCGCTGGGCGCTGTTTGCTTGTGCGTCAATTGCCGTTTTG
>CAZING010000036.1:18388-20922 GCA_964540505.1 uncultured Cellvibrionaceae bacterium | reverse complement strand
CCAACACTTTAATGTACTTTCAAAAATCGAAGTAAACGCGCTGCTAACTTTGGCACCGCTCTAACCTCGCCCCCGTGGCTTTGAGATGCTCGAAACACCGCGCGTTCATGCGGGCCGAATATTCCAGCTGCCTGCATGCGCTCGTAGCCTAAGGCGCAGTTTGGTCGAGTGATATTTTTGAACTGTTCGACGAAAGCTGACAATAGCCCTCCTACCTAAGGGCTTTTTGACACTATAATCCCACATTAATTACACCCCAACCTAAAATGATAGTACGGTGCTCTATACCCCCGCAGCAGCTCAAAGAAGTGACGTTACAACCCCGCCATGACTGATGTAACCGAGAACGCATTAACTCGCGCCCTTTATAAGGTTTTAAAACCAATGGTGCGCCTGCTTCTGCGACATGGCGTCTCTTATAAGTCGTTCTCCGATATCTCACGACGCGTATTTGTCGATGTGGCCGAGACCGATTTCGCACTGCCCGGCCGCAAACCAAGCAATTCGCGCACCGCGGTGCTCACCGGAATAAACCGTAAGGACATCGCCAAACTGAAGGAGCGCCCCCACCCGTTATCTCAAAAGAGCCTGGAGTCGCCCAACCCAGTCGCGCGGGTGATCACCGCATGGTTAAACGATTCACGATTTCACGATGGTGCCGGGCGGCCACTGGTGCTGAACATTGAGGATTCGCCAGCGAACCCCGACAGTTTCACGGCACTGGCGCGGGACTATTCGAGCGATGTGCCGGTGCGGGCTTTGCTCGACGAGCTTCAGCGTTTGGCAGCAATCGAGCGGATCGAAAATCGGGTCGCCCTTGTGGTAAACGGCTATGTTCCGCTCGCCGACATGAAAGAAAGCCTTAGAATTTTTGGCACCGCCGCAAGTGACCTTTTAACCACCATGGATCACAACATCAGCGCCGAGCAACCTGGGCCATACCTGCAGCGGACGGTTTCCTATCAAAATATCGCCCCCGAAGACCTGGAATTGGTGCGCCGAAGGTGCCGAGAAGAAGGCGAAGCGCTTCTTGTGCGTGTGAACGAATGGCTTAGCGCCTATGAACAAAAACAAAGCCCTCTGATATCCCATTATCAGAATTTTCGCGTGGGTTTGGGCGTGTATTATTTAGAACACTCCAATTCAGAAGTAAATGGAGATAAATAGTCGAATGAAACTCTGTATGGACAAACTCAAGCAATTAGCGTGGCGACTGTGGCCGCTTCGCGTCGACCGTGGCCGACGCCCGGCACTGGCAGCCCGGAACGTTCGCCCTCTGCATCCGACGCTTACCCTGACACAAACCACTTTGCTCTGCGCCGTTTTATGTGCGATGACCGCCGCGTGCGCGCCCAAGGCCTCCAACGAAGTGGCGGGCATTGAAGGCACGGGCGATACCGCAACGTCCTATGGCACGGTTACGGGCTTCGGCAGCGTCTACGTTAATGGCGAGCGCTTTCGTACAGATAATGCAGTTTTCTTTATCGACGGTGAGCCTGGCGCCGAAAGCGATTTGACCACAGGCCGTGTGGTTATGATTACCGGCGATATCGATCCGGACTCCGGTGAGTTATCCGCTTTGGAAGTATCCGCCGACCGGATCCTATCGGGGCAAATCGATGACGTTGATGTCGTCAATTGGTCGAGAAAGACCCTAGAGATAGCAGGTCAAACCGTTTACCTAGGCCAGGATGTTGTTTTCGAAAACACCAGTTTCCAAGATTTGACCTCGGGCATGTCGGTTTCTATAGACGGCTTTATCAGCGAAGAGGGCTTGGTTAACGCCACCTACCTGAAACGGGAAGCCTCGGAGCTTCCGGTAATAGAAATTGAAGCCCGGATTTCGGAGCTCGATGCCGAGGCGCAGACGTTTAAGCTAAACGAGATGCTCGTCGAATTCGGGGCCGCAGCCCCACCCAACGGGCAGACGCTGGCCGACCTGCGCGACGGTCTTCACGTCGAAGTACAGGGCGTTGTCCAGAGCGGCGTTGTCATCGCACAGAGACTTCGCATCAAAGAAGCGCTGCGCTTGGCGCCGGGTAGCCGGGTCAACCTCGAAGGTATAGTGCAACTGGAACTTTCCGATTATCAATTTCTTCTGAACGACCAACTGGTCGAGGTGCCCGCCGGGCAAGCGCCTCTACACGAGCGCGGTATCGCCGAGGGCGTTAGAGTGGTGGCCGCGGGCACTGTCCTAAATGGGACGCTTAGGGCCGAAAGCCTTAGCACCAAACCGCAGAATAACCTGCGCTTCGCGGGTCCGATTTCCGACATAGACCCGGATGCGCAAACCCTCGTGGTCTCGGGGTCAGAGTTTAAAATCCATACTCTCACGATCTTCAGCGACGCCCGCACGAACGCCATCCGAGATTTCGGCTTCGCCGATCTGCGCATAGGGGAACGCGTCGAGATTTTCGCGCATATGGCGGGCGAGCAGTGGCGCGTCGCCAGAATAACCCGCGAGGACGACCGAGATCCATGGTTCAATGAACTTAATGGGCGCCTCGATGCGATGGCCGGGCCAAGCTCGTTTG
>CAZING010000036.1:12285-18288 GCA_964540505.1 uncultured Cellvibrionaceae bacterium | reverse complement strand
TGGTTCAATGAACTTAATGGGCGCCTCGATGCGATGGCCGGGCCAAGCTCGTTTGTCGTTCAAGGGATAATGGTCGACGGTTCACGCCTACCTCTTGATGACTTGCGCAAGCTTCGGGTGGGTAGGTTCGTTACGGTAAAAGGCTTTCCGAACAGCATGTTCAGCTTCTTCGCAGAGTCGATCATTTTATACCCCGAGATAACATGCGACGACTCGGTATTTTTTAATTGCATGCCCACCAACCACTTCCAAGGCACTAAAACGGCACCTTAGATAAACCGGCGTTCTTGCCAGCAGGAAGAAGACAGAGGGCAGAGACCCGGAACATCGACCTTCTCGTTCACGTGCAATGCTTGGAAGCGCGTACGAGCACAGCCGAATTAGGGGTGGCATTGCCGCGGTTGGGCGCTTCGATGCCATTTCGACTGCGCTTAAAAAAATTGGGGTTAGATGAAAATTTCCGACACCTTTTCCGACGCCTTTTAGGGCGAGGGAATCATTACCAAGGAGGTTTTCATCCGACGCCAGTTTATTCAGGTCTATGGCGCACTGAGAGAACGAGCGGCCACAAGGGCGTAGCTTCACGCCGCCGAATTGCCGCGCCGGCCCGTGGCCAAAGCGCTTTGGGAACCGCGGCCGAGCCTTGAAGTCGCCGTGTCGCATGGGTTTACGCGGGCGCTGCTCACCAGAGTGTCTACACCCAAGCGGTAAGCTTGGCGCAGGTGCAGGATTTTTGTGAATTGGCGGGCGTGGAAATGATCACCATAGGTGCGCAGACCACCGCTTAAAATCTTACGAAAGTGAGGGTAGCCTAAAGCCTGTGTGCAGGGCGGGTTCTTGTCGCAAGGTGAAACTGGATAACCCGCGCCTCGCGCACTGACCGCACTCAACAATAAACGAACGGACTGTACCGCTACTGTAATAAGCCCGCCCGACGCGCCAAAACCGCTAGGCAATTCACTCGCAGGGCGACCACAACCTTAACTGGAAGTCGAGTGAAGTATCAGCTTCAAACCCGGCCGACGCCGGGCCCTATTAAACTCAGAGGCTGGACAGCGCCGCCACCAGATACACCAGCGGCGCGTTCCAGTTGATGGTCACCTCATTGGTCGCGTAGCTGCACCATTGATCGATGTACGATTTTGCCGGCAAATCGGTGGTATAAAAATCGCAAGAATCGAGATCCTCTTGGCCGGGCTGGGGACCGCCGGCAACGAATCCAGGCACGGGCTCAACAATGCCATCGGCCCTCGAAGGGCGGTGGTGAATATGCATGGGCGACAAGCCCGGCATTCCCGTGACAAACGCGTAGCCGGTGGGGTTGCGACCCAGAATGTAGTCGAGCTGAGCCGTGGCCGCGTTTCGATACTGCTCGTTGCCATTAATTCTATAAGCGTTGATCAGAATGACCGCCTGGTTCAGCGCGCCACTGTTACTGCCCCAGACAAAGTCGCCTGCCGCCATGGCCACCTGGTAGGGAGACGCGTTCTTTTTGACAGCCAAGGTATCGGCAAGCCGCAGCAAGCGCGAATTTACAAATTCTTGGTCACCCGAGCTCAATTGATCGGCATGCGCCGCCAATGAAAGATAACCCAGGGCCTTCACCCCGCCCCACCACGGGACGCTTAAGCCGGTCGTGTCGGATTTAAAGCGCGCGAGGTAAGTGTCATCGCCGGTACCGAGGTAGAGTTCTGCGGCCGCCCAGGTGAACTCATCACCAAGTTGCGCGTCGCCATAAGCGCCGGTATGAATATCGGCCGGCTGCGAATAAATCACGCGGGGATTGGCTTGGGCCCACTGCCAGGCTTTTTCAGCCGCTTGCAGGTACTGTCCACTTTTGCCAGGGAACTGCGCTTCGAACTTGGCATATACCCGACTTGCGACGGCCATCACGGCGGCAAAGTCCAAGGTCGCCGCGGTCGTTTTTTGAACCACGTAACGCTGTTCCGTGCCCTGATGCGGCATGATCTCGCCCGAGAAGTTTTTCGTGGTCAGCTTGTGATACACGCCGCCGTCGCTGTCTTGCATGGCCTCCATCCAATCGAGGTTCCATTTGATTTCGTTGAGAATATCGGGAACCTCATCCCCAGACTCGGGAATATTGAGTTCGAGACCATCGTAATAGGAAGGGAAGTGCTCGTATGCGGCCAACAAGGTATAGGTTGAAATTCCACTGTTGACTATGTATTTGTTGTAGTCCCCGGCGTCATACCAACCTTTGGGCGCAGAAATTACCGTGCCCGCTGGCCGACTCGCAGACGCTGCTGAGCTGTGCACCTGGACATTGGTATCGGGGTGCCCGGCCGGGCGCTGCCAGATACCCGCGTGCTGGCTCGACAGAGCCGTGCTCGCGCGGTTGTAGTAATAAACGCGAAGCGCATCAAAATGGAGATTTGCAAAGGTGTCCGCGCCAATCTCGAAGGCTGCCGTGCGACCGTTTTGCGACTCGTGAAAAACATACTCTCCGGGCGCCGCAATGGCGCTGAAATCGGCCACTCGAACTGTTTCAGCGGACAGATCCCATCTGCGCGCTTCGGAATACTGCCCGCAAAACACCGTCGCACCTGTGTTGGCATCGCGAATACTGAAAACGGTGCTTTGGGGGTCGACCACTACCGCCAACTTTTCACTGACCGGAACAAACCCTAAACGGTTGATTCGCACCGGCGCGTCGCTGGCGGGTGCGCCGGTCGGCGCAGCTTGGTCGCAGGCGGCTATGCCTCCCGAAGAAGAGCTTGAAGAGGAGCTTGACGACGAGGAGCTGCTCGATGAGCTGCTACTTGACGAAGCGCTCGCAGAGGAGCTGCTAGAGCCGCCGCCCACCGTGTTGCCGCCGCAAGCGCCCATCGCGAGCGCTAATCCAAAGACCGTGTACAGTTTTTTCATGAGAAACCCGAATTGTATATATTTCAGGGGCTTAGCGAAGCCCACATAACGTTTTTACTGGTTTAGCGCGCGCGGCCGCCCCTTTAAGACTTGTTCGAGTCTCTTGTGAGTGGGGAGTTCACCGCCGCAGCCCCGAAGGTCGTCAAATTGCACGCGCCGGGGTCCTAGTCGGCCCAAACCCCGAAAACATTAGCGCGACCTCACCCTCTACGCCCTCTACGCAAACGGCGGTTAGGTTACGATACGCGAATCCTTGCGGATGTTCGTTGTCGATAGACAAACTTGTGATGAATATTGGCTAAGCGGTAGCAAAAAGGCGCCGAAAAACCCGAAAGTGAGACCCTAATCAAACTCTTAACTTTCGCTTGTCGTCTTTATGCACAAAAGCGGCCGCTTGCTGCGACTTGTTTCACAGCCTTAACCCACGGATAATACCCCGATACAAAGAACCGAGGTTGCCTATGACCAGTAAACTTGAACAACTCAAAGCCATGACCGATGTCGTTGCCGATACCGGCGATATCGAAGCGATCAAACGCTACCGTCCGATGGACGCCACAACCAACCCTTCACTGCTTTACAAAGCCGCTCAGCTCCCTCAATACGACGCCTTGGTGCGTGATGCGCTTGGCCAAACAAAGGACATCGCGGGGGCTTGCGATTACTTAGCCGTCGCGATCGGCTGCGAAATTTTAAAATTGATCCCCGGGAAAATCTCCACCGAAGTAGACGCGCGACTGTCATTCGACATAGACGCAACCATCGCCAAAGCACACCACCTGATCGAGCTCTATGACAAGGCCGGTGTCAGCAAAGATAGAGTGCTGATAAAGGTCGCCTCCACTTGGGAAGGTATTCAGGCCGCCCGACAGTTAACCAAAGAGAGCATCGACTGCAACCTGACGCTCTTGTTCGGTTTCGCTCAAGCCGCGGCTTGCGCCGACGCAGGCGTGTTCTTAATCTCCCCATTCGTAGGCCGAATTCTCGACTGGTATAAAGCCAATACCGACAAAAGCGAATACGCGCCCAATGAAGATCCAGGCGTTATCTCGGTCACCCAAATCTACAACTATTACAAACAGCACAATTACGACACGGTTGTGATGGGCGCAAGCTTTCGCAACGTCGGCGAAATTGAAGCCTTGGCCGGTTGCGACCGCTTGACCATCAGCCCGCAATTACTAGGAGAGCTCGACGAAGACAAAGGCGATCTGCCTCGAGTGCTAAGCCCCGATAACAAAGGTGAAGCACAGGACCGACTCATCCAGACGCAGGCGCAGTTTCGTTTCAGCGTCAACGACGATGCGATGGCCACAGAAAAACTGGCTCAGGGAATCCGCGGGTTTGTCGCCGACCAGGTCAACCTAGAGAAATTGCTCGCAAGCTATGCTTGATCTCATCAAGGATTTTTTCCAGGGCCGGGACAGTCCCGGCGCGGAAGAAATGACCGAAGACCAGCGCAGGCTCGCCTGCGCCGCCTTGCTCATTGAAGTCGCCATAATCGATAACGAATTCTCTGGCGAAGAGCTGCGTGAGCTGAAAGACATTCTTATACGCCAATTCGCGCTCGCGCCGGACGAAGTCGAAGGCCTTATCGCGATGGCGCACAATGAATGCTCGGAGGCCACCTCGATGTACCAGTTCACCCAGCTGGTCAACCAAAACTGTTCGTTTGACGAAAAGTTCAAACTGGTAACGGGGATGTGGCGTATCGCCTTCGCAGACGGCGATCTCGATAAATACGAAGAGTACATCATCCGCAAAGTCGCCGACCTGATCCACCTCGGTCACGGCGAATTTATCCGCGCCAAACACGCCGCACGCAACTCTCTCTAACCCTTCCTTTCGTCAAAATCCGTACTATAGTTGATGTATACCCAGGTTCAGCGCCGGTATAGACGGACTTTGGCGCTGGCGTCAGCCTATCTTAAGCCCTCGCCTGGCGACCGCCGGACAGCTATCTGGAACCAGCCGAGCGGAGCTAAATACAAAAGGGAAGCCACCGGGCTGACCGTGCAAACGCGCGCTCCAGGCAGTTTTATTGCAAACTTTTTGCAACCGCCGATCGCGTCAATCGAATGCGAGCCTCGAGCAAAGAGTGGGCGTCATGGCAGTATCTGCGTTTTTAAAGGGTGTGTTCCACAAAAAAGGCGGGGGCTACGACGGCGACCTGCCCCGGGCGTCGGTCGAGCCGCCACCGATGGTCACCGAAAGCTCGCGAATCTCGCGTCAGAAAAGCGAAGCGTGCTTTTTAAACCATTTATTTTCGGATTCAAACAGCGCTCAACTCACCGTTGCGCAAAAGCTTGTGCAACAAAATGTGCAACGCGATCTTAGCAAGCCCGAACACCGCAAAACCGCCGTGCCGCGGCTACCCTCTGTCATCCCGAAGCTACTGCGCAGCTTACGAGACCCCGACAGCTCGATCAGAGACTACGTGGTCATAGTCAACAAAGACCCGGCCATGAGCGCGGCGGTGCTCAAGCTCGCCAATAGTGCCTATTTCAACCCAGTCGCCAAACCTATAGACGATATCGAGCGGGCCATCATCAAGCTCGGCCTCAGCGGTTTGCGATCCGTATTATCGGCGGCGGTTATGCAGCCGATTGTCCGCAAGGACTCCCCCTACTACACCCATACGGGCCAGCGTTTGTGGGCGCACTCGCTCAACTGTGCACTGATCTGCGACATAGTGGGCAACGAGCGCAAACTGGAGCGGTATAAGGCTTATTTAACGGGGCTCGTACACGATATAGGCAAAATAACGATCTTCAGTGAGCTGTGTAAGCAGTATCAACGAAACGGCGACCTCAACCCGGGCTACAGAGCTTTCGCGCCCATGTTGCGACACAAAGCCACGGTGTTGAGCCACCTCATTGCCAAGGACTGGGAGTTGCCGGAAGACATCTGCTTAGCCCTCGAAGAGCAAATTGACATAGAGCAAGGCAAAGAGGTAACGCGATACGGACAATTGCTCTTCCAAGCCAACATCATCGCCGAGATATACACGATAACGACCGAGGCACAGCGCACCAAATGCACTCAACTGCTGCGCGATTTCGATATGCCCGTGGATTTGTTCCAACAGTTAGACCGAATCGCCAACGAGACCTGACT
>CAZING010000036.1:0-12185 GCA_964540505.1 uncultured Cellvibrionaceae bacterium | reverse complement strand
TTGGCCGCAAGCGCGCGAGGCTCGCTATTCAAACGCCAGGCAACGCGTGGTTTTGACCGCGCCAGTCGGCACCCCCAAACAGCTCGCGATGCGATAACTGACCTTCTCGGCCACAGCGCGGTAGGAGGTCAACTTGCCGCCGTACACACCGAGATAGAGCCGCCCATCTTCGCACCACTCCCGCAGTTGAGTTTCTCGGTGGCGAGCGTTCGCCGATTTTTCATTCTTAGGCAGCACCCGTACACCGGCCATCACCTCAACCACGGCCTCTCTCGTGCAGGCGTGCTCCGGGAAGTACCGGTTATAAGCTTGCAGCAAGTAGTCTATCTCCTCCTCGGTGGGCGAAGCCTCGGGGCTGCTTAACGCGTGTTCTGTGGTGCCCACCAACGTTTGCCCGCGCCAAGGCAGGACGAACATCGGGCGGCCGTCCGTTGGGGCTTCGACATAGAAGCAGCCAATTGGCGCGGGCCGAGGCAATAGGATGTGCACCCCCTGCACCCAATCGAGCGGCATCTGAGACGTTTGCGGCAAAAGCATCGCCACCTCATTCACCCAAGGCCCGGCAGCGTTAATCAAGCAGCGAGTCCGTAAAGTCTCGCTTTGGGTGGTCACCTCTAGGTACTGCGACCGCGCGCTGAGCGCCCGCACTTCGGCATCGACGCTCAGCTCGGCGCCCAGGCGCTGGGCACTGCGCAACACCGCCTCGGTAAGCTGTAGGTCGTCGGTTTGACCATCTTGGTATTGAAACACCGCCTTCAAACCCTCTTGACGAATCGGCAGCGATGGCCACTCCCCGCGGTTGAGTTTTCGAAACCGGTTCGCTGGCGTCAAGCCGCCGAGCAGCGAATAAAGCCCAAGACCCGCGAAAATCCACAGAGGGTGACGCCGGCTGCTTTTGTAAACCGGGATATAGAATTTCGCCAAGCTCGCTATGGATGGCGCGTTGGCCAATAGGCGTTTGCGCTCGGCGAGACATTCGTACACAAGATGAAGCTGAAGGGTTTCAAGATAGCGAAGACCGCCGTGAATCAGTTTAGAGCTGGCGCTCGAGGTCTCGCGCCCCGGGTGACTGTTTCTTTCGAGCACTTTCACCCGCCAGCCGTTCAAGGCACAAGCCTGCGCAATCCCGGCGCCCTGGATGCCAGCCCCCACCACAATCACATCGTATCGCTGCGTCACGCACCCTCCTCAGAACCGTTTCACGAGGCCAATGTCCCAAGTCTCCAGCCAAAAGACGCCGCGCCGCTGACATTGAAGGGCCAGCTCGCGATCCACCACATCGTACACAAACCACTGCCAAGGACCGGCCCAAAGACCGACATCCGGTGCTGGCAAAAGGCGGTGATCGGCAATCAGATAATCGACAGCTTGCGCCGCAATAGCACGCCGCTCGCTCTCGTCCATGGCGCGGAGCACCCACCCGACCGGGCACCACTGACGCTGCTGAACCTTACGCAAGAGGCTGAGCTCGAAGGAGATGATCACCACCTGATGTCGAATCGGGTTTAGCGCCTGCCAAACGCGCTCGATAAAATAGGTTTCGTCAAAGTGCGCCAGGGTTTCGCCTTTCAACTCGACAAACACGGTCACCTCTGGCCACAGCACCAGCGCTGAGGCGACCTCTGCCAAAGTTGGCAGCGGTTCCTGCGCAAAACGCTCGCCCAAACGGGCCGTCTCGCCGATACGAACGGTTTGCAGTTGGTCGGCGTGAAGCTCAAAAACCTGCTTTGACAGCGCCGCGGTACGCTTTAGGCTCGCGTCGTGCAAAACGATCGCAACGCCATCCGCGCTGAGCTGCACATCGAGCTCGACACCCCTCGCCCCCGCTTCACAAGCCGCCAATATTCCGGACAGGCTGTTTTCGGGGTAATAGGCCGGCCAGCCTCGATGCCCCACCCAATTGACCGAATCGAATTGCATAAGCTTGTCCAAAGCAGAAACCCGATGCACGGGCGGTCCGCGAGAACCGCCCACCTTGTTGACATTGTAGTTTCAATTTGTTCTACCACGATACCGGCGCACAAAATACAAACCCCCGGCCGAATCGGCCAGGGGTTGAGAGGCGCGTTTGGGTCAGCCAGGGAGACGCAGCAATTATGGGCCTAATTCAAGCTTTGCCAACGCGCGAGTGCCGCGAACGGTTGCTTACGTTTTCGCATCGCCCGCTAGTTACTGTGACATTGAAAGCTGTTGCTGTAGCAAACCTTGGCGTTTAAGACCGTGCTGTTGCGAAGCGTCATAACGGTACTGCCGCAATCCGAACGAAATATTGCGTCGCTGGCGCGATCTAAGTGGCAGTTCTCGACTGTGACATTTGCCGGGTAACACTTGCCCCCGTTCTCGCGGAACATTTTGCCCATATCCACCACCGTGCAATTTTGCGCAAGAAAGGTGGTCTTGGCATTCAACTGGAATACCTTATCGGCCGCCTTATAAGCTTCAAAATTGCGAATGGTGACATTGGCCTCGGATTTCACCGTCAAGGCGTCTTCGGCAACGTCGCGCCAGGTGATGTTGGTCAAAGTGGCGTCCCCGTGCACGTGTATGCCATCGCCATTGGGCCCGACAAAGACGTTGGTCAGCGAGGAGCCGCGCTCAAGACGAAATACCGGGTCTTGGCCTTCTTGCTGGCTGCCATCGCCGAAGGTTGCGACATATTCTCGACACCCACCATCGAACGGGCCGGCCACGCGAATGGTGGAGTTGACGAACTCGGTGCCCTGCACCGAAGTACAGGCGGAGCGCCGCGAATTGTCATCGCCGCCCAAGCCACCCGAAGACGTCGAGCCGGATGACGAATCCACGCCCGCACAACTGCCGGCCGATACCTGCTCGGCACCCGAGACCACCAAGTGGTCAATGTTGGCCAAGCCTTCAGAGCTGTCGGAAATCAGCTGCAGAATGTTCACACCCTGCACCAGGTCGAGCTGCAGCGGCACCGTTTGCCACGCGGTCCAGGCGCCGGTGTTCTCGAAGGTCAGGCTGTGCTGACCGTTACCGCCATCATTGACCGTAAGATGGGCAGCGCGCGCTGCGCCACCACCGTTGGCGTAACGAATAGCCACGCTGTATGAAGCACTGACCGGGGCCTCGACACTCCAAGTGATACTTGCACCAATGGCGTTAATCGAATTGATGTAACCGGTGGCGGTGAAACCTTGATGCTGGTCTTCAAAGTCATGGCCAATACAAACGGCGGGCGTTTCTTCTTCTATGACAAAGTTAAAACTGCTGGAACCGGACGACGAGCTGGAGCTGGAAGATGAACTGGAGCTGGAAGATGAACTGGAGCTGGATGATGAGCTAGACGAGGAACTGGAGCTGGACGACGAACTGGATGAGGCGCTTGAATTTGAGGAAGCGCCTGGCGGCTGCGCCGATTGTCCGCCGCAGGCGAGCAGCGCGGTGGCCATCAGGCCGGCCAGCAGAAGATTCGACTTACGCATTATCAGTTGCCTTTTTTGTGATTTTTATCGGTGCGAAGCCTGCGAGTATCTGGCAACCGGCCTGACCATGTCCGTGATCAAAATCGCAAATGACCGCCAAAATGCACCAACTTCCCCGAATTGGTCAGGCCAAAGAGCTACCGCACAACCGAAGAAGCGAGCTGTCTGACGGTATACCGAGCATTCCGATCAAGACGGGTAAGTGCCGCAAAATTGGGCTATTGCAAGCTTTGCCGACGCCCAGTCATGCTCTCGCGCCGCGAACGGTTATCTCACGTCTTATACAAGCCTCTAACTGCTAAGCGCTTGTTCGAGCTTGCGCGGCACAAACATTCGGTTTTATCTACCGAAAGCGCCGGCGGTTATTCCGCTTGTTGTGAATCTTCTGCCTGTTGCGAACCTTCCGATACGGCGGCTTCAATTAAAGGCTGCAGCTCGCCGCTTTCGTGCATTTCAGTAACTATATCGCAGCCTCCGACTAACTCGCCTTTCACCCATAACTGAGGGAAGGTGGGCCAGTTGCCGTATTTCGGCAAATGCGTGCGAATGTCGGGGTTTGACAGCACATCCACAAACGCAAAGCGCTGACCGCAGGCCATAACGGCTTGTGAGGTGCGCATGGAAAACCCGCATTGGGGCGCATCCGGAGAGCCTTTCATATACAGGATAACGGGATTTTCTTCGATCTGTTGCTTAATGGTATCCATGATTTCCATGGTGTTGCTACCTCTCGGATGACGGACAAAAATAGGTGCGGTTCACCTCTTGGCGAACGCTTGAATTTAATAAAGTGGCGAGTATCTTACCTTTTTTCAGCGAACGAGTTCCAGCCACCCGCGCCGGCACGGCCGTAGCGCAAGTGCGCGGTTGCACTATTAAGCGCCAGCTTCGCCGGTTCATTCATTCGGCCGCGTTTCAGGCGACTGTTCGGCTATGCTACCGAGCGGTGTGCCAATCGCGCTTGTTCATATAACAGCGCAACAGAGCCGGGGCGGCGGATTTCAGCTGCGCTCTGTAAAGCTTTTGGTCCTCCTCGCGGATGCGTGCCCAAACGAGATTCACTAAAGTCCGGTTGACAGGGTTGGTCACCGCCTCGTCACAGCCGACTGGCATTTTCTCGATCAAATGCACAAGCCCAGGCCGCTGAATGAGCAAGTACCCGAGAAACCATTGGCAGGGCCATTGTTCGTCGAACGCGAGAAAGCTGTCCCACAGCTCCAAAAGCAGTGGGTGGCGCGTCGCCAAAGGGTGCCGGTCAATATGCTGTTCGATAAAATCCGGGAACCGCTCGGCCAACTGGCCCCACACAAGGTAGCCCATCTGTGGCGCTGCACCGAGGAACATCGCGTTCGCAAAAAGGCAAAGTAACTCGGGTTGCCGCCAAGTAAGGCTGTCGGCTTGAAGTGACACCGCTACCGCCTGCCAGTCCGGTATTTGCGCCAACGCAAAGGCCGGGTGGCATCGCCAGTCGCTCGTCGCCAGACTTAAAGTCTCCGCACTTCGGGCAAGTCGGTGCCACCCGTAAGCCAAATAATCGCGTGAGCGCGCTTTAAGCACCTCTTTCGCAAGCGGTGCCACTTCCTCCAACAAGCCCGTCAACTCCTCTTTAAAAACCTCCGGCGCAACCGTTCTTTCGGCCGTTATATGATGACCGTAATTGATCAGATCTTTATAGGCGCCAAGACTCGAGTTGCTCGGGTGAATTCGGCTCAGTTGCTCCAAGGTTTTCTCGGCATCGTCGAAACGCCGCGCTGCCAGGTCTGCCTGCAGGCGGTTTTCTGTGACCACAGCCGTGTTGTCCATAAACAGATCGAGCTGGGGCAAATCTTCCGCCCGCCGCCAAACGCGGGCGAGCGCGGTTTGTGTGGCGGCGCTGCGGCTGAGCGAGAGTACCGCCCCGCCCTGCCAGGAGAAATATTCCGTCGGTTGCGCGACGAGTTTCAGTTGTTCGCACACGAGCTGCGCGTCGCGAACCAAGGTTTCTAGCGTTTTGGCATCCCAACTTAACGCCTCGTCCAAGAACGCCACCTCGCCGTTGCGCCAGGCTTCGTAGAGCCCGTATTGCAAGTGGCTTTGCCCGAGCAGCCAATCCGTAACCGCAAATTGCCCGGTTTCTGCCAAATGGGTTTCGACTTCCGCTATAGAGATCATATAAGCCTTTAGACATTAAAGTTTCGTGCGTGGTGACATCGCGCGCGTGATAGGCGCTTTTAAAAGGATTACTGCCACAGATCGAGCAGCGTTTTCATGCTCAACGCAAAACGGTCGCCGCTGCGCTGGGCTTCGGTGTTAATTGCCTCACTCAGATGGGCTTTGGCGCCCTGCAGAGCCGCGATTTTTTCCTCGACGGTAGCCTGCGCAATCAGCTTATAGACAAATACCGGTTTGTCCTGACCTAAACGATGCGCCCTGTCGCTTGCCTGGTTGGCCGCGGCGCCGTTCCACCAAGGGTCAAAATGAATCACAGTATCGGCGCGGGTCAAATTAAGCCCTACCCCGCCGGCTTTGAGACTGATCAAAAACACAGGTGCCTCACCCTGTTGAAACCGCTCGACCAAGGTTTGACGATCGCGGGTCTTGCCCGTAAGCATTAAGGATGGAATGCCGAGTTCGGTCAACTCCTGCTCAAGGATCGCCAACATACGGGTAAATTGGGAAAACACCAAAATTGCGCTGCCTTCCTCGACCAAAGACTGAATCATCTCAAGACACTGGCGGGTTTTGGCCGAACCCACTGTTTCACAGCCGAGCAGGCGCGGGTCGCAACAGGCCTCTCGAAGTTTCAATAATGCGGTGATCACCATGAATTGAGCTCGCCCTGGGTCCGCCTGCGTCAATTCGTGTGCCAAGTCCTGCCATTGGTCGCGCTTGAGCGCCTCGTAAAATTCCATTTGCTCGGCACCCAGGGTAATCGACTGCACTATCTCGGTTTTAGCCGGCAAATCCCGCGCCACTGCGCTTTTTGCCCGACGCAAAAAGCAAGGCGAGATACGCAAGAGCAATTGATTCAGCCGCTGCTGGTTTTGGTCGACCTCTATCGGACGCTGGTAATAACGCCGAAACTGCGTGCGTGACCCCAGAATGCCGGGGTTTAAAAAATCCATCAAAGACCAAACCTCGCCTAGGTGGTTCTCTAATGGTGTACCGGATAGACACAGTCGATTCTGCGTCTCAAGGGTGACAAGGGCTTTGCGTATACGCGTGGACGGGTTTTTAATCGTCTGGGCCTCGTCCAGCACCAGCCACTGCGGCGGCCGGGCTTGCCAGAAATCGAGATCGCTTAAAAAGGTGCCGTAACTGGTGATAACAACCGGCTGCTCGCCGAGATTCAGCGGCGCCTCGTGCCGATGCAGCCCGTGAAACAGAATCGGCCTGTCAAGGTTGTGACTGAACCGCTCTATTTCATTCGCCCAGTTGGCAAGCAAACTCGCCGGTGCCAAAATCAGAACAGGCCCAGACAGCTCGCCACGCTGCTTCAGCACACTGAGAAATGCAATGGTTTGTAGTGTTTTGCCAAGCCCCATATCATCTGCCAACAGGCCGTTGAGACCCGCGCGGTGCAGCTGCAAAAGCCAATGCACCCCCAGCCACTGATACGGGCGCAGCTTCGCGCCAATCACCCCACTGTCTAAGTCGAGTTGTTCGGGTTCTTGCCAGATCTCGAGCGCCCGCTCGGTGTCTACCGCCTCTGCCTCGACTTCAAGCTGGTCACTCCCCAAAAGCCGCGCCAGCCGATAAGCCTGGTTGGCGCTGACCGGGGCCAAGCCCTGCTCGATCCAATCGCCCAACTCCGAGCGCAGCAGCCCCGCCACAGCACCCGGGATCAACAGTATCCCCTCTTCGGTGTTGTACTTCAGATAGCCGTTTTCAATTTCCGCGTCGAGCCAATCGCTAAGCAGAGACTTCAGATCGAACTCCCGCTCGCCGACGTTTGCGGTGAGATCCAAGTGCAAAGTGTCTTGAACCCGGCGGGCATGAAGTTTAAGCCTGCTCACCCGCAGAAACGGAAATTTAAAATGGGGGGCCGTTTCTATTGCGACCCCCAGCGCTTGCAATGCCGCGGGCGGGGCTGTTAATAGCTCTTGCCAGACAACTTCCGAGTCTACGCACCATCGCGCCGAGGGCGCTTGTTGAACAAGACCGGAAAAGGCGGCTGTCACTTGCTCCGGCAGGTCTAGAATGTCGTCGGACACAGCAGCTGCGACCACAGTCTCACCATCGAACACCCAGTGCTTAGGCCATTCAGCCCAGGGCACCTGCCAGGCAATACGGTCGGTTTCACAGCGCAGATGCAGCTCCAGCGCATCGGACTCGCGGCCCTCGAAATAGCCCGAGCGGGCGATAAGCACTGGCCTAAACTTGGCAAGCGGTTTGGCTTGAAAATATTGCGGGCAAGGCAAGCCTTCGGCGAGACATCGGTCGACTAAGCGATTATAAGTTGAGCGGTCCGCGTTGGGCGGCAGGCGACAATCGAGCATAGGCCGGAGCTTGTCGAAACGTTCGTCCGATAAAAAGTGAGCGGTAAAACCCTTGGTGTCGAACACCGCCAAAGCATTGTCGAACCGGGCGGGCACCGCGCCTTTGGGCGGGACAAGCGTCAGCACCTGAGAGCCATCGCCGCGCACCTGCCAGCGCCAAAGCGGTGCCTCCAAAACCGCAGCCGTCGCGGTCACGCGTTCGCCACCTGCGACCATCAAATGCAAGCGCCCCGTGGCGCTAAGACGTTGCAGCCAGGGCATCAAAGGTCGCGGCAAGCCGCTGCCGGTGGCGACCTGCTGCCAAGCCGCATCGCTTCGCAATAATGCCTGCAATAAGGGCACGTCTTCGGCATCCAAAAATGCAGGTGGGCTGACGAAATGACCGGGCACTATAGTGTAGGCGCTGCGGTTGACGGAGACGTCAGCGCGCTTGGGCACGAGCTGTAACGAGAGCGAGCCCGTGGCTTTGACTTCGAAAAGATAATGCAACGCCAGACCGCTTTCGGTCTGGGCACTTTGGCGTAGTTTCGCGAGAAAACTCAAGTGAACCTCCTGAATCGGGCGGACATTCTAGAGGGGCGCCGCGCGCGACACCAGATGCGAGGAATTAAACACGGCCCTGCGAGTACACTGCGCCACAAAAAACACCGTTGATGCGGGTTTCGCGTGCAACCTACGAGCGCGAACTTTCTTTACACTGCACATCACGATTTATGCCTGGAGCGCCCTTTTGTCGACATTGCCAATCTTCGAAGTTCTGCCATTAGTTTGCGAAACACTGCGCGAGCAGAACAATGCGGTTTTGACCGCTCCGCCCGGCGCGGGTAAAACCACCCAGGTCCCCCTGGCGCTGATGCTCGAGCCGTGGTGCACGGGCAAAATTTTAATGTTCGAGCCAAGACGCATGGCCGCGCGGGCAGCGGCCCTACGCATGGCGGAGCTGCTTAACGAAACCGTCGGCGCAACCATTGGTTTTCGCGTTCGCGGCGAAACCCGCAGCGGGCCCAAAACCAAAGTGGAAGTGGTCACCGGTGGTGTGCTGACCCGAATGCTTGTCGAAGACCCTTCGCTTGAAGGCTACAGCGCTGTAATTCTCGATGAGTTTCATGAGCGCAACTTAGATGCTGACCTCGCTTTGGCGCTCACCTTGACCGCGCGCGAATTGTTTCGCGAACACAACCCGTTGAAACTCTTGGTGATGTCAGCGACCCTCGACGGCGCCCCCATCGCGCAATTGCTGGACGCCAAGGTAATTGCCAGCGAAGGCCGCGCCTACCCGGTAACGCTCACTTATTGCGGGCAAACGACGCTGTCCCAATTGGTCGAAGTCGCGACCAAAATGCTGGTGAACCTTTTAAATTCCGAAACCGCTTCGGCACCCGAGGGCGACATTCTGGTGTTTCTTCCCGGTCAACGCGAAATACAAAAAGTGGCCAAAGCCCTCGCCCCTTTCGCGGGGCCCAGAGTCCAGGTCTTACCGCTTTACAGCGCCCTGCCCTTTCGCGAACAACAACGCGCCATAGCGCCGTTATCGGGCAGCGAAACCGACAAAAGAAAAGTCATCCTCGCAACCGACATAGCCGAAACCAGCCTCACAATTGAAGGGGTCACGGTGGTGGTGGACGGCGGCTTTAGGCGAGCGCCACTGTTTGACCCCAAATCGGCGATGACGCGGCTCGCCACGCAGCGTATCTCGCGGGCATCGGCGACGCAACGCGCCGGTCGAGCCGGTCGCACTGCGCCCGGGCGATGTTACCGGTTATGGGCAAAAGAACAGACACTGGAACCGTTCAGCGAGCCGGAAATATTGCAAGCCGACCTAACCGCTATGGTACTAGCCCTTAAGGCCTTTGGCGTAGACGACCCCCGCGAACTGAAATGGCTCACGCCACCGCCTCACAAAAGCTATCAACAAGCGCAGGATCTGCTGCACACCCTCGGTGCACTGGTCGACGGCGCATTGACCGACCACGGTCACACGCTACTGAAATTGCCCGTGCACCCGCGCCTGGCGCACATGCTCTTGGAGGCCGACGCCAGAGGTCAAGCCGACGCTGCCTGCGCGCTAGCGGCGCTTTTACATGAGGACTATCGCGCTGGCGGCACCGACCTTGAACGGTCGATGCGAGCGCACTCGAATTGGCCCGAACCCGTACAAAAAACTCGACGGCAATTGCGCGGAATATTAAAGAAAATCGACACCGCAAAACGCACGCCGGAGTCTACCGAGCTTGCGGTGCTTCTGGCCCTGGCTTACCCGGATCGGATCGCCCGAAAAGTGCCCGGCCACACGCACCTTTATCGTTTAAGCAGCGGTCGGCAGGCGCGTCTGCCTGAGGCCTCCGAGCTTATACAATCCGACTGGCTGGTCGCGGCCGAGCTCGGCGGCTACGAAGGTAAAAGCGAAGATACAATTTTCAGCGCTTTGGCTTTGCGGCCGAATAATTTTGACGGCGTTTTAAGCCATCTTATTAAACGCGTTAAAAAAGTTGGCTGGCACGCTCAACTGCAACGCTTCGTCGCAGAAGAAACCGCTTATCTCGGCGTGCTCGACCTACGCACACGACCAATCGCCCAAATCGATAAAGTCGAACGGGCTATGGCCGTTTGCGAATTTCTAAGCGAGCACTACCATCATTTATCGTGGAGCGAAGCCGCTTTAATCTTGCGCGCGCGATTGGCGCTTGGGAGGGAATTCTACGAGGACATAGGCTTCCCCGATTGTTCCGATGCCGCTTTACGAGATTCATTAAACACCTGGCTGCTGCCTTATCTGAATGACGTGACAACTATGGTCGACATTAAAAAACTCGACCTCGCGCAGCTGCTTGCCAACAACCTCACCTGGGCGCAAAAGACTTTGCTGGATGAACAGCTGCCCACCCACTTTCAAGTCCCTTCCGGCTCGCAGATTCGCATCGACTATCTGCAGTCACCCCCTGTACTTGCGGCAAAGTTGCAGGAGATGTTTGGGCAACAAAACACGCCGAGCGTTGCCGGCGGTCGTCTTGAATTAATAGTTCATCTGCTCTCGCCAGCGGGACGCGTCCTGCAAGTCACCCAAGACCTGACCGGTTTCTGGCGCGCCGGTTACCCGGAAGTAAAAAAGGAAATGAAAGGCCGCTACCCAAAACACCCCTGGCCAGACGATCCAAGCACGGCCAAAGCGACACGACACACAAATACTCGCCGGACATTCTAGTGCGCCGTGCAGTAAATTAGGGAACTATTCGCTGCACCAGCGGATTCATCTCGGCGTCGGGAACGCTCGAAATAGACCGCTATTATCGCGCTTTTTTTCCTGCGTTGATCCGAGCCCCCGCTATGCTCCTTAGTCCCCTAACTTCCGGCCCACCAGGTCGAAATTTGATCAGCTCAGGCGGATTTAAATGACCATCATCTTGGCTGATGAAACGATATCAGCGTTTCCTTTTCTTTTTTCGGTGTCTGTCCTGACAGCCGCCCTTTGGGTGTCTGCCCTCGCTTTGGGTGTCTGTCCTCGCTTTGGGTGTCCGCGTTGCGCGCTTTGGGTGTCTGTCCCCGCTTTGGGTGTCCGCGTTGGGTGTCTGTCCTGACAGCTCCTTCCATAAGGATTTGAATGTCTGTCGCGAGGGGATTTGAGTGCGTGTCCTGCTAAATCCTAGAGAGAGTATGAGTGCCTGTCCCGAGTTTTCCGTTCATCGACCGTGAAAATCCATAAGCATTTTCGCAGGACAGTTCAAAACATTATGCTTGGTCCTTGGACGGCGATACTTTCAACGCGTGCAAATCCAGACCACTGGGTTGCTGAAAAACCCGCAATCCGAACTCCGGCAGGATAGATAACAGATGATCAAATATGTCCGCCTGTATACCTTCGTGAACCACCCAGGCTACGTCGTTGGTAAAGCAGTATATTTCCAGCGGCAAACCTTGAGGAGAGGGAGCCAACTGGCGAACCATCAAGGTCATTTGCTGATGGATGCCTCCGTGGCTACGCAAGTAGCGGTCAACATACGCGCGAAAGGTGCCGATATTGGTAATGCGGCGGGTATTCACCGGCTCCTTTCCCTGCTCCAGTAATTGCCGATTCCAGGCTTCAATCTCCTCTTGCTTATCGGACAAATAATCTTGCAGCAACCGAAAGCGGTTTAAGTGCTGGCGCTCCTCCGAAGCTAAAAAATGAATGCTTTGCTGGTCTAGCAAAATGCTGCGCTTAATACGCCGCCCCCCGGATTCCTGCATGCCGCGCCAGTTCTTGAACGGATCGGTCATAAAGCGC
>CAZING010000035.1:12824-21218 GCA_964540505.1 uncultured Cellvibrionaceae bacterium | reverse complement strand
TTACTGTTCTCGAGCGACCCTGAACTTCCACGCCGACGCTAGGCCGCCTTAAAGCCTAATTACGCTGAAAAAGAGGCGCACGGCCTTTAGCAGGTACTTTCATACGGGCCGGGCCGACTCTTCGAATCGCCGTTTACCATTCTGTCGCTTCAACTGGCACACATGCTGCTGTTGTCTAGAATAAAGGGGTAATTTACGTATTTTTGACGCGATCACCGCGGTGCCTGTTCGATGAGGATCAACCCCCATGGCAAAAACAATCAACAGTAACGCAGTACAGGACGACCCGGTTCTACAGTGGGTCACCTTTAATCTCGATGGCGAGACCTATGGCGTCAACGTCATGCAAGTGCGCGAAGTCTTGCGTTACTCGGAGATCGCGCCCGTGCCCGGCGCGCCGGCCTATGTCCTCGGCATCATTAACTTGCGAGGCAATGTGGTGACGGTAATCGACACCCGCCACCGCTTTGGCCTCGAACCGGGCGAAACCACAAGCAATACCCGCATAGTGGTGATCGAGGCGGATAAACATGTGATTGGAATTTTAGTGGACAGCGTCGCCGAGGTGGTTTATTTGCGCTTGTCCGAAATTGAGTCTGCGCCAAACGTCGGCAATGACGACAGCGCCAAGTTCATCCAAGGGGTCTGTCATAAAAATGGCAAACTGCTGATTTTGATCGAACTGGACAAGCTGTTGACCGACGACGAATGGGCTGACATAGAAGACGAACTCTAAAGGTGAACCCATGCCTCAAGGCTTTTTGATTATTTCCGCGTGTGTGTTAGCGAGCTTGGCGTTATTGTCGGCTTGTTGGGCGGCGGTCGTCGCCACGCGGGCGCGTAAGTTGATGGACGAGAGGCTGCGAAAGTGCGAACAGGAGCTGGCCGCGGCGATGAGCGGCGCCATAGGCATGGGCAGTCGCATCGTTCATCTCGAGCGAAAACTTCAGCAACTCTGCGTCGCCCAGGCCACCACGGCCGGCGCGGAAGGCGCGCTCTACACACAGGCCATGCAACTTTTCGACAGCGGTGCCGATGTCAGCTCCGTGGTCGCCAGTTGCGGCATCTCGAGCTCTGAGGCTAACCTTATGGCTTTGGTGCGCCGGAAAACTCAACGCGCGGCGGTCGCAGAGGAGAGATAGTGAGACACCTAAAGCGCATTGGCGCACTTGTAGTGATATCCGCTTTGTTTGCGGTGGGCGGTTGCAGCTTGGTGGATTTCAGCAGCACAACGCATTACCGCGACGGCGAAGGTAGCTTCAGCGCGGGTCTAATCGACGAAATCGCGCCGGAGAAAACCACAGACCTTTGGCTTCGACAACAGTTTGGCAGCCCGCTATGGGTAGACGTCGCAGCCAACGACGTTGAAATTCTGACCTGGCAATTTCGACGCGAAGTTCACAAGCGTCGTCAGTTGTTGTTTATTGTGCGGTCGAATTCTGTCAAAACGCATCATGAATACCTGCACGTGGTGCTTCAAAATCGCGTAGTGGTCAAACACTGGCAAGATAAACATGAAAACGTCGATGTCGCACGCGTCGTCTACGCGCTTGGGCTCGATAAGCCCCAAACGGCCAAACGCCCCGACCGGCCAAGCGCCGCCGCACTCAGCCCACCCCCGACACAAATCCCAGGCGAGTCGCCGCCAGCGGTTGAGCTTGAAGGCACAGAGGCGCTTTAGCGGACCATGCAGAACATTGGGTAACTGCTCGCTGCGCCAGCGCGCGCATCTGTGCATTGGAAAAACTTGAAATAGACCCACTATTGCTGCGTTTTCGTAACGAGGATAGCGCGCAGCGGCGGGTCCTTATGCTCCTCTCGAGACTCAATACCCGGCTGCCTGCGCTTGACGGTCTCTCGTCAGCCTTCCATCTTCTATTCTCTGTCTTTCGAACCCCCCGTTTGAGCGTCCATGCGTTTTCGCCAGCTAAGCTCACCGTCCACCGACTGCTCCCCAAGAGTGACATTTTCGAAGCGAATACCCAGCGCGTTTTCGAGAGTGAGAGGTGCGTTAACTTTTTTTACCTGAATATTTCGAAAGGTGACGTCAGTCAGTGGCGTGGCTGCGGGTGCACGGACTTCGAGAAAGGTGTTGGCGTTATCGACTTCAAAATTTTCAAAGACGATATCCCGGTAAGTGGACGGAAAGTTGCCTCCCATTTCGGCCGGGTAGTTCAACTGGAACGAGAACAGATTTTTAAAGGATTCGGCTTTCAGATTGCGAACCCGGATGTGCTCAACAAGGCCGCCGCGATCCAAGCTGGAGGAGAAACGAAGTGCGGTGGAGCCTGTGCGCAGAATATTGTCTAAAACGTGTATGTTCCGGATGCCGCCGGACATTTCGGTGCCAAACGCGATGCCGTCTTCGCTGCCTATATCGTTGTTGCGGATCACCACATGCTCGCTCGGCAGGGCGATAGTGCGCCCATCTTGGTCGCGGCCCGACTTGAAGGCCAAAGCGGCGCCGCGGGTGCGAAACCGGTTGTTTTCTACCAGAACATAACTCGACGATTCAATATCGATGCCGTCGTTGTTCTGAAAGTCGCCTTCCACCGTCAAATTGCGTATCGTCACATGCGATGCGTAGGTCAAATGGTGAATCCAAAAGGGCGAGTTACGGGTGCTGAAGCCGTCAAACAACACGCGCTTTACGTTGAACACCTGAATCAGCGGCGGGCGCAGGTGCGTACCTTCGGCGAAAATGCGTTGCTCAAGCGGCGTGCCCTGAGCCCCCATCTTCCTCAATTGTTGAACATCGTCTTGCTGTTCGCTCGCCCAGGCCCTAAAGCCACTGTCTTTATTGCCGTTGATAATCCCGGCGCCTGTTATCGCGACATCTTCCACGTTGGCGGCATAGATTAACGGCGAGTAAGTCATAACCTCGGTGCCTTGCCAGCGCGTTTTCACAACCGGAAGATAGTGCGCGGGCTCTGGCGAGAACATCAATTCGCTGCCTTGGGCGAGGTGCAGCTCAATGCGCCCCGACAAGTGAATCGGGCCTTTGGACACCCAGGTGCCAGCAGGTATCACTACGCGGCCGCCCCCGGCGCTGCTGGCCGCTGCAATGGCCGCCCTGATGGCCTCTGTGGCATCGCCGGCACCGCCCAACGCAACCCCAAAATTCGTGATCGGAAAGTCCGTATCTGGGATTTTCGGCAACTGAATCGCTTCGATTATCGCGTCCGGCCCGGGCCATTCGCCAGCGGGTGTCTCTGCCGCCGCGAAGGCAGAACTCAAAAGCACAGCAATGAGCGTGAGAGAGCGCATGTTGAACCCTTCTATTGTCGTTGTTTTGAAGTGTCTGGACGATTTGGTTTGTGCGAACCCTCCCAACAGCTTAGCAGTCTCGAAGGTGTCTGAGGACTGTGTCTACATTTGGATCTGATGACCTAAAGGCCCCGCTGCGTTAAGGCCCGCTATTGCAGCGGTTCCCCGCTTCGAATTGAACGCGCGGGCGTTGCGCCTTAGTCGCCTAACTTCCTGTATGGCTCACTAGACACCCGAAGATGAGAATTGTTGGCGTCGAACGTCAACGAATGTGATGCCGTCCGACATTTTTGGCCTGCGGCCGGCGTAGCAAGCGTTAATTTTGTGTTGCGGGCCGCGTGTGCGCTAAAGCGCGGGTGATTGCCTGTCTCCAGTTCTTAGAATGTAGGGCCTCGACCGGATTCGGCTTTGCCGATATGCGTTCCCACGCGGGGCCGTGGGAACTAGGACAAACCATTCGAGCGGAAACTAAAGTGGCAATTCTGCTGGCCCACCAGCGCCGAGCGGTCTGTCCTTTTTCTTCCGTCCTCAGCCCTCAGTCAACCGCCGACCAAACATATTGCGATATAAAATGCCGAAGGCAATCAACGCGCAAGGGTATGCCCAGATAGCGCCAATCATCAGAGTCAGTGCCGCGATGAGTCCGATTAGCACTAAAACCAAGACAAACCCAAAAAAGCGGAACCACTGCGGCGTGATCGCTTTTCGGGAGGTTTCTAGCGCTTGCCAAGGCGAGAGATTTTTCTCGAGCATTAAGGGCACGGCCATCATATAAGAAATAAAGAGGTAGATGCCGGGTAAAACGAGCAGCACCAGCCCAATGAGAATCAGCAGTTGCATCAGTATCATCAAGCCGAGCAGCGGCAATGTTTTATGGAAGTACTTCAGTGGCTCGGTGGCGCCGACCGGTTGGTCCGAGGCCCGCTTGATGCCCGTCATGATCAGGCCACCCCAAAGCGGGGTGCTTAGCGCGAGCAACGCCAGAGAACTGCAAAATTGGATAAATGACGCGGTCGAAGGGCTGAGGCTGCTTTGCGGTAACGCTTTGGAAATGGACGAAGAGCCCATCGCCAGCGCGGCGTAAATAATTAAATAGATGCCCACCGCAAGAAGAAGAGACCCTTTCGAGCCGGCAGATTTTCGCCAAGCTTCGGAGAATATTTCGCCGATTTTGATGCGGTATGCCCCGGTCGGGGCCTGGCCGGTTGGGCCGGATTCGGCCTCGGCTTTTGGGTCAATAAAAGCGGTTTGCGGTGATTGGTACACTTCGTTCACACACTACTCCCTGTTGTGGTTGTGCGGGGGTTCCTAGGGCCCCACGGTTGGTTTTTCCATAAAATGTACGTTGTATCTGCTACAAAGCGCGGGCAGCCGGGCCTGCAAGGGCCTACGCCCAGAGCGACTGCTGCGCGTTAACGGGTTGGCTGCGCGTTAATGTGTTGGCCGTGAACACCTCGGCTGTCGGGCCCCAATAAAAACAGATATCGGTTTGCGAGTTGGTCGGGTGTTATAAGTGTGTTCGGGTCCTCCGCCGGGTAGGCGGTCATTCGCATGCTGGTGCGAGTAGCGCCCGGGTTGATCGAATTCACTCTTATGGTGGTATCTTCTAGTTCATCTGCGACGACTTGCATCAGTGTTTCGCTCGCACCTTTGGAAACCGCGTAACCGCCCCAGAACGCGCGACCCTGAACGCCGACGGAAGAACCGGTGAATAGAATCCTACCATCTTTGGCTTGGCGCAGTAACGGTAAAAGAAATTTGGTTAAAAGAAAAGGCGCTGTGGTGTTAACCGCAAGGACTTTTTGCCAGTCTTCCAGGTTGTAATTCTCGATGGGCGTGCGTGCGCCCAATTCGCCAGCGTTGTGTAAAAGCCCGTCGAGCAAGCCAAACTCTTCGTGTATGACGTTGTGTAATTGTTGCGCTTCCTCTGGCGAGGCACTTTCCAGATGCAGCGGGTAAATCGCCGCCAGAGGCAAGCCTTCGGCTTCTATTTGGTCGTAAACGGCTTCGAGTTTACTCATTGTGCGACCCAGCAGCACCACGGTCGCGCCGTGACGCGCGCAGGCTAAGGCCACCGCTTTGCCTATACCGTCGCCGGCGCCTGTGACCAGAATCACCCGGCCTTGAAGAAGGTCGGGGGCAGGGGTGTAATCAACAATGTCTACTGGGTTCATGATCCATTCTGTAATTAAATTAAGGTTTGAATGATAGGCCAAAGGTCGCTCGCGTGGGCGGCACAAAATTGCGCCTGCCAGTTGCGATGGTCGTCGTCTTCGCCGATAAAGCCGTAGCCCACTGCGATGCTTTGCATGCCTGCGTTATCCGCGGCTTCGATATCGCGTTTGTGATCGCCTATATAAACCGCCTCGGGGCTCTTGATGCCCAATTGCTGGCAGGCGTGCAGCAGCGGCCGCGGGTCGGGCTTGCCGACGCCTACGTCGTCGGGGCTCACCAGCACCGCTGGCGGGTATTCGAACTGCAGGCTTTCCACCAGTTTGCGGGTGTAGAGCGCGGGCTTGTTGGTCACTATGCCCCATTTAATTCGGTTAATACATAACTGATTCAGTAATTCAGATATGCCCTCGAAAAGCTCCGTATGAACGGCAATGTCGGCCAAGTAAAAATCCAGCAATTGCTGGCGCAAAAGCGGTTGCCGGTCCGCGGGCGGCTCCTCTCCAAAACCCAAGCGAATGAGCGCGTTGGCGCCGTTGGAGACCTGCGCTTTAATGACGTGCATCGGCAACTGAGGCCTGCCGTGCAGTTCGAGCGTCTGATTGAGCGCATGCCCCAGATCTTTATGGGTGTCCAGCAACGTGCCGTCCAGATCGAACAGCACCGCTTGGATAGGTGGGAAAGAATTTGACACGTGGTTTGCCTATGATCTTAAGTGAAACAAAATGGTTGCCTGGAAAATACCGTCGATGCTCGCCGCGTACGGGTCAGCTTGCGTCAGCGGGTTTGTGTAAATGTACGATGTAATTGACATCCACATCCCGGTCGCTTAACGAATAAGACCGCCGCAGAGGGTTGTAGACCATGCCTTTGATGTCGAGCGTTGTGAAGCCGGCGCGGCGCGCCCAGGTGGAAAGCTCGCTCGGGCGAATAAACATTTTATAATCGTGTGTGCCTTTCGGCAGCCAGCCCAGAATGTATTCCGCCGCAATAACGGCCAGCGCATAGGCTTTTGGGTTGCGATTTATCGTCGAGACAAAACAACTGCCGCCCGGTTTTAGCAATTTAAAACAAGCGCGCAAAACCGAGGCGGGGTCGGGCACATGCTCGAGCATTTCGAGACAGGCGATGACATCGAACTGTGCCGCTCGCGATTCGGCAAAAGCTTCTGCGCTGCTTTGTAAATAATCAATGTTCAGTTGGCTTTCAAGCGCATGTAAACGGGCAACCTCCAAAGGCTCGCCGCCCATGTCGATACCGGTCACCCGCGCGCCGCGCTGGGCCATGGCTTCACTGAGAATGCCGCCGCCGCAGCCGACATCCAAAAATGCTTTTTCGGCGACGGGGCTGCGCTGATCAATATAATTCGAGCGCAGAGGGTTGATATCGTGCAGAGGTTTGAACTCACCTTGCAAGTCCCACCAGCGACTGGCGAGACGTTCGAATTTCGCTATTTCCGCTCTACTGACGTTTTCTGCCATTCATCAATCTTCCATCATGGGTTTGAGTTTTGCCCGCCAGGCGCGCGCCTTGTGATGCAGCTTCGCCAGATCCAAAGTGCGGTGTTGGCCTTGCGCAAATAGACACTGGCCCTTCACCCAGGTGTGACTCACGCGGGTGTTGCGATTGTTGTACGCCAAGTGTGAGGCGACATCGTAAATCGGTTCTGCGCCCGCACCTGTGAACTCGATGGCCGTAAGGTCGGCTTGTTTGCCGGGTTCGATACTGCCAATCCGGTCGCCAAGCCCCAGCACCCGAGCGCTGCCTAAGGTCGCCATGATGAGCGCATCGGTCGCGGACACAGCGGCTGCATCCCCGGCTGCAATCTTGCCGATCAGCGCCGCGACATTCAACTCCGCAAGCATCTGAAGCCCGTTGTTGCTCGCCGCGCCGTCGGTGCCTAGCCCCACATTGACCCCGGCGTCCAACAAGGCTTGCACCGGGCAGAGCCCGCTGGCGAACTTCAAGTTCGATTGCGGGCAATGAACCACGCCTGCGCCGGTGCGCTGCAAAAGCTCAATGTCGGAGTCGACCAGTTGGGTCATGTGCACACAGCGCGTTTGCGGGGTTAACAGATTGAGATCGAGCAGGTGTTCGATTGGGCGTTTGCGCCGCGATTTGAGCGAGGCCTCAAGTTCGGCTTCGGTTTCGTGCAGGTGGATATGTACGGGCGTCTGCAACTCGCCCGCGAGCGTGGCGATGCGCTTTAGCGCCGCATCGGATACGGTCGCCGAGGCGTGGGGGCCAAAGCAAAGGTCGATCAAGTCGATGGAGCGGTAAGTGTCGTGAAGCGCCAGGCCTTTACGGATGCATTCGTCAGCGCTGGTGGCCCAGGTCGTGGCAAAGTCGAGCACCGGAAAGGCGACTTGGCAGCGAATGCCAACGCGATGGGCGACTTCAGCGGTCTGCTCTGGGAAGTAATACATGTCGGAGAAACAGGTGGTGCCCGATTCGAGCATTTCCGCGATCGCAAGCTCGGCACCATCGGTGACAAACTCGGGTGTGACCCATTTGTTCTCTGCTGGCCAGATGTGGTCTTTCAGCCAGCGATCGAGAGGCAAATCGTCGGAGAAACCGCGCATCAGGCTCATGGCTGCGTGGCAATGGGCGTTGACCAAGCCCGGCATTACCACGTGTTTGTGAAGTTCAAGGGTCTCGTTTGCAGTAAAACGATTCGCCGCAGTCGCGGTGGGCACCAGCGCGATAATTTCGCCTCGGTGGACAGCGACACTGCAGTTTTCAAAGACCTTGCCCCGGGGCACTATGGGCAGTACCCAGCGGGCGTTGATCAAGGTATCTATGTTTTGCGGTTGTAAGGCGTGGGTATCATTCATCGGCGGGTCGGGTCGAAGGTAAGCGTGTGGGGAGGATGTTAGTGGTCTGGCCCGTCAGAGTAAAACTTTGATCTCCTCTAGTGCCAAAAACGTTTAAAAAATAACCAGGGCTGCCGGTGCC
>CAZING010000035.1:0-12724 GCA_964540505.1 uncultured Cellvibrionaceae bacterium | reverse complement strand
ACCTTCGGGCTCGCGTGCGGTGGCCGTTTTCCGCCGCGAAGGCTCGTCACTCGCCCGATAATCTATACCGTCCCTGTGAAATCGACAGCATTAAACGGTTTTTGAAGCAATTCAAACCTTTTACCCGCCGTTTGAACGCAAATTACCGTTCAGAAAAACCTCGCGACATGTGGTACCATTTCGCGCTTTTATCCGGTTCGGTGTTCACGTCACCGGGCTGCTGTATTTCAACAATAAGGAAAGCCTGCATCCATGGGCGACATCGCGAAAGAAATTCACCCGGTCAACATTGAAGACGAACTGAAGCAGTCCTATCTGGATTACGCCATGAGCGTGATAGTCGGGCGCGCGTTGCCCGATGTCCGCGACGGTTTGAAGCCCGTCCATCGTCGTGTTCTGTTTGCAATGAGCGAGCTGAAAAACGATTGGAACAAGTCCTATAAGAAATCGGCTCGGGTGGTCGGGGACGTTATAGGTAAATACCATCCCCACGGCGATTCTGCAGTCTACGACACCATAGTGCGCATGGCGCAGCCGTTTTCGCTGCGTTATATGCTGGTCGACGGCCAAGGGAATTTCGGCTCCATCGACGGCGATAGCGCGGCCGCGATGCGATACACCGAAATCCGCATGGCAAAAATCTCCCAGGAATTGCTCGCCGATCTCGAGAAAGAAACGGTCGATTTCGTGCCCAACTACGATGGCCAGGAGTTGATCCCCGAGGTGTTGCCGACAAGGGTGCCAAATCTGCTGGTCAACGGCAGCTCCGGTATCGCCGTGGGCATGGCGACCAATATTCCGCCCCATAATTTGCGCGAGGTGGTCAAAGGTTGTCTGGCGATGATCGACAACCCGGAGATCACGATCGACGAACTTATGGAGTTCATCCCGGGGCCGGACTTCCCGACCGCAGCGATCATCAACGGTCGCGCCGGGATACTCGAAGCCTACCGGACCGGGCGTGGCCGGATTTACGTGCGCGCTCGTGCGGAGGTGATCATCGATGAAAAATCCTCCCGAGAGACCATTCTGGTTCACGAACTCCCCTATCAAGTGAACAAGGCCCGACTGATCGAGAAGATCGCCGAGCTGGTCAAAGAGAAACGTATCGAGGGCATTTCCGAGATACGCGACGAGTCGGATAAAGACGGTCTGCGCGTCGTAATTGAACTAAAGCGTGGCGAATCGGGCGAGGTAGTGCTGAACAACCTCTATTCCCAAACTCAAATGGAGACCGTATTCGGGATTAACGTCGTGGCTTTGGTGGACAACCAGCCGAGGCTGTTGAACCTGTTCGAGCTGTTGGACCTGTTCATACGTCACAGGCGCGAAGTGGTGACCCGACGAACCGTCTACTTGCTGCGCGAGGCGCGAAAGCGCGGTCACGTTTTGGAAGGCTTGGCTGTGGCCATTGCCAACATCGATGAGGTGATCGCCCTTATCAAGGCTTCCGACTCACCCACCGACGCGCGCGAAGCCATGCTTGCCCGCGGTTGGCCTGTCGACGCGGTGGCGGACTTTCTGCAGCGCGCGGGCGAAAACGCCTGCAAGCCCGATGATCTGGGCGATGAGTTTGGTTTGCGAGACGGTAAGTACTATCTTTCTCATGCACAGGCGCAGGCGATTTTGGAGTTGCGACTGCATCGCCTGACCGGCATGGAGCACGATAAACTGCTCGCCGAGTACGAAGAAAAGCTCAAACAGATCATTGAATATCTCGAGATACTGGCCAATCCAGATCGCCTGATGAACGTTATCCGCGAAGAGCTCGAACAAATTCAAAAAGACTACGGCGATGAGCGCCGCACCGAAATCCACGCGTCTCGTTCGGATTTGACTCACGAGGATTTGATCACCGTCGAAGACAGAGTGGTCACCATTTCGCATCTTGGCTACGCCAAAAGTCAGCCGCTCGATGCCTATCAGGCTCAAAGACGCGGCGGCACCGGCAAAGCTGCGACCTCTGTTAAAGACGAGGATTTTGTCGAGCATTTGTTGATTGCCAACACCCACGACTACATTCTTTGTTTCACCACCGTGGGCAAGGTCTATTGGTTAAAGGTCTATCAGATTCCCATCGCCGGGCGTACGTCTCGTGGCCGGCCCGTGGTCAACCTGTTGTCTTTGGATGAAGACGAGCGCATAACGGCGATTTTGCCGGTTAAAGAGTTCGATGAAGACCACTTTATCTTTATGGCGACAGCGCAAGGTACGGTCAAGAAGACGCCTTTGACTCAGTTCTCGAGGCCTCGTACCAATGGCCTTCGCGCGATTGCACTGGATGAAGGCGATGTCCTGGTCGGCACCGCTATAACCGATGGTAACTGCGACGTGATACTGTTCTCGTCAAGCGGCAAAGCTGCCCGGTTCGACGAAGGCCAGGTACGCTCTATGGGCCGTGTGTCGAGGGGCGTGCGAGGCATCCGTCTGGGCGCGGACCATAAGGTGATTTCAATGGTTATCCCGCGTGCCGAAGGCATGGTCCTCACGGTCAGTGAGAACGGCTTTGGCAAACGTACGGATGTCGACGACTTCCCGAAAAAAGGCCGCGGTTCACAAGGTGTGATCGGCATGCAAACCAGCGACCGCAACGGTGCGTTGATCGGCGCCGTGCAGGTGTTTACAAGCGACGAAATTATGCTTATTTCCGACCAGGGTACGTTGGTGCGCACCCGCGCGGACGAGGTTTCGCTGCTCAGTCGCAACACCCAAGGTGTGCGCTTGATTAAAACCCGAGATAAAGAGCATATCGTCGGGCTGACTCGCATCGAGGATCAAGGTGTGGATGAACTGGACGAATCCGAAGATTCCGAAATTCCAGACACCGAGGGCCACCCGAACGAGCAGGGCGATGCCGAAGGCGAGTGAGCGGTTTCGGGGCTTGCTTGCGTGGTGACGCCCGCAAACAAACCCCGAGGTGACCTGTAAACCCGGTAACAACGAGGACGACCGGTGGCAGACGAAAAAATAACCGAACAGCAGCAATTGCAGACTCTGCGCGAGCGCATAGACGCCATTGATGAACGCATTGGCGCGTTGATCAGCGAGCGGGCGAGTTGTGCACAGGAGGTCGCGCGGGTCAAGAACACCCACAGTGGTGACCAAACAACGATTTTTTATCGCCCTGAACGCGAGGCTCAGGTTTTGCGAAAAGCGATGGCGCGCAACCGCGGGCCTTTGTCCAACGAAGAGTACGCACGACTGTTTCGCGAAATCATGTCCGCGTGTTTGGCGTTGGAGCAGCCGTTAAAAGTCGCGTATTTAGGGCCCGAGGGCACCTTTACCCAGCAGGCGGCTATCAAGCACTTCGGGCACTCTGCCAAGACCGTTTCCATGCCGATGATCGACGATGTTTTCCGAGAAGTGGAAGCCGGCGCGGCAAGCTTCGGGGTGGTGCCTGTCGAAAACTCGACCGGTGGGGTGGTGGCGCACACGCTCGACAGTTTTATCGATTCCAATTTAAAAATTTGCGGCGAAGTAGTGCTTCGGATTCATCACCATCTGATGGTCGCAAGCGTCACCAGCATCGAGCAAATATCCCGCATTTATTCCCACTCTCAATCCTTCGCCCAATGCCGCAAATGGCTTGAGGCGCATTACCCGAAAGCCGAGCGCATAGCCGTGACCAGCAATGCCGAAGCTGCCCGGCGCATGCAAAGCGAGTGGAACGCGGCGGCCATAGCCGGCGAAATGGCGGCAGAGCTATACGATCTCAGTATAATTTCAGAAAACATCGAAGACCGGCCGGATAACGCCACTCGGTTTTTAATTATTGGTGATCAAAAAATTGCCGCCAGTGGCGACGATAAAACCTCGATCGTGGTCGCCATGCGCAACGAACCGGGCGCACTGCATCAACTGTTAGAACCTTTCCACAGGTTCAACATTGATTTGACGCGGGTGGAAACCCGTCCGTCTCAAACCGGCGCCTGGAACTACGTGTTCTTTGTCGATTTTATCGGTCACCAAGCGGACACAGCGGTAGCCAATGCCTTGCAGGAAGTCAGCGCACGCGCGGCGGATTTAAAAATCTTGGGATCCTACCCGCAGGGTGTGATATAGGCATGCCAGCAGCATGAGTGATTTACCGGTTCCTTCGATTCGCAAACTGGTCGTAGTCGGCCTGGGCCTGATTGGCGGCAGCCTGGCCGCAGCGGTAAAAAAGCGCGGCATTTGCCAGAAAGTTTATGGCGTGGCGCGCCACAGCGAGGTCGCAGCGCGGGCCGTCGCGCTTGGACTGGTCGATCAAGCGGGCGCATCGGTGGCGGATTTCGCCGGTGAGCTCGGCGAGGGCGATGTTATATTCATCGCCGTGCCCACCCTCGCGGTGGGCGAAATCCTAACGCAAATCCACAACAGTATCGACCCCGCGGTCACGGTAACCGACGGCGCCAGCGTCAAGGGAAGTGTTGCCCAAGATGTGCTGCGCATTTGGGGTGAAATGCCTGCCAACGTTGTCCTGGGGCACCCGATTGCCGGCTCTGAGAAAAGCGGCGTGGAGGCGGCCAACCCCGACTTATACGAAAACCACAGGGTGATCATCACGCCGCACCAAACCGTTGGCCCAACGCATCTCGCGCGGGTGACCGCGCTTTGGCGGCAAGTCGGCGCAGAAGTGCTGCAATTATCGGTCGCCGAGCACGACGACATTCTAGCCGCCACCAGTCACCTGCCACATGTTATTGCATACTCGTTAGTCGACACTTTGGCCCATGACAGCCAAAACCAGAATATCTTTCGGTACGCGGCCGGGGGCTTTCGCGATTTTACGCGCATCGCGTCCAGCGATGCGGTGATGTGGCGTGACATTATGCTCGCCAACCGAGACGCAATTCTGCACTCGATTGACATGTTCAGCGGCAATCTTGCGGTGTTGCGCGAGGCGATTCAAACGGGTGATGCCGAAACGCTCACCGGGGTGTTCACCCGAGCCAAAGCGGCGCGCGACCATTTCACCTTGATGTTCGCCAAGCCGACAAAAAACGCTTTGCCAAACGCGCTTCGAGTATCCTCGGGCGGGCCATTGACGGGGAAGATCGAATTGGCCGCAGAGTGCTCGGTGTCGCTGTTTTTGGTATGCGCGGCCTCGTTGGTGGCCGGAAGCGACTTGACGCTCGAAGGGGTGCTGATCGACCCGGACCTTACGACGGCTTTGGATTGTCTGCGTGAGTTCGGCGCGGAACTTCGGGTCGGCGAACCCTACCGAATGGGCGGCGAGACGGTGGTCGACATTCGCGTGGGTTCGGCGACGTTGAAAGCGACCCGTTTCACTGCCGAGCAAACCGCGCAATTACATGACAACGCCCAGCTAATTCTGATGGTTGCGGCCCTAGTCGAGGGCGACACGGTGTTTGCCGGTGGTGCTTCAAGGCTTGGCCCGAAGTCCGAGAGCGGCGCGGTGTTTTTGGCAGCGCTCGAGCGATTCGGGCTCGGCTTTGAAATCGACCACGAGGACCTTCGCGTTCACGGGGGCCTAACCCCGCTAAGCGAGATCGAATGCGGGGGCGACCATCAACTTGCGCTTGCGTTCGCGCTGGCAGGGTTTAAGCGGCACACCGGGGTCAGTCTTCGCAATACTGGCGCGCTAACAAAGGCTTGTCCGCAATTTTTCGAGCTGTGCTCGCAAGCGGGTATAAGCTTAGAGCTTATTCGTTCTTAGCATTTCGCCCAAAAATCATTAGAATCACCGCCATTTAGCACGCGCTTTTTGTTTTTCGATTTACCATTGGATTTAAGACATTTGCCTATGAAGCCATTCACGATGACACACCTCAAACAACTCGAGGCGGAAAGCATTCACATTATCCGCGAGGTTGCTGCGGAGTTTGACAACCCTGTGATGCTCTATTCGATCGGAAAGGACTCTGCGGTAATGATGCATTTGGCGATGAAAGCCTTTGCTCCCGGCAAACCGCCGTTTCCTCTGATGCATGTAGACACCACATGGAAATTTAAGGAGATGATCGCGTTTCGAGAACAGCGCATCAAAGAGCTCGGTTGGGATTTAATAGTGCATATCAACGAAGAGGGCGTGGCCATGGGCATCGACCCATTCGTTCATGGCAGCGCCAAACATACCGACATCATGAAGACTCAGTCGTTGAAACAAGCGCTGAAGAAACACGGCTTTGACGCCGCGTTTGGTGGCGCGCGCCGAGACGAAGAAAAGTCTCGTGCAAAAGAGCGCGTGTATTCATTCCGCGACAAAAACCATCGTTGGGACCCGAAGAACCAGCGCCCCGAGCTGTGGAACCTCTACAACAGCCGTGTCGATCGGGGCGAGAGCATTCGCGTGTTTCCGTTATCCAACTGGACCGAGCTCGATATCTGGCAATACATTCACTTGGAAAATATACCGATTGTGCCTTTGTATTTAGCCGCGAAGCGACCCGTTGTTGAACGCGACGGCACCTTGATCATGGTGGACGACGAGCGCATGACCATCGGCGAGGATGAAAAGGTCGAAGAAAAAATGGTGCGTTTTCGCACACTTGGCTGTTACCCGCTTACGGGGGCAGTCGAATCGGATGCACAAACACTGCCGCAAATCATCCAGGAAATGTTGCTGACCAAAACATCCGAACGCCAAGGGCGGGTTATTGACCACGACAGTGCCGGCTCCATGGAGAAGAAGAAACAGGAAGGCTATTTTTGATTCACCGCCTTTCACGGGTTCAGCGCTAACGCACAATCCCACATTTGATAAGTAGAGAATTGACTATGTCACATCAGTCAACGCTGATTGAAAAAGATATTGAGGCATACCTCGCGCAGCACGAGAACAAAGAATTGCTGCGATTTTTGACTTGCGGCTCGGTAGACGACGGTAAATCCACGCTGATCGGTCGGCTGCTGCACGATTCCAAAATGATTTACGAAGACCAGCTCCAGGCGATTCGCAACGACTCGACCAGACACGGCACCACAGGCGAAGCTATTGACTTGGCGCTGCTGGTCGATGGCCTGCAGGCGGAGCGCGAACAGGGCATCACAATTGACGTCGCCTACAGGTATTTCTCGACTGAGAAGCGCAAATTTATTATTGCCGATACCCCGGGGCACGAGCAGTACACGCGTAACATGGCGACCGGTGCCAGTACCTGTGACCTGGCCATTATCTTAATTGACGCCCGTTACGGGGTGATGCCACAAACGCGTCGGCACTCTTACATTGCCTCGCTTTTGGGTATACGCCACATAGTAGTTGCAGTGAACAAAATGGATTTGGTGGATTACGACGAGAAAGTGTTCGAAAAAATTAAAGCCGAGTACAAGTCGTTTTCCGATAACTTGATCGAACAGGATTATTATTTCGTGCCTATTTCGGCCCTAAAAGGCGACAATGTCGTCAACCTGAGCGAACACTGCGACTGGTATCAAGGGCAGAGCCTGATGCAAATTCTGGAATCGGTCGAAGTCGCGGCCGATAAAAACACCGAGGACTTCCGCTTTCCGGTGCAATATGTGAATCGACCCAACCTGAACTTTCGCGGTTTCTGTGGCACGGTGGCCTCGGGCGTCGTACGCAAAGGCGACGAGGTGCGGGTTCTGCCGTCGGGGCGCACAAGCCGGATAAAAGAGCTGGTCACCTACGACGGCTCTTTGGATATGGCCTTTGTCGATCAAGCCGTGACTCTGACGCTTGAAGATGAAATAGATGTTAGCCGGGGGGATATGATCGTCAAGGCGCAAGACGACGTCGAGGCCCACCGCAGGTTTAGCGCGCATTTGGTGTGGATGGCCGACCAACCCATGCAGCCGGGCAAACAGTACTTGTTTAAATTTACCACCAAAGTGACCACCGGAATCGTCAGTGAGATCGAGCACCGAATAGACGTCAACACCCAAGAGCGCTCTGAAGTGGCGAGCGCGCAATTGAACGATATCGTCAAAGTCCGCGCCCAACTCGAACAGCCGGTTGTGCTTGACTCGTATCAAACGAACCGGGCTACCGGCGCATTCATTTTAATCGACCGGTTGAGCAACGGCACCGTGGCCGCCGGGATGGTCATCGAAACACTGGCCGAGACGCCCGCCTCGTCGGAGACGAGCTATTCGCAATTCGAGTTGGAGCTGAACGCATTGGTCCGTAAGCATTTTCCGCATTGGCAGGCACGCGATATAGGGTCGCAGAAGTAACCGCGGTTGTCAGAAATGTCGCACGCACAAAGGTGACGAAGGCTGATACCGACGAAAATTAGACTGTCGTAGTATAGGTTTGCGCAGTTTGCGCAACTCTATTTACGAGTCAACTCGAGTGATTAACTTAAACAAGGAGTGTTTTATGAAACGACCACTGCTGTCGTGGGTACGCGGCTATGTGTTTCTTTGCCTAACCGTTATGGGCGCGTTAGGCGTGCTATCGCCAAATGCCTACGCTGAACTCGCCCCTGAGGTTCAGGCGGTTTCGACGGTCAATATCAACACCGCATCGGCTGACCAAATCGCCGAAGTTCTAAGCGGCATAGGCCTGAAAAAAGCCGAAGCGATAGTCGCCCATCGCGACCAGTACGGCGCCTTCAAAGACGTAGACGAGCTGGTCGAGGTCAAAGGCATTGGCGAGGCGACTGTCGCCAAAAACCGTTCGCGTATCAGTTTGTAAACCCCAGGCCCCGAACGGGGCCTTTTTTTTCCTATTCTTCGCATTCACTCTAAAGCTATAGGCGGGTCTCCGCCCGACTCGTTAGGAGCGTATCCGCGTTCGCCAATGATTGTCTGGGCTAAGCTTCGCGCTGCCATTGAAACTGTGGCAAAATCGGCACAATTCATTTTAGAGGGGATCTCAGTTGTCTAAGGTTTTGGAAACCCCGCGTTTTTCCGTTCGATCACCCGTCATAGTGGCCTTGGATTTCCACAGTCGGAACGACTGCGAGGCACTGGTCGAGCGGCTCGACCCCGAGCTGTGTCGTCTAAAAGTCGGCAATGAAATGTTCACGCTGTTTGGCCCGCCGTTAATAGAAGCGCTGCAGAGCAAAGGGTTCGACGTTTTTCTCGATTTGAAATTTCACGATATTCCAGCAACGGTGGCAGCGGCGGTGCGCTCGGCGGCCGACCTGGGCGTTTGGATGGTGAACCTGCACGCGAGCGGCGGCACCCGTATGATGCGCGAAGCGGCCGAGGCGCTGGGCAATTACGCAAGGCCGCCTCTGTTGATTGCAGTGACCGTTTTGACCAGCATGAGCGAGTCCGCTCTGGCTGAAACCGGCGTAACCGGGTCTTTGAATGAGCGCGTGCTGAAACTTGCCGGGCTCGCCCAAAGCTCTGGTCTGGACGGTGTGGTCTGTTCCGCGCTCGAAGCCGGCATGCTGAAATCAGCCCTCGGCAACGATTTTAAACTGGTGACACCAGGCATTCGACCCGCCGGTGCAAGCACCGACGACCAAACCCGAATCATGACCCCGGCGAAGGCTATAGCCGGGGGCAGCGATTACTTGGTAATCGGCAGACCCATCACCCAAGACCGCGACCCCGCGGCCCGATGTCGTTCGATTATTGCGGAGCTTACCCAAGCGTGAACCGTCCCGGAGCCCAAACCCATGTCATCTGAAGCACCCGTGATTACCGTCGACGGCCCAAGCGGGGCCGGAAAAGGCACCATCAGCCGTCTGGTCGCGAAAGCCACAGGCTTTCATCTTCTCGACAGTGGCGCGATCTATCGTTTGGCGGCCCTGGCGGCATTAAACGCGAACGCCGATTTGACCGACGAGGCGGCGGTGGCGGCTATGGCAAGCCGTCTTGATGTCAGTTTCAGCGCCGATGAAACCGCGATAAACATTCGCCTGGCGGGCGAAGATGTGACCTGGGCGATTCGAGACGAGCAAGTGGGCATGGCCGCATCGAAGATTGCAGCACTGCCAGCAGTGCGCAGCGCACTTTTGGCGCGTCAGCGAGCGTTTGCTAAGTCGCCGGGGTTGGTGGCCGACGGTCGTGATATGGGCACAGTGGTGTTTCCGCAGGCGCCATTAAAAATATTTCTTACCGCCAGTGCCGAGACACGCGCGAAGCGCCGCCAGCGCCAACTGCAAGAGGTCGGCGTTACCGCGGATTATCACGGCATACTTGCCGACATACAGGCGCGGGATGAACGCGACTGCAATCGCAAATCGGCGCCCTTGATACCGGCCATGGACGCGCTGGTGCTCGATAGCACGCAGCTTACTATTGAAGAAGTGCTCGCTCGAGTCCTAGAGCAATACAGGCAAATAGAACATTCCCATTCAAACAGGTGAGCTTGTGTTCAGAAAACTTAGAACAGGGTTTAAATGGCTGCTGAGCCTGGTGTGCCTGCTGACCATGTTGTTGATCGGCATTAAACTGGCACAGCAGAACCAAGATTTGGTGCAATTGAACTTATTGGCCTGGCAAGTGCCCGAAGCAAGCACGGGCGAGGTCTTCGGCGTCACTTTGCTCATTGGCATAATACTGGGCATTCTGGCCGCATTGCCGAGCTATCTTGCTCAGAGGTTTCGCATCCAGGCCTTGAACCGCAAGATCCGAAAGATGGAGACCCAACCTAACCCGGTTTCTCTGCCCAAGGTCGACTGAGATTTATGCAGGAAGCTCTGCTATTTGTATTGATTTTTGGCGCTGTGGTGATGGGCTTTGTCCTTGGCGTGTTCCAGGGGCAATCCTTTGCCCCGCACTGGTGGCGACGCTTTCTTCCCGCCAAAACCCGGCGTCGCTACTTTACCGAGTTGAGCCAACTTCTAAGCGGCGAGCCAGACGCCGGCATTGACACCTTCACCCGATTTTTCAGAGTCACCCCCGAGACCATCGATATCCACTTCGCGGTGGGCGACCTGTTGCGCAAGCGAGGGGAGGTCGACAAAGCCACCCAAGTGCACCACAACATCGTATCCGCCGCTGGGCTTTCGGACGATCACCAACAGCGCGCCAAGCTCGCCCTGGCAACCGACTATTTGGCCGCAGGTCTACTCGATCGCGCCGAAATTCTTCTAAAGCCTTTAGCGTTTGAGGCTGACCCGGCGCTTCGGGCAGATAAAACCATACGCGTGAAAAGCTTGGAAGGTCTTGCCTCTTTATATGAGCAAGAGCAGGAGTGGCGCAGCGCAATCGAAGCCATTGATGCGCTGTGCCATTTGCTGCCGCTTGCGGCCAGGGCCCACTGGTTGCACCTGCAGGCGCATATCTATTGCGAATTGGCTGAGGCCGAAAGTGAGCTCGAAGACCGGCACGTCTTGTTGAGGCAAGCCTTAACAGCCGAGCCGTTTCACAACCGCGCCAACCTGCAAATGATCAAGCAAATCAAAAAGTCGAACCTGCAGGTGTCGGTGTTGGCGCACCTGCTACGAGTCGACGACAGTTGTGGCGCTTTGACCGAGTATCTACCGGTGGTGATGTTGGCGACCACCGTTGGTGAAAGAATGGAAGTGTTATCCCTGGTGGCGGAAGAACAAACGCGGCACCCGACGCTTGCCAAGGCCTTTCTGTTGGCCGATGAGGTGCACAAAGAACAAGGCGAAAGTAACGCCTTGGCCTATTTGGAATCGCAACTTCAATACAGCACCCACTTAGCCCGCCTGTTGACGACCGTTCGTGCGCTGGGTGTAGAGCGCCCGTCTTACAAGACGCTGAAGTCCTGCCTCGCCAGCGCCTATCCGCAGATGTACACCTGCCCGCAATGTGGCTTTCAAAGCTTGCACTTCTATTGGCGCTGCCCCACCTGTAAAACCTGGCATTGAGTGCTGCCCCAGCCAGGCAGTAGGGTACACAATAATTATTATTGGGTGTCCTTTTGTTGATTGCTTCACAAAATTCTGGTAGTGTCGCGCCGCCTCGGAGTTTGACTGTGGCGCCTCTTTGATAACAAGGCGCCGCAGCGCAGGTTTCGGGTTAAGCGGGGCGCCGGTGCGGCCAGGTATGCATCGCGTTTGTCTCGACCTTTTTATTAGACCCGTATCCTGGCAGTACGGTTGATCCCGGGTTCTCCCGGTTGAGTCTTATTTACATAGGTATCGCAATGAGCGAAAGCTTTGCAGAACTCTTTGAAGAAAGTCTAAAAAATGTTGATATGGAGCCGGGCTCCATCGTCACCGGCGTAGTTATCGACATTGATAACGACTGGGTTACGGTTCATGCCGGCCTGAAATCCGAAGGTGTTATACCCCTTTCCCAATTTATGGACGACGCGGGCAAATTTAGCCTGAACGTTGGCGATGAAGTCCAGGTGGCGCTCGAAACCGTAGAAGACGGCTTCGGTGAAACCCGACTGTCGCGCGAAAAAGCCAAACGGGCGGAATCCTGGAAGGTGCTGGAAGCGGCCAATACAGCCGATGAAGTGGTTACCGGTATTATCAACGGTAAAGTTAAAGGCGGTTTCACAGTGGATATTGCCGGGGTTCGTGCATTCCTTCCCGGTTCTTTGGTGGATGTCCGTCCAGTGCGTGAAACCACGCACCTCGAAGGTAAAGAACTCGAATTTAAAGTCATCAAGCTGGATCAAAAGCGCAACAACGTCGTGGTATCGCGCCGCGCCGTGATGGAGCAGGCGAATTCTGATGAGCGTGATGAGTTGCTCGCTACGTTGCAAGAAGGCATGGCGGTTAAAGGTATAGTGAAAAACCTCACCGATTACGGTGCGTTTGTGGACCTTGGCGGTGTCGACGGTCTGTTGCACATTACCGATATGGCCTGGAAGCGCATCAAGCATCCAAGTGAAATTGTCGCCGTGGGCGACGAGATCGAAGTTAAAGTATTGAAGTTC
>CAZING010000034.1:4351-22695 GCA_964540505.1 uncultured Cellvibrionaceae bacterium | reverse complement strand
ACCCTTCGCAGGTTTTTGCCATCATGGCTTTGCGGTAGCACCTGTGATTTTTCCATGATGCGCTGGACTTTTGTGCGGACAATTGGAATGGCGTCGGTATCCAGCGTGTAAACGCTATAAGTGAACAGTCCCAGCAGCCTCGCTTCGCCTATGACCTTGCCCGAACTGTCCAGGCGCTTAACGACTATGTAATCGGGGTAGACGCTTCGATGAACGCTCGAGCGGGTGCTCGATTTAGAAATCGCAAGCCACTCGTCACTGTGATAAAAGGCGAGGCTCGCATCGCTAATGGCGTGCTCGACATCGGTCTGTGACACGTATTTCTTAAACAGGCCAAGTCGCGACTCTCCGACTTCGCTTATGCCGTTTGGTTGCCCTTGGTCGTCGAACAGATAATCGAGCTCGCGGTAGCCGAGATAGGTGAAATGAGAATTGCCCAGCCACTGCAAAAACTCCTTCACCTCGTTAATTTCGGCCGAGTCGGTGGTCGGCCACTGCGACAGCAGGTTTCTTGAGCGCTGGTCGGTTGCAGGGTAATCGCTGACAACCAGTTGGACATTGTCCAAAACGGTGGTTACGGCTTCTCGCAATCCGTTGAGCTCGAGCGGGTCGACGAGCAGCCCCACCTCGACAAACATCACAGCTTCCTGCTGCCAGAGTTGATCGTCTTGGACATTCTTACGCGCCTGCGGCCTTTGCAGCGCCTCAAGCGAACCTTGCTGGTCACGGCGCACCCAAACGAGCGTACTTTTTATTGTGTGGATCGACAAATCGCGGCGGTTGAGCTCGAGTCGCACGGAATCCACCAAAAACGGCATATCCCGCTGGTGGACCATAATTACGGTGCCGCCACTTATCCAGCCGTGCTCTTCGATCGTGGGGTTGACGACCTGCACCCGCGGCGGGTTGTCCTCGCCCGCCAGCAAAAGCCAAAGCGACTCCACACAACCGGCGATATCCGAGACTTCGCGGTGACGCCAGTCATCGAGCGGCAATTGCGACCAGAAAACCTCGAGCCATTCGAGCTTTTGCGAGAGCTGGGTGCCCCCGAAGCGCTGTGTGAGTGATTGTTTGACTTGTTCGAGAAGGTGAAGTTTAGCTTTGCCCTGTGCTTGTGGGGTCATATATCCTGATAACCTCTTCCGGTTGCTTTGTGCCCAGTGTAACGCGCTAGGATTCATTGACCAGCCTAACACTGACAACGTTCCGCTTTGTAAGATTCACTATTGATAAACTCTTATGCTGCCCATACATAAGAATATAGCCGTGAACCGCGCAAAGTCGCTATTGTCGGTATCCCCTTAGCGCCACGGGCGCCGTCGCGGGAACTCCCAGAGGTGTTTATTCCGATTCTATCGATTTCGTGGCCCCGATCGGGCTCGCGCGCTAAAGGTTTGGAACAAAACCTACAGTCGACGGGTCAGTCAAGGGCTTCATCAGCGCTTTGTTAGCCGTCTTGGAACCCGGATAAGGCTCGGTTCGACGGCGGGTTTTTAATCAAAAAAATAAACGGAATCCGGTATATGTCAGAGACCTTCAACGCCGTACAAGCGATCCAAACCTGGCTCAATGGCCAGATAGTCGGCCAACCCGCGTTAATCGAACGCATTTTGATTGCCCTGATCGCAGACGGCCATTTACTCGTCGAGGGCGCGCCGGGGCTCGCCAAAACGAAGGCGATAAAAACCTTGTCCGAATGTATCGAAGGGAATTTCCACCGCATTCAGTTTACCCCCGATTTATTGCCGTCCGATGTCACCGGCACGGATATTTATCGCCCGGAAACGGGCACCTTTGAGTTTCAGAAAGGCCCGATTTTCCACAATTTGGTGCTGGCTGACGAAATCAACCGGGCACCGGCGAAAGTTCAGTCGGCGTTGCTCGAAGCTATGGCCGAACGCCAGGTGAGTGTCGGCAAACACACCTACCGCCTACCCGCGTTGTTTCTGGTCATGGCCACTCAAAACCCGATCGAGCAGGAAGGTACCTACCCCTTGCCAGAGGCGCAGCTAGACCGGTTTTTAATGCACGTTAAAGTGGATTACCCGGGAATTGATGCAGAGCGCGAGATTTTACACCTTGCCCGACGCGAGGCTTCTGTCGACACCTCGCCGCCGGCTCGCCCGGACGTGGTCGATGAGGCGACCTTGATGGCTGCACGCCAAGAGGCGCTAGGGGTTTATATGGCGCCGGCGGTTGAAGAGTACATTTTGCAGTTGACCGCCGCTACGCGCCTGCCGAAGGCGTATGGCGACGACCTCGCGCGCTGGATCGAATTTGGCGTCAGCCCCAGAGCTACTATAGGTCTCGATCGCTGCGCTCGCGCCCACGCATGGTTAAGGGGCCGCGAATTTGTCAGCCCCGACGACGTGCAGGCGGTGTTGTTCGATGTTTTCCGACACCGGTTGTTGTTGAGTTTCGAGGCCGAAGCCAACGGTCAAAGCGCAGACAGCGTCATCGCCATGCTCGTCGAGCGTGTGCCCGCGCTTTGATTCAAACGCCCGATTACACAGCCTTTTTAGCTGCATCCGTTGAAGACCGAGTTGCATGAAAGACCTAAAGTCCAGACACATTCAAGGCGCCTATACAAGTGTCGATGAATTACTGAATTGTCGGCAATTGGCAGGCGACTTGGTGCTCGCCACTCGCAAACAAAGTCGCGCGATCGCCGATGGCAACGTCAAAACCCGTTACCGAGGGCGAGGCATGGAGTTCGCCGAGGTGCGCCCATACCAACCCGGCGACGATATTCGAACCATCGATTGGCGGGTGACGGCGCGCGTTCAGAGCCCTTACACAAAGTTGTTTCAAGAAGAACACGAACGCCCGGTATTTCTGCTGGTCGACCAACGCTCGCCCATGTTTTTTGGGACCCGTCAGTTTAAAGCCGTGTTCGCAGCACGCTTTGCCGCCACCGTCGCCTGGATCGCGCAAGCGAACAACGAGAGAGTCGGTGCGCTTATATTTGGCGATGCCAGCCAACACGATGTTCGCCCCAGACGCGGCCGTGGCGCGGTGCTGGATCTGATCAATCAGCTCGTACAATTCAACCATAAACTGGACAACCCGCTGACGCCGCCCGGCGGCAACACTCTGGCGGATATGTTCAAAGACGCCTCCAGGGTGGCCAAGCCTGGTGCCATGGTCGTATTGGTCTCCGACTTTCACGATTTTTCGCCGGACTGCTCAGAACCTTTGGCTTTGCTTGCCAAGCGCAGCGACGTGCTCGCCGTGCATACCTACGACCCGCTCGAGCAAAAACTGCCGTCAAGCGCTGCGCTGCCGATCGCCAACAACCTCCGACAAATGACCGTCAACACCCGCAGGATCGGAAAATCCTACACAGAGGCTTTTGAACAGCACAGGCGCAGCTTGCGTCAAGCCTTTCTTGAGACCGGTATTCAGTACGTTCACGCCCCGGTCACTGAGAACCAGGAAGGCTTTATTCGCGATCTCTTCCATAGGCGCTTTGGCGCCGCGCGCAGGAGTACGCCATGAACCCGGACGACCCGCAGGCGCTCCTGGCGCAACTCGAGCCCATAGTGACACCGCCGCCTGTGGGTTTCTGGCCGCCGGCGCCCGGCTGGTGGTTGTTACTGCTGGCGGCTTGCTTAATTTTGGGCGTTGCCATTTTCTGGCTGTGGCGCAAGCGTCGCCGCCTCGCCTACCAGCGCCAGGCGTTGACCGAGCTGCGCCTGCTGCGCCCCGAAGCGACCGTGCATTATGCGATGCAGCTGGACGCGCTATTAAAGCGTGCCGCTTTGCACGCCTACCCGAATGACGCGCAAAAGATAGCGAGCCTGCACGGTCGCCAATGGCTCGACTACCTTCGCGATGCTCTGCCCGATTGGCAGCCCCAAGAGGCGTCCCAAGTATTGACCGAGTCGATCTATCGTCCAGAACCGCAGTTCGATCCGGCGCAACTCGAAGCTGAGGTCAAAATATGGCTAAGACGACACCGGCCAACCCGAGCAGGTCGAGGTCGTCATGTTTGAGTTTGCCTGGCTTTGGGTTCTGCTCGCGCTGCCGGCGCCTTTGTTGGTTTATAGGTTGGCGCCACGCGCCAACCTTTCGACCGCGTCACCGGCCGCACTTAAAGTCCCATTTTTTGACGCGCTCGCGCGCCTCGGCGCCGAACGCGCCCACACAACTTCCGCGTCCTGGTTAACTCGTCTGGCGGTTCTGCTTATTTGGGCGGCGCTGGTTGCCTCGGCCGCCCGACCTCAATGGGTGGGCAATGCCGTGCAACTGCCCGCGAGCGGTCGGGACCTGCTTTTGGCCGTGGATATTTCCGGCAGTATGGATGAGGTCGATATGCGCTTTAACGATCGCCGTTATCAACGCATCGACGTGGTGAAATTTGTGGTCGGCGACTTTGTCGAGCGCCGCCAAAGCGACCGATTGGGTTTAATTCTTTTCGGGACGCACGCCTACCTACAGGCACCCTTAACCTTCGACCGGCAAACGGTCAACACCTTGCTGCAAGAGGCGCAACTCGGTTTCGCGGGTCCGAAAACCGCCATAGGCGATGCGATTGGATTGGCCATAAAGCGCTTGCGCGATCGCCCCGCGAGCAGCCGTGTGTTAATTCTATTAACCGACGGCGCCAACACCGCTGGCGAAATCGACCCACGCACCGCGGCAGACCTTGCGAAAACCGCCGGCATAAAGATTTACACCATAGGCGTCGGCGCCGATGAAATGATCCGCAATTCGTTCATCGGCCCTCGTCGGGTGAACCCTTCTGCGGACTTAGACGAAGCGTCGCTTATGTATATCGCCAGCACCACCGGTGGGCGCTATTTTCGCGCACGAAACCCAAGCGAACTCGCGGATATTTACAGCGATCTGGACCGTTTAGAGCCTGTAGAGCAAGAAACGCAAAGTTACCGCCCCGTGGCCGCCCTTTATCACTGGCCGCTCGCCTTCGCGCTGGTCCTTAGCATGGTTTTGGCCGCGGGGCGGTTGATCCGTAGAGGAGCTGCCCTATGACAGAAGTCCTCCAGGCGTTCCACTTTCTTCGGCCTTTTTGGCTCGTCGCACTGATCCCGGCTTTGGTCTTAGTTTACTTATTGCTGCGCGAGCGCGCCGAGGGCAGTCAGTGGCGCCGCTACATCGCGCCGCAACTGTTGAAACTGCTACTAGACCAAAACCAAGCAGCGCGAAAGAAATGGCCGCTATACGCGCTTCTGGCGCTTTGGAGCTACGCAACAATCGCGCTTGCAGGGCCGACTTGGCAGCGCGCGCCGCAACCGGTCGAGCGCTCGGCACAAGCAACGGTGATTTGCTGGGACCTGTCGCCATCTATGCTCGCTCAGGATATAGCCCCCTCCAGGCTCGAGCGCGCCAGGCTGAAAATCATTGACCTGTTGAAATCCCGTGAAGACGGCTTGTTCGCGCTGGTGACATACTCGGGCGAGGCTTACACGGTCACGCCGCTCACCGACGACGTGCAAACCATTATCAATTTGTTGCCGGCCCTGTCACCGACTCAGTTGCCCACCGTTGGCAGCAATCCCGAAATGGCCTTCACCAGCGCCCGTTCGCTTCTCGCCGATGGCGGCGCTAATTCCGGTCAAATCGTCATGGTCACCGATGGTATTGACGAGGGCGCTTTCGACTTTTTGACCGAGGCCGCGCGCCAAAGCCCTTATCGGTTAATTGTTTGGGGCGTCGGCACACCGCAAGGTGCGCCTATTCCTCTCCCCGGTGGCGGGTTTGCCAAAGACGCGAGGGGCAATATGGTGGTGCCCGGGCTCAATGAGCAGGCTCTTCAAGCGTTCACCCGCCGCGCCGGTGCCTACTATGTGCCCATGGTCACGAACGAAAGCGACATCTCGACGCTCGATCAGCTCATGACCCCCATCGCCGAACAGACCGTGAAAACAACCAAAGATTTTGATCAATGGTTGGATCAAGGCCAGTATTTGCCGCTGCTTTTGCTGCCCTTTGTGGCGCTTTTGTTCCGCCGCGGTTGGCTGTTCGCGTTTATTCTTGTGCTGCCGCTGGCGATGCAACCGAAAACCGCTTGGGCGTTGTCTTGGCAAGATCTCTGGTTAAACCAGGATCAACGAGCACAGGCCGCCCTCGAGGCCGGCGAGTCTGAGGCGGCCAAACAATTCACCGAACCGCACAGGCGCGGGTCGGCGTTTTTTGATCAACAAAACTATGAGGCCGCCGCCGATGAATTCGCGCAAATGGACTCCGCCGTCGGCCGCTATAACCGCGGGACGGCGCTCACCCAGGCGGGCCAATTCGATGCCGCAATCGACGCTTTTAAAGCCGCTTTAGAAGAAGACCCAGAATTCCGTGCGGCACAAAAGAACCTAGAGGTGGCCCAGGCGTTAAAAGAGGCCGAGCAACGCCAAGCCGAACAAAACCAGCAACAAAGCGGTGACCAGCACGACCCAGAAAATTCGCAATCGAACGAAGACAACTCGAAGTCAGAAGAGACCGGGCAAGGCGACGGTCAACAAGATGGGGCCGGCCAGCAAACCGCCGATAATGACCAAAGCGACTCCGCCCAAGGCGCCGAGCAAACGTCGAAGAGCGATGACCCAAACGCCGCACAGTCGTCTGAAAGCGGCGATGAATCCGACGCGAATGACACCTCTTCGCATGACAACCCTTACGCAGGGATGACCCCGGATGAAGCTCAACAAGCCCAACAGCCGGCCGAACAACAAACGCAGACCGACGCCGCAGAAGAAGGCCTAGAGAGCCAGACGAAGGCGCTCACCGGCGTTGAGGACGCCGAGCAAAATGAGGAACAACGCCAACTGGAGTTGATGTTACGCAAAGTACCCGATGACCCCGGCGGTTTGCTTCGCGAAAAATTCAAATACCAGTACATGCAACGCCGACAGGACCCAAACCAATCCCGCAGGAACACCGAGGCAGAAAACCGATGGTAAGACCCAAGTTCATAAGAGTTGGCTTTCTTTTTCTGATGTGGGTAATGTCAGGTTTCGCGGGCGCCGAGAGCTTGACAGCCACAGTCGACAGAGCCCAGATCGGCGAAAACGAAACCCTGACGTTAAAGATTCGCTTTGAAGGTGGGCAAGCCCAGAGCTCGCCGGATTTCTCAAACCTACGCGGCAACTTTGATATTCTCTCGAATCGTCAATCCAGCCAACACTCGAACATTAACGGCAACGTCTCAGTCGCCACCGAATGGGTCTTAATGTTGGCGCCGAAGATGACCGGAGAGATTTTAATTCCGCCGTTTCAAGTCCACGGCCAACAAAGCGCACCGATTAGCATTCAGGTAAGCAAAGCACCGGCCAAGGGCGGCGCCAGTCAGCAAGACGTGTTCGTAACTCTCGAAGCCGACAAACCAGAGGTGTTCATTAACGAACAACTGACGCTCACCTTTACCCTCTATTACAACCAAACAGTCGAGTCGCTCGATAAACCCGCGTTGAATATCGACCAAGCACGGGTGACCGAGCTCGAGCGCCTCGACTACCAGACTGTGATCGACAATACCCGCTATGGCGTTGCCCAATATCGCTACTTGGTTTTTCCGGACGCGACCGGGACTATTGTCATCGACCCGCAAACTTGGACAGTAAGAACCACCGACCAGCCCAATGTCGGGCGTTTTTTTCCAAGCGGACGCACCAAGCTCTACCGCCCCAAAACCGATGCTCTTAATGTTGCGGTAAATCCCAAGCCGAACGACTACCCCGCCACCGCCGCTTGGCTGCCGGCGAGCTCCGTTAAACTCGAAGAACGCTGGAGTCGTCAGCCCGACCGCTTGCAGCTTGGCGAGCCGATCACCTGGACGCTTACCATCACCGCGACGGGCGTATCCAGCGAACAATTGCCGCCGCTATTGACGCAACTGCAGCCCGATGGCTTTAAGGTGTATCCAGACCAACCCCACCATGAGACCCGCACCACAGGCGATGGCCTGATAAGTGTGCGCACCGAGAGCGTCGCTATAGTTGCCAATGACGCGGGCGAGGTGATGCTGCCGGCGGTGGAGCTTCAGTGGTGGGATACCAATACACATGAGGTAAAGCTTGCCAGTTTGCCTGCGCGCGTGCTCAAGGTTACCGGGGCGCCGACGGGCCCCGCTCCTTCGACGGCAACTGACGCAAGCGCGACGCCGGGCCCAGGTGTTGTGTCCACCGAGGTCATCGAGTATCGCACACCGCCAATAATGATCGCTGTGCTTGCGCTTCTCGTGCTCGCGAACCTGGCGTGGCTTGGCTTATGGTGGCGACACCGCGCTCACACCGCTTTAGCGCAAACGCCAACCGCAGCCGCGCCGCTGTCGAAGTCTTACAAATCACTGTTGCACGCCTGCCAGCACAGCACGGCGCCGGAAATCCGTAAGGCGTTGCTGCAGTGGGCGCGCGAACACTGGCCGAGCGATCGCCCTCTGACCTTGGACGATTTGGCGGCCCGCTGCGAGGACCCCGCTTACGCGCGATGTCTGCGAAAACTGGACGTAGCGCTTTATAGCGACGCTCATGGGCAAACCGAACTCGACCGACTCGAGTTGCGCAAGGCGGTTGCGCATCTAAACCGCCAATCCCTAACGAAACCCGTCGCCGGCGATCTGCGACCTCTTTATGCGAGTTGAGCAACGAGCGAGGCTGTGGCAACTGATCGCTCGTGCCCGTACAATGCCGGGCCGAGACCGTTTGCAACCTCTATTCCCCGCCATAGGCGATTATTCGAACATCTAAGGTATTTATTGCATGCAGGGCGTTTTCTTCAGATCGACAGCCTTTCTATTACTGACCTTTGCGCTCGGTGCTCTGACGGCTTGCGACAGCGGCTCCAGTAGTTCCAAAGGTAGCAGCAGCTCGACATCGTCGAGTTCTGGCGGCGTGCCGTATACACCCGCCGAGGTCCAGGTTCACTTTCCACCGGCCGTGGCCTCGACAACCGAAAACACCCTCACAATCCGAGGCAGTGTGAGCCAAGACGCTGAGATCGCGGCGGTCTACATCAACGGCGAAGCCGTAAGCACCGAAGATGCGCTACTCGCTTGGACCTACGACGCGACTCTGCAACAGGGGGTCAATGAATTCGCGGTCACCTACGACACCAACGCCGGCGAGACGCTTCCGGCGGCGACCCTTGCGATAACCCGACAGTACCCGTTCATCTCGCCGCGTCAGTTGGTTCTGGATGAAGCTCTGAACCGATTGTTTGTGTTGGATTACACCCATCGCGCAGTGATTAGCGTTGACGCCACCACGGGCGAGCGCACACAGTTGTCACCCGCCGCCGGTACAGACAATTTATTGGTCAACCCGAGTCTGCTTGCCTATAACCCGGACGCGGCGGAGCTGTTGATTTACCAGAAGGCCGCAAACGCTTTTATCCGTGTCGGCACTGACACGGGCAACCAAACAGTTGCCGCCGAAGAGCCACTTGTTGGTGTCGATTTGGGCGACACTGTCACCGCAATCAGCTACGCCGGCGGTGGCAATTATATAATCGCCGGCACCGAAGACGCCTACATCGATAAACAAGGCAACCGGACCGACGCCGAAGATGAAGACGGGCTTTTATCGACCGCGCCTTTGCTCTATTCGTACAACCCAACCACAGGCGCGAAGTCGTTGGTTACAAGCTTTGACAGCCCCAATAGCCGCATCCCTGTGCAAACCGTGATCGATGTTTCGACCCACCCCGATTCCCCCTATTTTTACCTGCTCGATACCTTCACCAACCCCCTCACCGGTGTCCGAAATTACCGGGTGCTGCGCGTCGCCAAGGCCAACGGCGCAAGGCACATGGTACTACCCGCCCGAGACGATGACGGCAGGGCTCTTAATGGCGCCTGGACGCTCACAAACCCCTCGCATCTTAAAGTCGGTGCGAACGACCAAACCCTGTGGCTGGTTGACGATGCCGAGTTGATTCAGGTGGATCTCACCACCTTTGTCGGCACCGAGATCTCGGGCGACGAAGTTCCCAAAGACGGTGAATTCGGTATATCCGGCGCCACTGACATTGTCCTCAACGCGAGCTACAGCCAGGCGTTCACCGTCAGCGACAGAGCCAACCGAATTCTGCGAGTTGACACCGCCACCGGTACTCGGTCGGTGCTAAGCGCCAATCAGGAAGAGGATTCGATTTTGCTGTCCTCGCCACTGAGCATCGCGTTGAATAAAAATCGGCACGAACTGTACATCGTCGACCGCGACCGCTTCGACCTGCTAACGCTCGACCTAGTCACCGGAGAAAAAGCGGTACTCGTTAGAAATGGCAACCAGGACGACAACGACCCAACGGTTAAGGCTGAAGTCAATTACCCTCTGACGGTCGTCAGCGACCATGCGGATACCGTCTTCACTTTGGATAACCTCACGCAATATTCCGCTGCTTTTCGCAACAGCCGCAACCCTAGACTTTACGCGGTCAACCCCGAAACCCGCGACGTCCGATCATTGCATCGCTTCAATTCGAGCATCACCACCCTTAAAGACTTGGCCTTCGCACCCGAGCAAAACACGCTCTATGTGCTGGCCAATCGCGGCTCGGATTACATCCATAGAGTGAGCATAGAGAACGATAAGGTTCGAGAGGGTTATTTCTCGACCAACGCACTTCCCAACAATAAATTTTTATTCAACACCCCTCGCGCAATCGCTTGGGACGCAGAGCATCATCGTCTGCTGGTTGCCGATTCCGGTGATAATGCGCTAATAGCCGTGGATGGCAACTCTGGCGAGCGCTCAATTCTAAGCGGTACGGGCATCCCCGAGAACGGCGGCGAGGATTTAAGGCTGCCCATGACGCTTAATGTCGATGCCGCCCGCGGGCGTGCCTTGGTAGTCGATACCGCAAGGACTGCGCTTGTCAGTGTGGACCTGGCCTCGGGGCGGCGCACACAGTTGTTTACCGACCCGTTTTTCACGCATGCCCGGGACGCGGCACTGTTTGAAGAACTGAACATACTGTTTGTCAGTAACGACCTGCAAAGCCGTATCCTGGCGATCGACCTTAGCACAGGCAAAAGCGTGACCTTGACGTTCTAGCCAACCAGTCGTTATTGAAAGAAACAAAAAAGCCCTAATAATTTAGGGCTTTTTTGTTTAAACGCGCATTGGTATTGACTGACCAACACGCACTTAATATTCGCCGCCATTGGCGAACTGCAACACAAGGTTGCAGTTTAGCGGCCGCGTTTGGCCAATGAAGTTGGATCAGTCTTTTCGAACGCCCTCGACGCTGATCATCAACTCCACTTCCGCTGAAGAGGCACCGAGTTTATCGGTCATTGGAATACCCCATTGTTCGGGTTTGATGGTCGCGCGCCCTTCGAATCCGGCTCTGTAGCCGCCCCATGGGTCTTTGCCTTCACCTATGAATTCAACGTCCACCGTAATCGGCTTGGTTTTGCCGTGCAAGGTTAAATCGCCGGTCACCTCAGCGGTCGTGTCGCCTGTCGCTTTGTAAGCCGTACTGACGAACTTCGCATCCTTGAATTTGCGCGCATCGAGAAAGTCGTCACTGCGAATATGCAGATCCCGCTTTTCGTGGTTGGAGTCGAGACTGGTGACATCTACCGTCACCTCTATAGCGTTTTTCTTGGGGTCGTTTTTATCCCAAGTAAACTTGCCTTCAAAATCATTGAAACGGCCATAGAGCCAACTAAAGCCCATGTGTTTTACGCGAAACTGCACAAACGCGTGCGCACCGTCGGTATCTATGGTGTATTCGGCGGCTTCGGTAAAGCCGGCGGCCCCTAAAAGTGCCAAGGCGATTAAACTCTGCTTGAATTTTTTCATGTTTCCTCCCAGATGATGTTACAAATCGGTTAAAGCGTAGTTTTGACTCTAATCTGTAATATTTGATCCTCTTCAGCAAAAACTTTGTAATGGACAAACCGGGTTATCAATTTGGTGTGGTAAGCCGCTAGCGCAGCATCCGACGAACCGTTTGGTCGCGGTCAATAAAATGGTGCTTCAAGGCCGCGCCGGCATGCAACAGCGCCACCGCCACCAGCCCGTAGGCGCAAAATTCGTGGACTTTTTCGAGCAGGTCCTCGACGTTACTGCTGTCAAATTGCATACCGGGCAGCGCAAAGAGGCCGTAAAAAGACACGCCCTGCCCTTCTATCCCAGCAAGCAGGTAGCCGGTGACCACCATGATGGTAAGCAATAAATAAAGCAGCATATGCACTGAGGTTGCGAGCGTTCGCTCCATTGGGGTATGACTGGCCAAAGGCGCGGGAGGTCGGGTCAAGAGTCGATTCGCGATACGCGCCAACAACACCAGCATAAGTATCAGACCCGTGCCGACGTGCAGCATAGGCGCCGTCTGGTACCAAGCGTGGTAATAGCTTAGCCCGCTCATCCAGTAGCCCAGCGGAAATAGAATCAGCACCAACAGCGCGGTAAGCCAGTGAATGACTCGTGTCGAACGCGAATATTTTTGCAGACTCGGGTCTTCAGTGGTTTGAGTTTTCACAGTCGTATTCATCCTTGTAGGCTTTTGGTGACCACCTCAAAAACGTCTTTCGACAGTCCGGGGGTCTGCTCGATTTTGTGCAGTTGCGACTTCATCAACGCCTGACGGGTGACATCGTAACGCTGCCACTTCGACAAAGGGGTTACAAGTCGCGCCGCAATCTGCGGGTTTTTGGTATTGAGATACAGAATTTGCTCGGTCAAAAACTCGTAGCCCTTACCGTCGAGCCTATGGAAGTTCACAAGGTTCTGGCCGCAAAACACACCGACAACGCTTCGAATTTTATTGGGATTGTGGCCATCGTAGGCCGGGTGCGACAGCAGTTGCCGAACCCGCTCCAACGCGCCTGGACGGTTGGCTGCCGCCTGTGCGGAAAACCACTGGTTCATCACCAGAGGCTCATGCTGCCACTTTTGGAAGAAGATTTCTATCGCCTCCTCCCGTTTAGCTTCGACCTGCGGGTTAATCGAGGCGATCAACGCCTGCAGTGCGCAATACTCATCACTCATTACCCGACTGTGGCGAAATTGTTGCCAACAAGCGTCTATATAGACTTGCTCGGATAAACGCGTCAAATACATGAGGCAGCGGTTTTTAAGACTGCGCAACGCAAACACGTCCGCGGTGAAACCTTCGCGGCCTTCCAGCGCTTTGGCGCACCGCTGGTAGGTTTGCCAAAGCGCACCCTCTAACTCAACGGCCACCGCCTGCAAGAGTTTTTCGCGCACCCGGTGCAAGTTGTCGACGTCGACGACTTCAAACTGCTCACCCAAATAGCTGACCGAGGGCATTGCCAGCATCAAGGCCACCATCGCAGGGTCCGCGTCGGATTGCTGCATAAGAGCGCCCAGCCCTTTCAGCAACGCCCGTAACGACGATTCCTCGGACCCTTTCAACATTTGCTTCGCCGCCAAAATAGCCAGTTTCTCGCAGGCGTCCCAACGACAAAAGCCGTCGCGTTCGAACTCGATCAGACGCAGCAGGTCGTCTTCGATGTAGGCGAAATCGAGCTTGACCGGGGCTGAGAAACCCCGAAGCAATGCCGGCACCGGTTTTTCTTCGACCCCGACAAAGGTGATCGATTGCCGTTTCCGGCAGAGCGTAAACACGCCACCGCAATCGTCTGTCGCGCGAAACGAATCGGCCTCGTCTGGGTTCAAAGCCAAATTGCCTTGCGGGCCGACGAGACTCAGGTTCACTGGAATTACAAAAGGCTTTTTGTCCTCTTCGCGCGCGCCTGGTGTGCTCGGGCAGCTTTGTTCGAAGATCAAGGTGTAGGTCTGGTGCTTTGCGTCGTAGGCTTCGGTAACTTGCAAGCTCGGGGTGCCGGCCTGTGAATACCAAAGCATAAATTGCGTGAAGTCGTAACCTGAGACCTCGCTCATCGCGGCAATAAAATCTTCTATGGTGGCGGCACTGCCGTCGTGTCGCTCGAAATAGAGATCACTGCCTTTTCGAAATGCGTCGCAGCCGATTAAAGTGCGGATCATGCGCACCACTTCTGCGCCTTTTTCGTAAACCGTTAACGTATAAAAATTACTGATCTCGATATAGGATGCGGGCCTTACTGGGTGCGCCATAGGCCCTGCATCTTCGGCAAATTGCCAGGCGCGCAGCTGCTGCACGTCTTCGACTCGTTTAACCGTGGCGGAGCCCATGTCGGCCGAAAATTCTTGATCGCGAAAAACCGTAAAACCTTCTTTTAAACTGAGCTGAAACCAATCGCGACAGGTCACTCGATTGCCGGACCAGTTATGAAAATATTCGTGTGCGATTACGCCTTCTACGCGTTGGTATGCTTGGTCAGTTGTGGTTTCGGGGCTTGCCAGCACGCAGGAGGTATTAAAAATATTGAGACCTTTGTTCTCCATGGCCCCCATATTAAAATCGTCCACGGCGACAATCATATAGATGTCCAGGTCATACTCGCGGCCGTAGACCTGTTCATCCCAACGCATCGCGTTTTTTAGCGAGCTAATAGCGTAGTCGCATTTATTTAAGTCTTTTTCTTCGACGTATATTCGAATCGCAACCGAGCGGCCCGAAGCGGTGGTAAAGTCGCTGTCAACGCACGCCAGATCGCCGGCGACCAATGCAAAAAGGTAACAAGGTTTAGGGTAAGGGTCGTGCCATTTTGCGTAATGTCGACCGCCGGGCAATTGCCCGGATTCGGTTAAATTGCCGTTCGATAATAACACTGGGAAGAGCGTCTGATCGGCCTCGATAATCACATCAAAGACACTCAACACATCGGGTCGGTCGGGGTAATAGGTGATTTTGCGAAAGCCCTCGGCTTCGCATTGGGTGCAATACATGGTCCGCGACTTATACAGGCCTTCAAGCGAGCTGTTACTTTGCGGGTAAATGCGGGTGACCACTTCCAATTGAAATCGGTCGGCTTCTGTTTGTACTTTTAGCGTTTCATCACTCACCTGGTAGCGGTCTTCAGACAGCTTCTGACCGTCCAGCATAAGGCTTACCAGCTCCAACTCCGAGCCAAAGAGCGTTACCGGGGCGCGGTGCGAGCCGCTGCGTTCCATCTGCAACCGAGCGTGCACGAGGGTGTACTCGGTATGCAACTCAAAGCGCAGCGCCGTGTGTTTAACGTTAAACTCGGGAGCTTGATAATCTTGTAAGAAGACCGCCTTCGGCGCCGGTGCTGCCATATCAGTTACCCTCTTCTGTTCGCCATCGGACGGTTTCAACTTCGGAGTCGTCAACTTTGCACGGCTCTTTCTTTGGTGGCATAAACCCAGTGCGCTCGGACTCTGGAAGATGTTTAATTTCGTAGGCGATAACCGCTTGCATGCAAATTTCCAGTTGCTGCGGTTTTAAAGGTGTGCCGTCGGGCCACTTTTTTAACTCAATCGCGCGCCGAAACCTTCGGTAGACGTCAGGGGTGACGGCGTGTAGAAAGGAATCCAACTCGTTCATAATTACCCCGGTTTGCGAAGCGGCATAACTGCGCCTATTATGGCCCCACACAACAGCCCGCCAATGTGTGCGGCGTCTGCCATCTGAATGCCCAACACTTTATTAACAACGCCTGTGACCCCTAACAAGGCCCATAACAAAACCACAACGTACATACCTACAGGCAAGCGCAAGATTGCCACCGGCATCCGCCAATTTAACACTGCAATCAACCCGACATAGCCAAAAAGCACACCCGACAAACCACCGAATAACGCGTTGCCGGAAAAGTAGTATTGAATGGAATTGGAAATTTGAGCAATGGCCAAAAACAATAAACAGTAGGTCGTTTTGCCAAAAAAAAGTTCCAATCGTCGGCCGAGCTCCCATATCCCAAGCCCATTGAAAATGATATGCAACAGCCCAAAATGCAAAAATGCGGGTGTGACCAGCCGCCACCACTGCCAGTCGTCCACCACACTGCTGTAAAAGGATCTCGGGATGACATTGCGGCCGTCTATGTTGTAGTCGACGTAGGTGAACCAGCGGATTAAGTTTAGACCGGGGTCGTACCTAGCTATCAGAAAACCTATCAGGCCCAGCGCCATTATGACCACGGTAACCGGCCACTGCTGCAAAGCGATGCGAAGCGGGCTTTGGTCACCGCGCAGTTGCTCGGTCGGCGCCTCGCCCGCGTTTAGGCTTTCCAGAAAACGGGTAACACGGCCCGCATGGGGCCGGGTGACATACAAAACTTGACCGGAACCGTCCTCCTCCAGCTTATAGGTCACACCGTTTTCAGCAAAATGCACCAGCAACGCAGAGATGTTGTAACTGGCGGGAAACCGGGCTACGGATACAAACTCATCGCTCATCGGCTCGCGACCTTCTGGTTTTGTGTTGGTGTTGTTGCAGAAGGGTTTTTCAATCGTTTGACTCCGGGTCCACGTAGACCCATAGGAATTTATTCGCGCTCAACGTCGCCTCCCCATCATAGCGATAGGCCACCAAGCGCCCGTATTTGACGGCGCTGTAATCGAGGCAGGCCAGGTTTTTTAAAAGAGGTCGCGGTTTGCCTTGCAGCCAATAATGACCGAAAAAAACCGGAACCGCGTCTGCTGGGTAATGCAGCAACTGGGCTTTTTCATCGGAATTTAGCGCTCGGCTCGCCACTGTGTCTGGCAAGGGGTCCGGTTGAAACACCACGTCGCGGTAGCATTCAGGGTTTTGGGACCAGAATTTGGTTCGAAACACCGTGCGCTCGTAACCGTCTACCCCTCGTACCACAACGCCCGGAGGCAAGCGCAGGTCGGTTCCTCGGGTAAGTCGGTCCATAAACCTTCCCGCGAAGGTGGTTTTATTTTTGGACGCTGTCAGAAACGCCATATCCACCACGTTGGTATCGTATCGACGCTTAAACTCGCTGATCAATTGTTGATCCCAACAGGCGTGTACCGCCCGAAAGCCCGGAAATTCCATAAATAAAGGCAAGGTTTTGAACCATTCGAGAAACTCTCGCCACTCTTCTGGAAAGCTCGCAAACTGTGCGAGCGTCTCTGCTATCAGGCGATTGTGCCGAGCGTTGTGCTCGCGCAGGTAGCCGCCGCTCTGGTCTTCCAAGCGCGTGGTATAGCCAATCGCATTGTATTCATGATTCCCCATTAGGCAAGCGGCGTGGCCGGCATCGACCATGTTTTTGACTATATGAAGCGCCTCACGAATATGAGGCCCGCGGTCGACTATATCTCCGAGAAACACGGCTAGACGTTTTTCGTGTCGGTAGACACCGTTCACATCCCGAAAACCCAAACGCGACAGCAACTTAACGAGCGTGTTTGCGCAGCCATGAACATCGCCAATAATATCGTAACCTTGCGGATTAATAGCGAACCTTGCGTCGGTCATCGGTCAGAGCAAATGGCCCCCCATATGGGACGCCCAGCCAAGCTTGGTGCGGCAAACCTCATAGAAATCGTGATCCTCGGGGTGGATCAAACAAATGGTCTCGGGTTTTTTCTTAACCACCAGTTCATCGCCAGACTGGGTTTCGATGTGCGTCTGACCGTCACAGGTGACGTGGGGGTTGATGTCCCTTTGATCCCCGATAATCATTCGAATTTCAGAGGCGCCGTGAACCACAATCGGACGGCTGCTTAGCGTGTGCGGGTTCAATGGCACCAGCACTACGGCGTCGAGATCGGGGTGCATGATGGGTCCGCCGACGCTCAACGCATAGGCAGTGGAACCGGTGGGCGTGGAGATGATCAGCCCGTCAGACCGTTGTCGGTAAACGAATTCATTGTTGATGTAGAGCTCGAACTCGATCATGCGGATGTATCGCCCGGGATGGAGCACGACATCGTTAAGCGCGCAACCCTCGCCGAGAAGCTCGCCGTCGCGGTAGAGCTTCATATCCAGTAGGAAACGGTACTCCGAGAGATAGTTCCCAGCCAGCACGGGTTCGACCTTGCGCTCGATCTCCTCGGGTGAAATATCCGTCAAAAACCCCAAACGACCGCGATTAATGCCCAGCACCGGAACGCCGGTCTTGCACATAGAGCGCGCGCTGCTTAGCAGACTGCCGTCGCCCCCTACCACAATCGCAAGGTCGCACCGGCTCGCCAGTTCTTCTCGGGAGAGCAGTGGCAGACCGTGCAGGTTAGGCATGTACTCGGTGGTTTCTCTGTCCAGCAGGATTTCAACGCCTTTCTTTTGCAAGAACAGGATCAGGCGCTGCAGCGAGTAGTACGCGGACTCGCTGCCGATACGCCCAACCAAACCAATACATGCAAATTGACTCATAGGGTAACCCCGTCGCTAAAAAAAGCATTATCCTGGCTCGCAAGCTCTTCGTAAAGTTCACCGTCGACACAAAGCGGATGAACTGGACGTAACTGGGGCCATGCCATCAACGTGATTAACCCAATGGCGCCGATTTAAGCTTTGGCCACCTGACCATTGCGTAAAACGTAGCTGAAATCGGTAACGAC
>CAZING010000034.1:0-4251 GCA_964540505.1 uncultured Cellvibrionaceae bacterium | reverse complement strand
TTTAAGCTTTGGCCACCTGACCATTGCGTAAAACGTAGCTGAAATCGGTAACGACCTGATATTGCATTTGCGCGCCGACCAAGCCGCCCTTAAGAGCGACAGTATTGTACCCTTGTTTCGCCAACAAAAAGGCGGCGGCCTTACTTCTTCTTCCGGTATCGCAGTAAAGAACATAAGGGATATGTTCGCGCAGCAACCGTTGTTTGACGCTCAATAAATGCAAAGGAATATTGACAGCGAGCGCGAGATGACCTTTTTCGTACTCCTCTTGCGTGCGCACATCGATCATCACAATAGGCTCAAGCACATCCGACATGCCTTGTTCGGTGATTTCCTCAATGGCGGGCTCGGTCAACAGGTGTTTGAAATCGCTTTTGCTGAGCTTCATTAGTACGCCATCGGTGGTCATGGTGACCGTTGCGTTGCGCAAGGTTTCATAGACCAGCGCGTCCTCACCAAAGCATCGGCCGGGGCCGATCTGCGCCAGTTTAAGTGTGGTGTTGTCATGCTCTTTGCGGGTGACTTCGGCTGTGCCGTCTTTGATGAAATAGCAACAGTCGCCGATCTCGCCCTCGCGGATAATCACCTCACCGGCACCGACCACTACCGGCTGTGTGTTGCTGATGATTCGCTCGGCATTTACAGGGGGCACTTTATAGAACAAATTCGAACTCAATACGGTTTCAATCCATTCTATATCTTCATCTAAATCGCGTTTTGCGCACAACACGCCGCGTAAATACTCGGCGATCTGGCTCCAACTTAAGATACAGTCGAGACGGTCGGAATCGAAACTGATAATGGTGGCATCTGTGGTCGCGACTGAGGTACAGGGGCGCGGCAGCTCTTCGGTAATCGGATTGACCGCCTCAAAAGCCCGGATAAGTTCCGAATGGCCGGATGCAAAAATGTTCTCCAATTGCCCGCTTAACAAATAGAAATGACGGGCGGTTTGGTCTCCGCGCTGAAACAGGACATCGCCCGGGCACAAAAATATGATTTTTGCTTCTTTGAAAAGGTGCTCCAAAAAACCGGGACGCATAGCGGTTAATGGCACAAAAGAGCGCGCCATTTTTAGCGCCTCGTTCATAAAGTCGAAATTGGCTCCAGAAACTGAACTCATGATGGATTCACGCGGACCTCGCACTTAAAAAAATTCAGATGCCACCTGCCTGCAAGCCGCCGGTGTGCAACACAAGAACATGCGACCCTCCTTTAATACCACCGGTTTCAATTTCATTTGCCAGACCGGCAAATAGCTTGGCAGTATAAACCTTATCCAAAGGCAGGCCCGTTTGCTCGACGAATTGTCGCGCAAAGACACCGAGTTCGGCTGGCCACTTCGCATACCCTCCGTAATGATAGTCAGTTTGCAAAACAAAACCTTGAGGATTGCCAAAACTCCGCTTGCTGTCGGGCATTAATTCACCCGCGAGCGCCAAAACTTTGGTGCGCATCCTTTCGAGTTCATCGGCTCGGCCTTTTAGCGCCAGAAACCCGTGGGTGCGCGCCGTGGGTGCTGCCGAGAAAACCCCTGCGACAGTCGCACCGGTACCGGTCGCCACGCAAATGTGGTCGGGCGTAACAGGACAGAGCTGTAGCGCGGCCTCGGCCCAAACTTGGCAGCCTCGGGCGCCTAAAGCATCCCCACCCCCTTCAGGAACGATATAAGTCGTTTGTTCGAACGCATCCAGGTGTTCGGCGCTTGCGCCTTTACCTTGGAGCGCCTGCAGCACACGAACGGTGTCTTTTGCTCGATAATCACTGCGACTGATAAAGCAAAGTCGCATGCCTTGGCGCTGGGCACGCTCGAGCGTGAGGCTTAATACGCGAGGCGCCTCGCCACGAATGACACCGACCGTCTCTAGGTTTAACATCTGCCCGATCGCAGCCACCGCAGCGATATGGTTGGACCAAGCACCGCCAAAGGTCAAAAGTCTTCGCTTGCGTTGACGGGTCATTTCGCGAAGGTGGAAATACAATTTATAGAATTTATTGCCGCCGAGCAGCGGGTGCAGAAGGTCTTCGCGCTTAACCCAAACGTCTATAGACTTGGCCGCGGCAATAGGCCAATTAAGTTTCTCGACAGGTGCGAGCCTGGCGATGGTGCCCAGATCTAACGAGTGCCAGTTGTCGGGCAATAACGGGGCCATTGCGTCAGCCTGAGGTTTAGGATTTCACCGCGCGCAAGCTCTTCAAACGGTTGTGTTTGTGGCAGTAATTGCTCTCGCCGTCGACAAACTCCACTGGATTCGAAATGCGCTCGAGGTCGGCACCGCAAAGCCGATTTTTGCCAACCACCGCCTGACATAGTGGTGTTTTATAATGCTTTAACCAAAGGGCGTAGTGCTTCTCGCTGACGCCGCAATAGCCCGCGGTAAACGCCATGGGACTTTCCATAAATAACGGAATTTGCGTTAACGGAATGGTGATATGGCCCGCGCCTGGCTGGTAGGTCACAAAGTTGACGCCCTTACGGCTTAAAGCTTCCAAAACGAAATCGCCGCCGTTTTCAATTAACTGCTGGCTCTCGTCACGCAACGCCTTAAGTTCTTTCTCTAAGGCCTCTTCGTGCTCGCGCCGAAAGATGAGCTCCGTGTCTTTCATGCGGATGTGCTCTTGCGCCTCGCGCATGGCGAGTTCGATTTTCGTTTGTGCTTCCAATTCACTCTCTCTTCTTACCGCCTCGAGCAGTGCCGAATCGGCACCTTGGCCGCGTTCAAGCTTGCGCTCGAAGTACTCGCGTAGCCCCTCGATCTTTTGAACCTGCCCCGCCACCATTCTATTGAGCTCGTCATTTTGCTGCAACGTCTCCTCCAGAAGATGGGTTTTTATCTCGAGTTGATTCTGCAGCAATTCAAATTTTTTTAAATACTCGAGCCTTACCTCATTCACAGCCTGATCTTTATCGGCCGACATAGTCGCTATCTGCAACCGCTGGTCCTTCAACAGTTGCGCAATGTGATCGCGCAACTCCTTTTTATAGCTCTCGCCCATGCGCTGGCTCATTTCGCGCATTTGTTCGCTCGATAAGCCGCCGCCATTGGCGCCGCTCGTGTTATTGGGGTCGAGTTTAAAAACAAGGTTCAGTTTATTGCGTTTCAATGCCTTTTTTATCTGAACCAGATGACTGCCGCCGGGCTTTAAATCCGGGTTCCATAGAAAGTCTTTAAACAGCGCCACCGGGCATTGAGACTGGCACACTAAGCGGATCGGCCCTGCGCCCATATCGGGGCCTCTGGCTGAGGTGCGCGCAAGATCGAGTAAAGGGAGGTTCCATAAGCGTTCGACAGCACCGCGTCTATCAAAGCTCAGTGTGAAAAACACCGCAGCGGTGGCGCAAAAAGCATTGTTAAGTTCCAGATAGACCGCTTTGGCGGTCCGCTCAGACCAATCCTCCAAGGGTACGAAGCCGTCCAAAATCGATTGAAATTCGGGAAACAGCAACTCTTTTACCACGCCGTTTCGGCCTAAAAACATCACCGCCTGCGCCGTATCTCGTTCGTTGTAGATCATCTCTTTGCCATACTCTCATCGAGTTCAATGCAAACAATATCGCCACCGTGAACACTCGGACAGCGCAGGGTAAGAGCACATGCAATAAGATTGGCAGGCAATAGACATAAATGCCAACCGAAGCGAACGGACGCCGACGAGGGACCTGATTCTTTAGAAAAGCAATAAGCGGTTTAACAGGGCTTTGCCGTGCATTTCTACAGAAAGCTAAACATGCGCGCATTCGTCTATGTATTCGTCCTGGTCCGCGTCTTCATCCGTCAGTAGCACTTCCAATAAATCTTCCAAATAATCTTGCATAAGTTTTTAAATGTCTGAATGTGGGTTTAGGCAATTCTAGAATCTCAATTTGACAATCTGTTTACAGAACGCCTTAGCATGTATTTGAATGTAGCCGCAAAAAACGCACTTTGCCGTGCGGTTCGATCCTCTATATAGCACTAACGTTCGACATCTTGAAAAATGTCACACTTTTGATGACTTTCACAAGCAGCTGCTTTAACTGAGTCCAAGTTCCAGAATTAACTCGGGGCGGCGAGAATGGCGCGTTCTGCTTCTTTTGCTTTTCGCGCCAAGCGCGTTAGGGGCTGATCACGCTTCCCGTTGTCATGTGTACTTTGAGGTGGGTTGGGGGGAGGTGGTGCGACTTTCTTGGGAAGTAATGGCGGCTTGGTGCAGTGGGGGGAAGTTGCACCTATTTGTTAGTCGCAAGTACCCGTCCCTGGTGCTGCTGCC
>CAZING010000033.1:17002-22935 GCA_964540505.1 uncultured Cellvibrionaceae bacterium | reverse complement strand
CCCCCCGACAACATGCCCAAATAAACAAAAAGTCTAAAATTTAATTTGCGTATAGGGGACAACCTTAGAATTGAAAAAAACGACGCCGGGCTTCGCATTCTGGTTGACGGTCATCTTTTGGGAAGCATTTCCGACCCAAGCTTTTTTGATTTGCTGTTGCGCACCTGGGTAGGTCCGGTACCTCTTTCCACCTCCTTTAAAAACAACCTGCTCGCCGGCGGCGAGATATCCGGCGATTTAACACGGTTGTATATCGCCACCATTCCGCTTCCAGAGCGGATAAGAGCCATCACAGCGGCTCTGGCCGAAGCCTCTGCAGAGCAAGACGAGCCTGCCGAGACAAGGGTCGCCGCTGGCACCGTCGCCAACGACTCAGACCCAGAGTTGGCGACCACAGGCGGCGACGCGGCCGAACTCACGACAAGCCCGGACGCCTCTGAAGGTCAGGACGAAGCCGAGGGGTCCGAAAGCACCGCGTCCACGAAAGGCCCGGGTTTGGTTTCTGAGGCGGATCTTTTCGAAAACGACTCGATCCTGGACGACGATGACGAGGAGGCCTTAACCGCCGAAGCCTTGCTGGATCAGCAGTTGTATATCTCAAAGCTCACACGCTGGACCAGCGGCTATACCGAATACCCGCGCCGCGCGCTGCGCAACGAATACGAAGGCACCGTGCGGCTATTGGTGGTTATCGACCGTTCGGGCAAGGTGGTCGAGGTTCAGATCGAAGAGTCTAGCCCACACAAACTGCTGGACGACGCAGCACTTAAAGCGGTCAAAAGGGCAAGCCCCTACCCTGCGGTTCCCGCGTCAATCTCTGAAGACACGTTCGCGTTCAGCGTCCCCGTGGTATTTCGCATTCGCTGAAGCCGTAAAGACTCACAAGCGCTTCGAAGGCTTTGTGAGTCTTTCGTAGCGCTTATCAATTCAGGGTCGAAAGCCTGTCGAGAATAACCCGCCTAATATCGTTGACCTCGAGTACCGACAGCATATCAACCGTTTTTAATGACAACGCATGCAGGTGCAGACAAGGCGTTCGGGCGTCCAACTCACGCAAGTCGCCTTTTACAAGCACGGGCAAAATGGGCAGGTGTTTGGGTCGGCGCTGGTTGACCAAGCGGAACCCCACTTGCAGAGGTACAGCACGAAAGGGCTCCTCTTTGCTGCGCAGCGGAATCCGCAACATCAACTCTCCGTTGGCGCCCGGCACTATGTACAATCCGGTGGGCTCAACGGCTTCGTCGGGGATGTTTTGGAAAATATCGTGGTGCGCATAAGGGTTCGGCAGGATGACCAAACGGCTGCGCTCTTCCGCCGGCATAAAAATATTGTAGTTCGTATACAACTGGCGTACCGAGCCGGAGAAGACGCAGAGCTTATTCTCGAAATTCAATACAAATTCATGAGCGCGCTTTCGCTGGGAGAACAAATCAAGATCCCAAACGAGGTCTTTGTTGCTCTGCGCGTCAGAGCCCAAGCTTCCCGATTCTTCTAGCATCCAATAGCGACCATAGTCTATTCAGTTGAGAAACCGTAATACCGGCCATAGAGCACAAACCGTGCTTGCCGTGGTGAGCATGGCGGCTCATTTATGAGTCTAGTTCAGCATTTCAACCTTTACCTGACTCAGGATAAGCGGGTGAGTGAGGCCCTTCACTGACGCGCCCGCTGGCCCCAAGCGGGGGGTATAAGGCGCACAGGCCGCCATTCGACAAACCGATTTTTTAAACTCCGCGGCTCGGCTGTATAAGAGCGCCAATGGCTTAGGGCTTCTTATTTGGGGTCTACGCGAAGGGCGACTTGCTAGTGGGCTGTAGCAAGTTTCGGTAGCTGTTCGCTTCGCCAGAACGTTCATCTTCGCGTTGTGAAAGTCTGAACGGGCCAACAAGAACTTATGGCGTTTTGACGAGAGGGTCGCGATCCGGTGGTTGGCGCAGTTGGCGTGCCGGCTCGCTCGTAGCGCGCAATGACCGCTCGATGGCCTTTTCGAGTCTCATAAACAATTCGTCGGCGTTGAGGCCTTCGTCAAGCGCCCGACGAATTGCGGTCATTAAGTTTGCGGTTATCTTCTGGAGCGATGGATCGTCTTTGTTGGTTTGCAACTGGCTGGATAGCTGCCGCTGCAGTTGATCGGACGACAGGGTTACTTGGTGATGGATGTCTTGGGTCGCGGCCTGAATCGCAACTTTAAGGGAATCGATCACTTGGCGCGCGTCGTTCGCCAATTGCCGCAGGGATTCCTTCTCTTGCATTAAGCTGAACTGGTCTTCCAGCGCAATAATGCGGGCGTTAACCCCCTGTAAAAGGCAGGTGATGTTGGCTTTTAACGCGTCATAGCCATTGGGGTTGTCGGTCGGCATATTGCGAATCAACAAGCTCACCCGGTCGACGTTCACGATGGTGCGCTTACCAAAATCGACAAAACGTCCTCGGTTACGCAGTTGGGTCAACAGTTGCGATTCAAGATCCTTGGCCATGCCGTTGGCCTCCATATCTTTAATGCCCATTTCGGTGCGCATTTGCAGACTGCACGACAGCCGGTAACGTTCCGTAGTTGCGAAAAGCAACTGCCCGAGCTGATCCAGATTGTCGCACTGATGAATTTGCAAAAGAAACTGAATCGTCTTGGCGCTTTCATCGGCATCGGTGAGGGCCGATTGCACGGTTTCTGTCACTGCCAGCAGCCTCTGGCTAAGCTGCTCGGTGGCAATGCGATGGAAGATGCTCTTGTTTATTCTCGCGCACACCTCATCCAGCGCACGGGTACCGTCAATAAGGTCATCGCACCCTATATCAAACGCCCTTAATTTGTCTTTTAAATCCAAAGTTGAACATAAGAGAATGACAGGAACGCCGTTTATCTGTTCGATATTGAACAAAGTCTGACAGAATTCCATGTCGACCTTGCTCCAACCCATAGCATCTACGACTAACACGCGATAATTCTTTTCCGACAAAGCCTCGCCCAAGCGATCGACCGTCGCTATATGATCGGCATTGAAGTGGGCTTGCACCTTTGCGCTCAACGGTGAAAGTGCATCGCCCAACAATAAAATCTCGTACGCCATGGAAATCGCCGGAAGGTTTTAGAGCTACGGGTGTTTGTTTTCAGGGCAAACCCCGCCCTGAATTTCGAAAGGACGGTAGGAACACGGGCATTCGCACCCTGCTTCTTTAAATCTAGACGAAGCTCGGGCAATTACCAATTGAATGGTTAAAAGTTGTTCTTATTCCCAAGCGGGCTGCACTTGGAACCGAATTTTAGGGAAAGGTGTTTTTTGTTGAATGGCCCACTCGCGCCTGGCAATACGGATTGGCTCGCGCCTGTTGCGAGGCGCGTTCGACCGAAATAAAAGTTGTCAGTGCTCTCGAGTGGCGAAAAAGCGGACGTCGGGATAGCGCTCTTCGCTCAGGGACAGGTTCACGCGCGTCGGTGCCAGATAGGTCAAATGCCCACCCCCGTCTATGGCGAGGTTGTCCGCGCATTTTCGTTTGAATTCTTCCATCTTTTTGGCATCGTCACATTCCACCCAGCGAGCCGTGGCAACGTTGACATTGTCGTACTGGGCTTCGACTTTATATTCATCTTTCAGTCGGTAGGCAACCACTTCAAACTGCAGAACACCCACCGCGCCCACGATTATGTCGTTGTTATTGAGTGGGTAAAAGACCTGCGTCGAACCCTCTTCCGACAATTGTTGCAGACCTCTTTGCAACTGTTTGGCTTTCAGTGGATCTTTCAGGCGAATTCGGCGAAAAAGTTCCGGTGCGAAATGGGGGATGCCGGTGAATTTAAGCGATTCGCCTTCGGTGAAAGTGTCGCCGATTTGTATGGTGCCATGATTGTGCAGACCGATAATATCGCCGGAGACCGCCAATTCCACCGTGGCGCGGTCGCCTGCCATAAAAGTGACCGCGTCGGAGATTCGCACGTCTTTGCCGATGCGCACATGGCGCAGCTTCATGCCTTGCTCGTAGAGCCCTGAGCACACCCGCATAAAGGCGATCCGATCGCGGTGTTTTGGATCCATATTCGCTTGAATTTTGAAAACGAAGCCGGAGAACTTTTCTTCATTGGCGGTAACCAACCGCGTATCGGCCTCGCGCGCAAGCGGGCCTGGCGCCCATTCGACGAAACCGTCAAGCATCTCCCGCACACCGAAATTCCCCAACGCTGTGCCAAAAAATACCGGCGTCAATTCGCCTTTTAAATACGCCTTTAGGTCGAACTTGTGGGTCGCGCCTCGTACCAACTCGATTTCATTTCGGACTTCATCGGCGTATACCCCAAGTAACCGATCCGCCTCGGGGCTGTCCAGGTTCTGGATTTTTATATCCGGTGCTGCGCTCGAGCCGTGCCCGGAACTGTAAACATGGATGGTGTCGGTGTAGAGGTTGTAGACGCCTTTAAACTCTTTGCCCATGCCGATCGGCCAATTGACCGGCGCTGCGGCGATTTTCAATACCGCCTCTATCTCATCTAAGACGTCGATGGGGTCGCGTATATCGCGGTCCATTTTGTTTATGAACGACAAAATCGGCGTGTCGCGTAAGCGGCAGACCTCCATTAACTTAATGGTCCGGTCCTCCACCCCTTTCGCACCGTCGATCACCATCAGCACCGAATCCACGGCGGTTAAGGTTCTGTAGGTGTCTTCCGAGAAGTCTTCATGCCCCGGGGTGTCCAGCAGATTCACGATGCGATTTTTGTAGGGAAATTGCATCACCGAGGAGGTCACCGAAATCCCTCGCTCTTGCTCCATGGTCATCCAATCCGAGCGCGCGTGGGGGCCGCGCTTGCCTTTGACCGACCCCGCCAGCTGAATCGCATTGCCAAGCAGCAGCAGCTTTTCAGTGATCGTAGTTTTACCGGCATCCGGGTGAGAGATGATGGCGAAAGTGCGCCGTTGATCGATACGTTGTTGCAGCTTCTCTGACATGGTCTGGAGGTGCCTGTAAAAAAGACGGGCATTGTACCCAAGTTCAACTTCTAGGAAAATCGAAGCTTGAGGGAAGGTGCAGATGGTCCGCCACCGAAGCCGCCGAAGCGTTTGGCAAAAATGGCACCCGTCCCATACAGGGTGCGTCAATTAAATCGGCGAGCGTGCGCCAGTTCTGTTCAAGACACGGCAGCTCAGCCGATAGAGAGTTCGCAACCCAACCCGCCAAAGCCAAACCGTCGCGCCTTATGGCTTCAACGCTCAGCAATGCATGGTTCAAGCAGCCCAAGCGCATCCCCACCACCAGTATCACCGGGCAGTGCAGCCGCGCCGGCAAGCTTGAGAGAAATTCGCCGTCGGCCAAAGGCACCCGCCAACCACCGGCACCTTCAATAAGTCGAAGGTCGGCCTGGTGTAAGAGCGCACCGCGCACCCGACCTTCGAGCTGCGACAAAACCAAGCGTTTGCCTTCGCGTGCGGCGGCGATGTGTGGAGCAACCGGCTCGCGCAGCACCACCGGGTTTATCTCCTCGTAAGACAAGGCCACGGAGCTGTGTTTCTGCAAGAGCAAAGCGTCGTCATTTCGAAGCAAACCCTGCACAAGCTCGGCGCCCGCCGCGACCGGCTTAAGACCAAATGCTTTCTGCCCCTGCTTGTGAGCCAGTGTCAAAAAACCCGCACTGATCAGGGTTTTGCCGACGCCTGTATCCGTACCTGTCACGAAATAGGTATTTTTCATGGTTTTTTCGCCTGCAAGTACACAACGCTGTAAGTCGCAGGCCAGCGCCCATCTTCCGCCTGAAATTGCCGGTAGGCCCGCTCGAGTACCACCAAACTTTTTCGCGTGCTCATCCCGGGTTTGCGGCCCTGATTCATATTGTGAGCGCCTATCGCTTTTAAGTTTTTAAGGATCGCAATAAAGTCCGGCTGCCAATCCACTTCCGTTTTTAATTCGAACGTGTCTAGCTCGAAGCCGACGCCTAAAAGCGCACG
>CAZING010000033.1:0-16902 GCA_964540505.1 uncultured Cellvibrionaceae bacterium | reverse complement strand
GGCATTTGATTTTGTAAATTCCCTGTGCCGCACCCTAAATCCAACCAAACGCCTTCGAGTTTGTGCTGGATATTGCCCAGTAAATTCCGAGCGACCCTCTTTTGGATAAACGCCGCTTGGTCGTACGCTCGTGCGGCGCGTGTGAACGAGCACGCAATCCTCGCTTTGGCAATAGGCACAAGCCCGTCGACGAACGCGGCTATCTTTGCGGCGAGAATTTCGGGGCGAGATATCGGCAGACAATGACCCGCCTGGTCAATGACGGCTATGTGGGTTTTTGGGTGTGCCGGGTATTGCTTGGCCGCGGCGACAGGCACCAACGCATCGCCGTCGCCAAAAATATGCAAACTCGGCAAAGGCGGGTCCACAAGCAAGGCTTCATGGTTAAGTTCACCAAGCCAATCGAGCGACTCTGCCCAAAGATCTTTTTGATGCGCGGCTGGCGCATAATGCGCCAACGCGCTTCTAACGGCTCGCTGCTCGCTGTCTCCTTGGGACTGCAAAGCACAAAATCGTTTGAAGGTTTTATCGGCGTCGGCACGAAACGCACGACAGAATTCCGCGAAGGTTTCGCCCGACATCGCAAAGCGCCAGCTTGGCGTTTGCACAAAGCTGGCATTGGTCGAAACCGTAACGAGCCCCCGGACTTTTTCGGGCGCAAGTGCGGCAAGGGCGCTTGCCAACATACCCCCTAGCGACCAACCGACTAATACGCAGTTTGGCGGCAAACGCGCAACGCTCTGGCGAAGCCACGTGTTGACACTCACACGGCTGTCTTCGGCAGTGCCGAACCCTGGCAGATCCCACGCCTCCGAGCTCCCGGGCCAAGCGCGTAGCATCGGCGCCCAGACGCCGCTGTGACTGCCCCAGCCGTGCAGCAGCACAAGCTTGGGTAAGTGCGCATAGTCTCGGCGAGTATGGAACGCGCTCACTCAGTCGCCCCGCGTCAATGTTTTATCGAGTGCCGCCAGCAACCGCTCTATGTCTTTTTGAGTGTGGCCGGCGGTGAGTGTTATCCGCAGGCGCGCGGTGCCCTCTGGCACGGTGGGCGGTCGGATGGGGCTCACCCACATACCTTCGCGCTCGAGCGCCTCGGCAACTTTTAAAGCCGTAAAATCGTCGTTGAGCATTAAGGGTTGAATCGCCGTTTGCGAGTCCAGCAAGTTAAGTCCGATTTGGCGTGCGCGTGATTTGAAAGTCTCAATCAACCCTTTTAAATGTTCACGCCGTTGCGGCTCGGTTCGAACAATCTCAAGGCTTGTCAAAGCTGCGGCCGCTACGGCAGGCGGCATAGCGGTGGTATAAATATAAGGGCGGGAGAATTGGATTAAGGCTTCGATTAAGGTTTCAGAGCCTGCGACAAACGCCCCGAAACACCCGAGCGCTTTACCTAAGGTCGCCATCAATACCGGCACTTGGTCGCCGTTCAGACCGAAATGTTCGACTGTGCCGCCACCGTTTTCGCCGAGCACCCCGAACCCGTGCGCATCGTCCACCATCAACCAGGAATCGTTTAGGCGGGCCGCCTCGACAATCGCAGGCAGCGGTGCTAAATCGCCATCCATGCTGAACACACCATCCACCGCAATCAACTTTTGCCGCGCCTGAGACGCCTGAAGTCGCGTTTGGAGATGCCCCGTGTCATTGTGATTGAACCTTTGGAGTTCGGCCCTCGAGATTAAGCCACCGTCCAGAAGAGACGCGTGGTTGAGTTTATCTTGACACACCAGGTCGCCCCGCCCCACCAAAGCGTTTATCGTGCCGAGGTTGGCCATGTACCCGGTAGAGAACAATAACGCCCGCTCGCGACCCGTGAATTCGGCCAGCGCCTGCTCGAGTCGTTGATGATAGCGGCTGTGCCCGCAGACCAGATGGCTCGCACCACTGCCGACACCGAACTCAGTGATCGCTTGTGCATAAACCGCCTTCACACGGGGATGATTGGCGAGCGCGAGATAATCGTTGCTACTGAAATTCAGCAACTGTTTATTGCCGCGGCGCACCACCGAAGCCGACGGCGAATCCACGGTTTGACGGACGCGATAGCGGCACTGGCGCCTGCGTTCGGACAGACGGTGTTTCAGAGCTTCATCGAGGTTCATCGAAAGCAAGCGTCAGCCGCGCGCGGCCGGACGACTTCTAGTTTTTTGTGGCATCGTAAAAACGCTGTTCGCTTCGCGCCTCGCGCAACGCCTGATAGAGCATTTGCTGTTGGGCGTCCTCGGGTTCGTGAGCTTGCAGAGTTTCGCGACGCATCCCTAAACGCGTCAAAAGCTGCATATCTTTGCTCGCCTCTGGGTTTGGCGTAGTCAGCAGTTTTTCGCCGTAGAAAATGGAATTGGCGCCGGCGGCAAACGCGAGCGCTTGGGTCTGCTCGTTCATTTCTTCTCTGCCCGCCGATAAGCGCACATACGAACGCGGCATCATGATTCTGGCAACGGCTATGGTCCGAATAAAATCGAAAGGGTCCAATTCGCGTTGCTCGGCCATAGGCGTGCCAGCGACGCGCACCAGCATGTTAACCGGCACGGACTCGGGGTGCTCGGGCAGGTTGGCAAGCTGCATCAGCAAAGCGGCGCGGTCGTCCACGGTCTCGCCCATGCCGACTATGCCACCAGAACATACTTTTAGGCCCGCCACGCGCACTGCGGCGAGGGTATCTAAGCGATCCTGGTAGGTGCGGGTGGTGATGATCTTCTCGTAGAACGCCTCAGAGGTATCCAGGTTGTGGTTGTAGTAATCGAGGCCCGCCTCGGCGAGCGCTTCGGCCTGGGCGGGCTCGAGCATGCCCAGAGTCATGCAGGTTTCCAGCCCGAGCGCTTTTACGCGCTCGACCATGCCCAGAACATAGGGCATATCGCGGGCTTTTGGTGATCGCCACGCGGCGCCCATGCAAAAACGGGTAGCGCCTGACGCTTTCGCCTTCTTGGCTTCTTCGACCACTTTGTCAATGGCCATTAATTTCTCGCGCTCGAGCCCGGTGTCGTAACGCGCGCTTTGAGGGCAGTAGGCACAGTCTTCGGGGCAGGCGCCGGTTTTGATCGAACACAGGGTGCTGATTTGCACACTATTCGGGTCGAAATGACGGCGGTGGGTCGTCTGCGCAAGAAACAGCAGATCGTTAAACGGTTGCTCAAAAAGTGAGACCACTTCCTCACGCGACCAATCATGTCGTAGATCGTTCATAACACCACTCTCGTATATCCCCGGTTGGAGGGCGCTATGTTAATGGCCTCTTATAGGCTGTCAACTTATTTTCCGTATGCAGTTTACAACGCGTGGCTTAATGCGCGCCTTGGGCAAAGTTGCGCTAAGCCACAGGTTGAACCTCGACACAAAACCCGACATTAACACAGGTCGCAAGCTCTTCAGGTGATTTAGGTCGAACCGTCCGCAAAGCGTTAACGGCGATCATTGTCACCCTCTTAGCGCGTCGCCATTGAAATTGACACTGCGCCATGTTCGGCGCATAAAAAAAGGCAGGCCTTAGCCTGCCTTTTTAGGAGGTGCGATTACCAAGACTGGATGATGCTTTTCGCTTTTTTCCCCGACTCCGTGAGGTCACTGTCGCTCCAGTTGCCGTTGGGGCTGGCACCTGGCACCAATGCCGCCGAACCCTCGGCTTTATCACAAAGCGACCAGTTAGCGTGACTGATATTGTTGTTTCGCAGAAACTGCATCCAGACGTCGACCTCTGCGTGTGCGACGCCGCCGTCACCGTCGGCGTTCACTGTGCCCCACTCGGTTGCGAACAAAGCAATACCGTTGGCCATGGCGGTGGTGGCTTTCTCTCGAAGAAACCCAGTATGGGTGCCAGCGTAAAAATGCAAGGTGTAGGCAATATTGTTGAACGAGGTAATTGGGTCGAAAGAGGCCGCATCGACGTCTTGTGACCAAGCGGGCGTCCCGACAATAATCAGGTTATCCGGGTCCACCGCACGGATTGCCCCAATCACCTGCTCGGCGTAAGGCTTAATCGTGTCGCTCCAACTGACGTGCAACGGTTCGTTATAAATTTCGTAGATAACGTTATCGTATTCGCCATATTTGGTTGCCATTTGCGTAAAGAATTCTATCGCGGCGGCGGTGTGCTGCTCGCCGTGGTGGGTATGCCAATCGATAATGACGTACATGCCGGTTTCGATCGCCGCGTTGACCACTTCAGTGACCATTAAAGTATTAAGGATTTTATTCTCTTCGCTGCTGGTGTAGCCGGTCATCGGGTCGTCTGGGCTGCCCCAGTCCGAATCGACTCCCATGGCGGCGCGCACCAACTTGGCGCCCCACTCGTCTTTCAGTGCCTTGACAGTTTCTTTGGTGTAAAAAGGCGCACCCTCGCCGCCGGTGGACCAAAATAGGCTCATGCCGGCGATGCTGCCGGGTTGGCCGCCAAACAGGACTTGACTGCCCTGGACGCTAATAGGCGCGACCGCGGGCCCGTTTGGAATCTCGCCGCTGTCGAGATTGATCGGGCCGGTATTGGTGCCTTGCTGGTCGCTTAACGTAAAGTGATCGAGGTTGAATATTCCCGACCCCAGCGAACCCACGAAACATAATTGATACCGCCCTTGAATACTGGTATCAAACCCCACGTTCATAGAGTCAAAGGTAGACCAGCCACCGGTGGCTGGCGGTTGATGCTCGGCGAGAACCTGACCGCTATCGGGGTTGCCTGCGACAATTTTAAAGCTCGCATGACCGCCCGCCCGTGCGTATTGGAAATCGATACTGCTGGCGCCGCCGAGGTCGATATCGTCGTAACACAGGTAACTGCCGGATGCGAAATAACCGACCCACTGGTGACTGGGGTTGGTGGTGGAACTTTCGATCATGTAACCGTCAGATGCTTGCGCATTCAACGACTCAGCTTCAATCTGGATGCCAATCGAGCCGCCGCCACTTGAACTGGAAGAGGAGCTGCTGGAGGACGAACTGCTAGAAGAAGAACTGCTGGAGCTGCTGGACGAAGAACTGCTAGAACTGCTGGACGAAGAGCTGCTGGACGAACTGGAGTTGGATGAGGAGTCCCCGTCCCCGGCACCACAGGCTGTCAGCGTGGCGACAAGCGCGATGACCATGGCTCTCGCCCAATTGACGACGCCACCACTCTGTGGAAACTTAACATGCCACTTCATTGAATTTGCCTCAAAGAATTCGGTTTCAGTTTTGACTTACGAGAATCGGGGTGACCGAGCGCTTTAACACCGCCGTAACAATTCTTATTGAATTTGCACCACCAATAAGCGCAGCCAATGATTAATCTCGGACATTCTACCGGAGCCGCTCTGGCACTCAATAGCGAGGGCCTGGAAAATGGCCGCGTTTTGTAATCGGTTTCACATTCCTGCACTTGCGTATGGGGCATCTGCGCCGCAGTCGACACAGCACGCTTCGGCTTAAAACTAAGGATTGCGTAATATCGTTGATAACCGAGCCATAGATGCACTTGAAGCCGCCCCTCTAACGTTCAACGGATCTGCACCTTCGTCAAAACTCGCTCTTAGCGGTTCGACCATAGCTGCTTCGACGCACCAAAGCTGAAACTTCCCGAGTGCAGTGTTTCGACCAAAGGGCTGTCTTCAAATTTGGCGCCGCCTAAATAGTCGTATCGCAAAGACGCGCCAAATCGCCAGGTACCCACATGGCGATACAGGCTCACGCTTAGGTTCGAACCGCCGTAGCCGCTCTGCGCTTTATAGGCAGGGCGCGTCGGCAAAGCGTATTGCGGTTCGACCTCGTAGTAATACGAGTTATAGCGTTTATCTGCCCAGACCATACCGACATTGAAACTCAACCGCCAATCGTAAAACGCCTCGGGCATACGCCAGCTCAAACGGGGGTTTAGAAGGTAGCCCACGTAATCGATGCCCTCGGAGTTGAACGCGAACACGCCCCGAAACGGCATACGCAACGACCAGCCCTCACGAAGATCTTCACCCGTTAGATTCACATTAATTGCAGGCCCGAATTCGAAACTGCTGTCGAGCTCGGGCATGCCTTCGCGAAGGGGGTTGTCATCGGCGTCGCCGTTAAGCGAACCGGCGACCGAAACGTTTAGCTCAAAACGCGGGCTCGTGATAAATTCCCCGCGAACACCCCCCTTATCGATTTTAAAAATGGTGCCGGAATACAAAAAATAAGGAATCGGCAAAAATTCCGTAGAGTAATAAGTGGACCCTCGGTAATTCGCCAGCATTTGACCAATCAAGCCGACGCCTGCCTCCATATAAGGCCCCGCGTCGTAGACAACTTCTGAATCTTCCTCGGCGATCGCTGCCATGGCCGAAGACAGCCACAAAAACAGAACGCCACCGATCAAACGTTTCAAATTCACATACACCTCAAAAGACGCCGCGCTAAAGCAAAAACCCGCCGAAGCGGGTTTTTTATCTATTGGTCTTTCGACTCTTCAGACCTCTCAGCATCAACCTCGGCCTCCACCGCTTCGCTGGTCTCGGCTTTAGGTGGCGGAGCGGGAAGCGTCTCTTTTATCGAGAGTTTGATGCGTCCTCGGTTGTCGACATCCAAACACTTCACTTTGACAAGCTGTCCTTCCTGTAAATAGTCTTTGACACTATTGACACGCTCATGGGCGATTTGCGAAATGTGCACCAAACCGTCTTTACCTGGCAGGAAGTTCACGAACGCTCCGAAATCCACGATGCGCACCACTTTGCCTTCGTAGGTTTCGCCAATCTCCGCTTCTGCCGTGATTTCTGTAATACGGTTAATGGCCGCGGCCATGCCGTCGTTATCACTGGCGTAGATTTTCACAGTGCCGTCGTCATCGATATCGATCGAAGCTCCGGTTTCTTCCGTGATGGAGCGGATCGTCGCACCGCCCTTGCCGATAATGTCTCGGATTTTGTCGGGGTCGACTTTAAGCGTGTGGAACTGCGGCGCGTTATCCGATAGGGTTTCACGCGGCGTGGCAATGACGCGGTTCATTTCTGCAAGAATGTGCAACCGCGCCTGCAGTGCTTGTTCGAGCGCTACTTCCATGATCTCTTCGGTTATGCCTTCAATTTTGATATCCATTTGCAAAGCGGTTATACCGTTGGCGGTACCCGCCACTTTGAAATCCATGTCGCCGAGGTGGTCCTCATCGCCAAGGATGTCGGTCAAAACCGCGAACTTATCGCCTTCTTTGACAAGGCCCATTGCAATACCGGCCACGGGCGACTTAAGCGGTACACCGGCATCCATAAGTGCGAGACTTGCCCCACAAACCGACGCCATTGAGCTTGAACCGTTGGATTCGGTAATTTCGCTTACAACGCGCATGGTATATGGGAAATCCGCCTCTTTCGGCAACATTGCGGCAACACCTCGGCGCGCCAAACGTCCGTGACCGATTTCGCGGCGACCCGTGCCGCCCATTCGGCCGCACTCGCCCACTGAGTATGGCGGAAAGTTGTAGTGCAACATAAAGTTGTCGCGTCGCTCGCCTTCAAGTGCGTCGATGTTTTGGGCATCGCGAGCCGAACCGAGTGTGGCCACAACCAGCGCCTGGGTTTCGCCGCGTGTAAACAGCGCCGAACCGTGAACTTTAGGCAATACACCCACTTCAACTTGCAGCTGGCGAACGGTTTTATTGTCGCGGCCATCGATACGCGGCTCGCCTGCGACTACGGCTTCACGCACAATGCTCTTCTCGAGTTGCGCAAATACACCTTTAATCTCGTCGGCGGAGACGTTGTTCTCTTCGCTTGAATACTGTTCAAGCGCCTGTGAACGCAACTCGCTCAATCTGTCGTAACGCTTTGACTTATCTGTAATTCGGTAAGCTGTGGCGATGGAATCGGTGAACTCGCCTGCGATTTGCTCAACCAAAACGTTATTCTGCGCGGTTGCAGTCCATTCCCAACGCGGCTTGCCAGCATCGCGCACAAGCTCATTGATGGCTTGAATCGCCGCTTGCATTTCCTGGTGCGCATACAAAACGGCACCCAGCATAATGTCTTCTGGCAGCTCGTTGGCTTCGGATTCCACCATCAGCACCGCGTCCTGCGTACCCGCCACGACCATATCGAGTTCGGACTCGGACAACTTTGAGAATGTCGGATTGAGAAGGTAGCCTTCCTGTTGGGTATAGCCTACGCGAGCAGCACCAATTGGGCCATTAAAAGGGATACCGGAGATCGCCAGCGCCGCGGAGGTGCCGATTAACGCTGCGATATCCGGGTCGACTTCTTTTTCGGCCGACAACACAGTACAAACGACTTGAACCTCAGCCATGTAACCGTTCGGAAACAACGGCCGAATGGGCCTGTCGATCAGACGAGAGGTAAGGGTTTCTTTCTCGGACGGGCGACCTTCGCGCTTGAAGAAACCGCCCGGAATTTTCCCCGCTGCGTAAGTTCTCTCTTGATAAAAAACAGACAAAGGGAAGAAGTCTTGCCCGGCGACGGGCTGCTTGGCGCCGACCACGGCACACAGCACGCTGGTTTGGCCTACGGTAGCAACGACTGACCCAGTCGCTTGCCGAGCCATTCTGCCTGTTTCGAGTGTGACGGTATCATTACCGTACTGAAACTGTTTAACAATAGGATTCACAATTTTATCCTTGTAATTTTCTATTAAATAATCTGATTTGGACTTTTTAAATTTAAAATCCGGCGCCTGTCAATATGAAGGCATCTGACAATCGAACAACGAATAAAAACAACAGTGCCCGCGAAGCGGGCACTGAAGATTAACGACGTAAGCCTAATTTTTGGATCAGTGTAGAGTAACGCTCAGTATTTTTTGACTTCAAATAGTCCAACAACTTACGGCGCTGGTTGACCATGCGGATCAGCCCACGACGAGAGTGATGGTCTTGCTTGTTGACTTCAAAGTGCCCTTGCAGCTTATTGATATTGGCTGACAATAACGCAACCTGAACTTCAGGAGAACCGGTATCTCCTTCACTGGTCTGATAAGACTTAACGATTTCTGACTTTTCTTGTGCACTTAGTGCCATGATAGAACCTCTTATTTAACAACGAATATGCACTCCACTTGGCTTCGCCAACAGAGATTAACGGCCAACCCGTGCATATTGACAGGCTGGTCGACCCGGCCAAACCGGCCAGATTCCTACCCGAAATGACCAACCGGTCACTCCACGAACTCGCGAAATAGAGAAGACAAGCCACGCCTTTCGCTCTCTGTAAATTCGGTTGGGGCGTCGGAGCGCGCAGAGCTCACGCGATTTTCAAACCGACTCTGTACAAGAGCATAAGAACAATCGGCAGTTGCCTTGGGCGGGGATTTGCATCAGGAAGTCGCTATAAGTCGACGAGGTGCGACCCGACCGTCATCGGTGATCTCGCCGACGCCTAAAAATTGCCCACCCTGTTGTCTGACGCGCACTGTATCACCTTGCTCCCCCAAACGATAGACTTTTAGGTCCATGACCGCCTGGCCTTGGCAAAAGTAGTGGCCGCTGTGCGCATCGATGATCAGCTCAGGCATTTCGCTCACCAGAGCGTCCACAGGCCGCAAAAAGCGGTCGAGACTCTCGACGCCGGTGGCCGCCTCGATTGACGCCAAGTCCTCCAGCGACACGGCGTCTGCCACGTCAAAACCGCCGGCGAAAGTCCGGTGTAAGCGACTCACATACCCGCCAACACCCAAGGCTCGGCCGAGATCGTCCGCAAGACTACGAATATAGGTACCCTTGCTGCAATGGATGTCCACATCAAGCTCCGCTCTCTCCCCTGGGCGAAAATCCAGCAGCTGAAAGCTGTAGATGGTGACGGCTCTGGCCGCCCGCTCAATCTCAATACCCTGGCGCGCGAGTTTGTATAACGGCTGCCCGTTATGCTTCAACGCCGAGACCATCGGAGGGACCTGCAGAATGTCGCCCAAGTAGTGAGCGATTTGCGCTTCAATTTCTCCGAGCGAGACGCTTGAGGCATCGTTCAGCTCGAGGTACTGCCCGTCTTTGTCGGCGGTATCGGTGGTTGCCCCAAACGTGAAAGTGCTTTGGTAGCGCTTATCGGCGTCTAGCAGATACTGGGAAAACTTGGTCGCCTCACCAAAGCAGATGGGCAACACCCCAGTCGCCAAAGGGTCAAGGCTGCCGGTGTGGCCCGCTTTATTGGCACTAAACAGGCGCTTTGCTCGCTGCAACGCGTGGTTCGAACTCAGCCCCGCCGACTTATTCAACAGCAGCACCCCGGAAATGGGCCTGCCGAACTTGCGACTGCGGCCCAATTTATTCTCCCCGCTCGCGCCGATTTTTGTCGTCGGCGGCAATCGCTTTGTTGATCAGAGAAGTCAGAACGTGCCCGCGTGTGGTCGACTCATCGAAATAAAAGCGAAGTCGAGGCACGCTTCGCATGGTCAACTCCTTGCCAAGCAAGGTCCGCAAAAAGCTGGCGGCGTTATTTAAAATCTCCACCGAAAGTTCGCTTTGCTCGCGGTCCGCTTGGCCCACCAGGGTTACATAGACTTTTGCTTGTGCGAGGTCGCGGCTGACCTCAACAGCGTTGATATTGACAAGCCCCAGCCTTGGATCGCGAATTTCGTCGCGAATCGCCTTGGCGAGGAATCTCTGTACCGCATCGGCTATACGATCTGCCCGAAAAAATTCTTTCGCCATTAGCACGCTGCCGTCAGCCCCGCTAGAGGTGACGGGCTACCTCCTTGATTTCAAACACTTCGATTTGGTCGCCCACTTTGACATCGTAGTTCTTGACACCAATACCGCATTCGGTGCCATTGCGAACTTCGCTGACGTCGTCTTTGTAGCGACGAAGCGACTCAAGTTCGCCCTCGAAAATCACCACATTGTCCCGCAGCACTCGAATCGGCTTGTTTCGATACACAACGCCATCGGTCACCATGCAACCGGCCACCTGCCCAAACTTCGGAGACTTGAAGACGTCGCGAACTTCGGCAATGCCGACTATGGTCTCGACCCGCTCTGGGGCCAACATGCCGGAAAGAGCGGCTTTAACCTCATCGATAAGCTGATAAATAATGCTGTAGTAGCGGATTTCGATGTTTTCTTTCTCGGCTTGTTTCTTCGCACCGCTGTCGGCACGCACGTTAAAGCCGATGATAATTGCGCCCGAGGTCAATGCCAGGTTAACGTCGTTTTCGGTAATACCGCCGACGCCTTCGCCGACTACACGCACCTCGACTTCGTCGTTACCCATCTCTTGAAGTGATGAAGTGATCGCTTCGAGCGAACCTCTAACATCGGTTTTAAGCACGACGCTAAGTACCTTGGTTTCATCTGCGCCCATGTTCGCAAACATGTTTTCGAGCTTCGATGCCTGGGCGCGTCGCTGACGCTCCTCGCGCTCTTTCTCGTGACGAAATGTTGAAACCTCTCGGGCTTTTCGCTCATCCGCCACCACCACAAATTCGTCGCCCGCATTTGGAACCGCATCCAGACCTAGAATTTCAACGGGCGTGGAAGGGCCCGCATCGTTCACGCGCTTGCCCAATTCATTGGTCATGGCGCGAATCCGGCCGAACTTCTGACCGGCCAATAAGATGTCACCGGTTTTCAAATGACCGCCTTGGACAAGTACGGTGGCCACCACCCCGCGGCCCTTATCCATGCGCGACTCAACCACCACGCCTCGGGCGGGAACACCCACCGGCGCTTTGAGTTCGAGCATTTCCGACTGCAGGCTCACGGCTTCAAGCAAGTCGTCTATTCCATGGCCGGTCAACGCCGAAACCTGGATGAACTGCGTGTCACCGCCCCAGTCTTCGGGGATAACATCTTTCGCCACCAGTTCGTTCTTAACGCGATCTGGGTCAGCGGATTCTTTATCGCATTTGTTAATCGCCACCACTATAGGTACGCCCGCGGCCTTGGCGTGCTGAATGGCCTCGACCGTTTGCGGCATAACACCGTCGTCGGCCGCCACCACAAGAATGACCACGTCGGTGCATTGCGCGCCTCGTGCACGCATGGCCGTAAACGCGGCGTGGCCCGGCGTATCAAGGAAGGTAAGCTCCCCTTGGCTGGTTTTAACCCGGTAAGCACCTATGTGCTGGGTAATGCCGCCCGCCTCGCCTGAGGCCACCTTGGCCTTACGAATGTAATCCAGCAGCGACGTCTTACCGTGGTCGACATGCCCCATAACCGTGACCACTGGGGCCCGCGGCTCTGTTTCGCCCTCAATAGCGTCTATCTCTTTATGAAGGTCGTGTTCGATTTGATCGTCACTGATCAGTAATGCTGTGTGGCCAAAATCTTCAACCACCAACTGCGCTGTCTCCTGGTCAATCGCCTGATTCAACGTGGCCATAGCGCCCAGTTTCATCAAACGTTTTACCACCTCGCCACCTTTAACCGACATTCGTTGGGCTAGGTCAGAGACAACGATCGTTTCGGGTATTTCTACTTCGTGCACAATTTTTCCTGTGGGTCTTTTAAACCCATGTTTATTGGCTATTTTGATGGTCGCGCGCGGCGCGGGTTGCGCAGGCTGCTTGCGCCTCACTGGAGCCGCCACCACGACGCTGGTCTCTTCCTCTACTTCATCGAGGTAACTCAACACAGCGGAACCTTTCTTGGGAGCCGGCACGTCGACTTTCTTCACCGCCTTACCAGCCCGTTTTACATGCTTGCCCTTGCCTTCTTCATCGTCAAAGTCATCAGCTTTTTCTTTCTTTTTGGGGTGCTTATGCAAATCTTCCTTGATCGGCTCACCGGGCACCGCGGCAGCGGTTTTGGCTGTCTGCTCGCTCGTCTCTGCAGCGCGCTGTTTTTCCTCGGCCAGCAACTGAGCTTTCACTCTGGCTTCTTCCTCGGCCTTCTTTCGCGCATCCATGGCGGCGATCCTCAATTGCTCGGCATCGTCCACAAAGGATGGGCGCCGGCTTGGCGCGGGCGCCTCTTCGGGCGGTGCGGTCGGCTCTGTAGGGCTCGTTTGCGACTGCGAGGATTCGGCGGCAGTTGGGGCTTCGACAGCCACTGGCGCCTCTTGCACTTCGCTCTGCCCCGCCTCTTGCGCTGACTCTATTTCGCTCGGTGCGGCCTCCACGTCCTCTCGTTTAACGTAGGTGCGCTTTTTTCTAACTTCGACATTAATGGTTTTGCGCGCACTGCCGCTGCCGGTTTTCAAGGTCGTGGTGGTTTTACGTTTTAAAGTAATTTTTTTCGGTGCAGCCGCCGACTCCCCTTGAGACGTTTTTAAAAATGTCAGAAGGGTCTGCTTTTCATCGTCGGAAACGGTGTCGCTCTCCGACTTGTGGGGCAGGCCAGCCTGCCCCATTTGCGAGAGCAGGCGGTCGACCGAGGCCCCGACGGACTTGGCGAGATCACTTACAGTTACATCGGCCATTCTATTTCCTCGTCACCTCTAAAAGGTTATTTATCTAGTGTCTGCTCGGCTTCGGCGAACCATGGCTCGCGGGCTTTCATAATTAAAGCCGCGGCGCGCTCTGCACCCAGACCCGCTATGTCGGAGATATCGTCGACCGACTGCTCTGCCAAGTCTTCCATTGTTATGATGCCGCGACCGGCAAACTCGAAGGCCAAATCCGCCTCCATACCTTCCATTGTCAGCAGATCCTCTGCCGGTTTGGCGCCACCCATTTGCTCGTCCGAGGCGAGGGCCTGCGTCAGCAGTGCGTCTTTCGCTCGGCTGCGAAGCTCTTCGGCGGTTTCCTGATCGAAGCCGTCGATGGCCAAAAACTCTTCAAGCGGCACATAAGCCACTTCTTCCAGGCTGGTAAACCCTTCTTCGATCAGGACATCCGCTACGTTTTCATCGATATCTAAAGCGCTGATAAAGACGTCTTTGACATCGTCGGTTTCGGCCGCTTGTTTTTCATTCCACTGAACCGAGCTCATTACGTTGATTTCCCAACCCGACAGCTCGGAAGCTAGGCGCACGTTCTGACCTCCGCGTCCGATCGCTTGCGCCAAATTGTCTTCGGCAACCGCGACATCCATGGAGCCCGCGTCTTCATCCACAACGATTGACTCGATCTCTGCGGGCGCCATGGCGTTGATCACAAACTGTGCAGCGTTATCGTTCCACAAGACGATATCAATACGCTCACCGGCCAACTCGTTAGACACGGCCTGCACTCGCGAGCCTCGCATACCGACGCAGGCACCAACAGGGTCGATTCGACCGTCGTTGGTGGAAACCGCAATTTTGGCTCGAGACCCCGGGTCACGCGCCGCACCGCGCAGTTGGATGACCTCTTCTGAGATCTCCGGCACTTCAATTTTGAACAGCTCCACCAGCATCTGCGGACAGGCACGACTGAGGTACAGTTGCGGCCCGCGGGCGTCTGGGCGAACGTCCAGCAACACCGCGCGAACCCGGTCATTCATTCGAAAAATTTCTCGGCCAACCAGCTCTTCTCGTGGCAGCAGGCCTTCGGCGTTGCCCCCCAAGTCCACAACAATGTTGTCGCGGGTGACTTTCTTCACCGTCCCCGAGATCAGATCGCCCACTCTGTCGCGGTATTCGTTAACGATTTGCGCGCGTTCCGCTTCGCGCACTTTCTGAACGATTACCTGCTTGGCAGTCTGCGCCGCGATGCGACCGAATTCGACATTGTCGACGACTTCCGTATGCACGTCTCCCACTTTCAGGTCGGGGTTGACTTCTGCGGCCTCTTCGGTTGTCAGTTGGGTGCCGAGCTCGGCCATCTGGTCGTCGCCGACAACCAACCAGCGGCGCTCAGTTATGTAATCCCCGGTTCTTCGGTCGATCGTCACGACTATGTCGGAATCTTCGTCATATCGCTTTTTACTAGCGGTCGCGAGCGCCAGCTCAATAGCCTGAAAAATAACATCGCGATCTACACCTTTTTCGTTAGATACCGCGTCTGCCACCAGCAAAATGTCTTTCTTCATGAAAATGCCTCAGCCTAAACCCTAAAATTGGGGAATAATATTTGCCTTTTCGATCGTCTCTATAGGCAAAACAAATTCGTCATTATCTACCTGGAGAATCACTTCCTCGTTTTCGACCGCGATCAATACTCCAGTAAACTTACGCCGGCCATCAAAAGGCATTCGCAGTTTAATTTGCACCCGCTCGCCGATGCTCTGCTCGAACTGCGCCAAGCTGAAAAGCGGTCGGTCCATTCCTGGGGAAGAGACCTCTAAGGTGTACTCACCTTTAATGAGATCTTCGACGTCTAGGACACTGCTCACCTGCCTACTCACCCGCTCGCAGTCTTCCAGGGTGACGCCGTCGTCTTTATCTATATAGATTCGAAGCAGCGATTGGCGCCCCTGGGCAACAAACTCCAGCCCCCATAGTTCGCACCCAAGCGACACGGCAACCGGGTTGATTAAAGCTGTCAAGCTCTGTTGGATCGACGCCATATTTCTCAATCTTCACAAACAAAAAATGGGCGCAAAGCCCATCAAATATATGCCTAAAGGCACCTACATACGCATAAACAGACCGTCAATCGCAAGTTCCAGATAATAAAAAGCCCCTCAAAGGGGCACTCGCATATTACCTATCGGCGACTACGTCTTCACAGAGCTCACACAATACAACTTCCTGTGCTCAAAATGCGCGCGAAAGTATAAGTTGTACCCGCCCAAAGCGTCAAGTCAAGGCTTCTTTACCTGTCAGCCCTCAAACGCGACGTCCGCACCCCAAGGTCAAACCGATTCCGGCTTCAACGTCAGGGCAGGCTTATCCGGAAAGGTCGCGACGGTCGTTGCAAGCACCAAAATTTGGCATTCGCAAATCGGCGATAAGGTGGCAAGGGGTCCTGTCTCTTCCTGATGTTAGCGCGGCCTGCTGCAGCGCTTGCCCTGTGCGTCGCGGGCTAATTGACGCTCGACGCGGCGAGCAAGGAAACAACTGACAGATAAGGCTATTGACTCGGCCAGCCCAACGCTGCACCAACCGCAATCGGTTGCAGCACATGCCGCTGCAACAAGGTATCTTCTATTACTCAGATACCTGTTTTAAATAAGTGGTAGCGGGGGCTGGATTTGAACCAACGACCTTCGGGTTATGAGCCCGACGAGCTACCAGGCTGCTCCACCCCGCACCTGTATTACAAAGATTCAAACAGCGCCCAACAAAAACGGCACTGACTTAGGCTCTATGCTGGCCCAACCGGTTAGCGAACTTGCTCTCTAACCAAGGCCGCGCATTATAGGAGCGGCTCATGCGCGCGTCAACCACTTAAGCGGAATAATTTTTTAAGGGCTTAGGTGCGACCGAACTGAATCTTATTGCGTAGCCCCAACTCATCGGGGTAAGGGTTCAGATAGCTTTGATGTCTGATGTCATTGCTCGCGTAAGTGGCTGCGCAATGGCGGATCAACGCCACCGGTATCGAAAGCGGCACTTCGCCCGTTCGATAACGCTCAATCGCGTCGATAAGCTCTTGACGCAACGCTTGGGGCGCGGCATTTTTAAGCTCACCGCAAATATGAAAAAGCACGCGCGCGTGGGCTTTTGGGCGAGGCGGCGTTGCGGTTTTACTCATAAAAATTCGGATGTATGCGTGTGTCTTCTCGTGAATATCGCCGTGACCTACGGATGCCATCACGCGAGCGAGCGCCGAGTAGAGCGCGGGGTTGTATGCCATTGCGAAATATCGCTGCCGGGAGTGAAACGCCATCAAGCGCGGCGCCGACGGTGCGCAGGCGACGCTTTTGCGCCAGTCCGCAAACATAAACACCCGGGCGATAAAATTCTCGCAAAACAGCGGGTCGCTCAGTCGCGCGGCTTCCTCTAGCGGCATCCATGGCAAACGTTCGCGCAGGCGCCGGGCAAATACGCCCGCCCGCCTCGTAGGGTACACAACTTGGTCATGGCTATAGATTTTGGTGCTGTAGAGGCCGCAACTCGGTGAGCCGTCCATAAAAATAAAGCCGTCGAGCTGCGACGATTGCGCCGCCACTGCATCGGCGTAAGCCGTTAGTTTGTCAGTGACATCGAGCGCTGAGTC
>CAZING010000032.1:11206-23064 GCA_964540505.1 uncultured Cellvibrionaceae bacterium | reverse complement strand
ATGCAGCGTCTAAAACTTGAGCGAGCGCAACTGAAAGACGCGTTATACAGCAGACTGAAAGATTATTAGCTGTTGCGCTTTGCGCAAGCAGAGGGCCTGATTCGGTTATCGGTTATCGGACATTGGCGAAAACACGCATTTTTCGAACCTTTCGCGCGGCGTCGTCAATGGTGGCAATGGCAGCCGAACGCGGCGCGAATAGCGATACGTCGCGGCCGAAACATCGCGCGTGATGACTTTGTCTATCGAGCGTCGGTTAGCTGTTTGAGGCGGGCTTGAATTGATCCAGTAGCTCAGCGTTGGTCGGAAACTTTTGCAACAGTTCAACAAGTTTGGCCGCGGCTTGTTCGGGTTTCAGGTCCGCCAAGGCGCGCCGCAACCGCCCGAGCCTGTCGAGGTCATTCGCGCTAAGCAACCGTTCTTCGCGTCGCGTGCCGCTCTTTGCAATATCAAGCGCAGGAAAAATTCTTTGCTGGGCTATTCTCCTGGCTAAGACAAGGTCCATATTGCCGGTGCCTCTGAACTCTTCGTGAATCACTTGATCCATCTGGCTTCCCGTGTCCACCAAAAGGGTGGCAAGAATGGTCAGCGAGCCGCCGTTTTCAATGTTTCGTGCCGCGCCGAACAGCTTCCGAGGTATTTCCATCGCCCTCGCATCGAGCCCCCCCGACATTGTCCGACCGCTGCTTCGCTTTTGGGCATTGTGTGCGCGCGACAATCGCGTGAGTGAGTCAATCACAATCATCACATCTTGCCCTTCACCCGCCTCGCGGCGAGCGGTATCGAGCAGTTGATCGGCAATGCGCAAGTGCTGCTCGGAGGGGTCGTCGGAAGAGGAGGCGTGTACTTCGGCGGCAACGGAGCGTTTAAAATCCGTGACTTCCTCTGGGCGTTCATCAATCAGCAAGGCGTAAAGCTTGGTTTTCGGGTACGCCTTGCCCACCGCTTCGCAGATATGTTTCAACATTGTGGTTTTTCCCGAGCCGGGTGGCGCCACCACTAGGCCCCTTTGGCCCATGCCAATGGGCGCAATTAGATCGAGTGCCCGTACGCTCAACTCCGTCGAGCCCCGCTCCAGTTGCATGCGCGGTCCGGGGTCGACCGCCACGCCGTTCATAAACCGCTTTAGCGGATCGCCAACCTGCGCCGCGTCATCCGATGGGACGGTTTCGCGGTGTTTGGTTCCGGTTGTTTTAAGGCTCAGTATTTTTCTTGTCATGGTATAGGTTTGCAGCTTTTTTTGTGCCAAGTTATTGGTGGTTAACTGAAGTTGTGAACTCACGACGCCCCTAATCAAAGCCCTCTTCGTCAAGGCCGGATCTTTAGCGGCGTGCTTATGACGCGGCTAGCGAGGCCGTTCAAGTTTTTGGGGGTGACTGCAGAGTTCAAAGCGAGCGCCTTGATTGCAAGGCAATGAGCGCGGCAAAGCAAAAGTTGTGAGTTGTGCATCAGCGGCGCCCTGGAACCTTCGAAATGCCATTGAGCAATTGCGAGTTCGGCTTGGTGGTTCGAACGCACGCGCCGCAATATCTGCGAATGATAACCCAGCCTTGCGCTCGAAGTCCGCTTAAATTTCGCGAACGGGCGATGCGCTTAATCCAGCAGCGATACAGACGACCCCGGTATTGGCGTAAGCTCGGAGCGGTCGCATGCAGGGTGTTCGCGCTTCTTTACGCGCGCGGTTTGGGATACCATCGCTGCTTTCAATCGATTTTGCTTAATCATGTTAAATAACTCGGTTCGGTATATTGTTTCTTCTGCGCTTATCGGTTTGGCGTCTCTGGGTCTTTTACACTCGAAAGCGGCTTCGGCAAACACAATGCCGGCAAGTGAGGCGTTTGAGCAGTGTCGCGCCCGGCTGCAGCAAGAGGCCGCAAGTGAAGGTTTTTCGGATTTTATCCTGCGCGACGTGATCGGCGATTTGACGCCGCTCGAGCGGGTGATCAAGCTCGATCGCAGCCAGCCGGAGTTCACCGAAAGCTTCGCCGGGTACATTCGCAAACGCGTGAATCCGTACCGAATAGAAACCGGAAGAAGGATGCTAGAAACGCATGCGGAGCTATTGGACGGATTGACGCGAAAGTACGGCGTTCCGGGGCGTTATATTGTCGCCTTTTGGGGGCTGGAGACGAACTTCGGCGGCTACAAAGGCGATATAGCCGTGTTGGACGCGCTGGCAACGCTCGCGTGCGACGCTCGGCGTAGCCAGTATTTTACGCGAGAGTTATTCAATTTGTTCTCGTTGCTAGAGGATAAACGCGTGGGCCGAGCGCAGTTGCGGGGCTCCTGGGCGGGCGCTATGGGGCATATGCAGTTTATGCCAACGGCGCTTAAAGCCTACGGCATTGACGGCGATGGCGACGGCCAGCTCAACGTATGGGACAGCCTGCCCGACGCTTTCACCTCGGCGGCGCATTACCTCCAGGAAATCGGTTGGAACAAGGCAGAGCTTTGGGGGCGAAGCGTCGAGCTGCCGAAGGGTTTCGCCTTCGAGCGGGTCAAATTCGATACGCCTTATCCGCTCAGCTATTTCAAGTCGCTCGGCATTACCAAAAGCCATGGTCGCCCACTTTCGGATTACGACACTCAGGCGCGGTTGGTGCTTCCTGCGGGCCATCTTGGCCCTGCCTTTTTGGTGTACGATAATTTTTCTGTAATTATGAAATGGAATTTTTCCCAGAATTACGCATTGGCGGTAGGCTTACTTGCCGACCAATTGGTTGGCATAACCCATGGGCTTGAAAACTACGGGCAAGAGCGCAACTTTTTCACCAATGACAACCTTAAAACACTGCAGCAAACGCTTGCCGAGAAAGGCTTCGATATAGGCACGCCCGACGGCATTTGGGGGCCAAAAACGCGAGATGTGTTGCAGAAATTTCAACAACAGAATGGCTTGGTCGCGGACGGGTTTCCGAATCGCGAAGTGTTCGCCGCACTTGCCATTGCCTTGACCGAGCCCGAAAGCGAATAAGAGATATTTGCGCAACCGCGAAACCGTGTCTGAAGCGGTAAAGTGGACCATAAAAGCCAAGCCGCTAAGGTTAGCTCGGTTTCGCCTTACCCAAGAAACCGGCATTGCAGATCGGCCGTCGGCTCCTCTCACTTTCGCGAAATTATAAGCGCTCGGCGTGAAGCGGCTTCCCTGTCGCTGCACGTATCGCGTTAAAATCTCGCTCCGTTCGACAACCTGAAGAGCCGAAGGTCAAAGCCATTCCGACTGCTTGCGCGTGGCTGTCCTGCTAACTCGCCCGCAGTCTCGCAAAGTTTCGCACGTTTTGAAGGCGTCTTTAGAAGCTGAAGCGGACACCGAGTGAAATATTTGAGATATCGACGTCGTCCACGTCAAAAGCCTGATACTCGGCCGCCAGACTCAACGCATCGGACATTTTCAGAGAGACACCAAATCCATAACTGATATCCGAACCGTCGTCCTCGATGAGTCTGCCAACGTCTTCCGCATCAAGTGTGACATCCCACATAAACATACCCAGCTTGCCGAACACTTCCCATTGTTCGTTTATAGGGGCGATGCCAACTATTGAAAAGTTAAGGCCGTCGGCCTCAAGTGTCCAGATCGGCGCAAAATCGTCTTCGGACTCGCCGAGGTTGATGTAGGAGCCTTCAATGGCAAAGTTATTGTGTAGTCTATAACCCGCGGTAAATGAGAAGGATATTGGGTCTTCAAACCCTGACGTATCGACGTTGGTCTGACCGATCGCGGCGCCAACGTAGCCGCCTGCGTGGGCGGCAGATGCGCTTAAAGCCAGAATCGAAATCGAAAGATACTGGGGAATTCTCATATTGCTCTCCTTGGTCCTATTAAAAGAGTGCTGGGCAATGGCGAAATGTTCCAGCACCTGTGTGCATCGAAAGTGCTATTTATTCTGTTATTGACCGCGAACTCGAACGGCGCGGCATGGAAAATGACCCTCCGAAGGCGTAATCGCATGCTGTAGCCGATTAGGTTGAGCGCCTATCAAAGCCGTCGTATATTCTGGCAGCTAGCCGTCATTTGTTATATCAAGCCGATGTTTCTATTGATTCGGTACATTATGTGTAGACCCGTTTTCTTCGGCTGTCCAGCCACTTACGGTCGCTCTAAGCGGTCGTTTTCTTAGGCCGAAAGGCTTCGGTGATTCATCAGGCGGGCGGGGCGAGTTTAAAGCGTCATAAGGCGGGAACGCAGGTCGGGCGCGACGGGGCGATCAATGACTTTTTTTTGATTCCGGTGAGCTTATGTCTGCAGGTCAGATCACATACTTCTGGCCAAAGGTAAGCGATAATACCAAACGTCTAACCCCATTTTTGCTGTCGAACCCTATGCTAAAGAAAATTGCCGCAGCGGCTTTGCCGATTATAATTATCGCGGGCTGTGGCGGTGCGCCGTCGGATTCGGGTACTTCTTCAAGTTCATCGTCCAGCACCAGTTCTTCGTCCAGTTCAAGTTCCAGCTCTTCATCCTCCGGCGGCCCAGGGTTAATCAGCGGGTGTTCGCCTTTGGAGACCAGCGGTTTGACTGCCGATAAAATTTATTACGTGACGCCCGCGGGCGACGGTGACGGGATGAGTTGGGATTCGTCGGCGAGCTTTGCATCGGCGCTTTCGAGCGTAAACGCCGGCGAAATGATACTGCTGGCCCCCGGCACCTATGCGATTCCCTATACCGGCAGCGACAATACAATAACCTTGAGCCGCTCGGGTACCGACGCCTTGCCTATTTACCTCGTGGGCGCCAACTGCGCCAAAGCGGTATTCGATTTCTCAACGCCCGCAACTGAATACGTTGATGGCGGTTACGGTTTTTATTTAACCGGCGACCATTGGTATTTGAAAAACATTGCGGTCACGCGCGCCGGTTACCAAGGTATCTATATCACAGGCTCTTACAATATCATCGAAAATTCCGCCTTCTACGATAACCGCAACACGGGCCTGGAAATCAATAAAGGCGGCGCCCATAACACGGTCATCAACGTCGATGCCTACCGCAATTACAATACCAAAATAAAGCAATGCAATGGCGTGGACGCTAAAGGCAGCATGGCCGACGGCTTTGCCGCAAAGCAAAGCCAGGGCTCGGGAAACCGCTTTATAGGCTCTCGGGCGTGGGAGAATTCCGACGACGGTTTTGACACCTACGACAGTCCTTTTCCGGTGGTCATCGAGCGCAGTTGGGCCTTCCGCAATGGCGTAGATGTTTGGGGGGATGAAGTTTGGCAAGGCGCAACCTATTGCGGTAACGGTAACGGCTTTAAACTTGGCGGCAACGGCGAACTTCAGCGCAACACCATTGCCCACTCCATAGCGTTCGACAACCCTGCGGTCGGCTTCGACCTGAATGGCAATGTCGGCGGTCTGAAGGTGTGGAATAACTTAGCTTTCGGCAACTACCTCAATTTTGGTTTGGACAACGCGCTTGCTGTGGGCGAGGCCCACCATCTACGCAACAATGTTTCCCTGAACGGTTCGGATGTCGTGCAGCATGCCGATGCCGCCAATAACTCGTGGGATTCCAACGCAACCGCGAATGCCGACGATTTTGTCAGCCTGGACGTTTCGCGCGCTGCCGATGCCAGAAACCCCGACGGCAGCCTGCCGGATAACGGTCTGTTTCGTCTGGCAAGCGACAGCGATCTGATCGACGCGGGTGTCGATGTCGGCCTGCCGTTTAAAGGCGCCGCACCCGATTTGGGACCGTTTGAAAGACAGTAGTCGCGCGACCGCCCAAGTGCTGCGCACTTTTCTGTAAGCGTAACGGACCGCTTCTGGTGCATTCAGTCGTGGTTGTGGTCGGTCGGCGCGTCACCTTGTTGGCGCGCCAACCAGAAATGGCTGAACACGGCCGTTGCGATAAACCCGCCACCGATAAGCGTGCGCCCGTTCAAGGTTTCATTTAATATCAGCCAGGCGAACAGCGGCGCCAAGGCGACCTCGAGCAGCAGCACCAGCCCCGCGTGAGGCGCGGTTATATAGCGGGTGGCCGACAAATTCAGCACAGACGATACTGGCTTTAGCAGACAGCCGGCCAGCGCCATCCAAGCGATATCGACCGGGTGAAGGCGCAGTGGCAACGCCCAGGGCAGGCTGATTAAGCCGGCCAATAGCGCGCCTGTGGCAATCGCGGGTATCCGGTGCGCCTTCGGGTGCTGCCGTAACAAGGTCAGCAGCCAACCGGTGCTGGCCGCGAACAGCAGCGCAAACACACTGCCCACCCAACGCTCGCCATCCAAGGCGCCGAAAAACACGCAGCCAGACCCGACCAAGGCCAAGCCAATGGCCACCGCACTGGCGCGCGTTATGGGTTCGTGCAGCAGAAGTCGTGACGCGATCAGCGCAAACACCGGCGTGGTCGACAGCAGAAAGATCGCATTGGCGACGTTTGTAAGGGTAATGGCGAACGCAAACAGCAGCGCGTTTAGGCAAAACACGGCCACTATTAACCAATCGCGACCGTTTGCTTTGGCCAGCGGTTTAAACTCCGCCAATCGCCCTGTTGCAAGCAAAAATGCGCATAACGACAAGGCGACAAAGCCCCCGCGCCAGAAGACCACCTGCCACGTATCCAGACCTGCAAGCTTCAAGATCACGGCTTCGCCTGCGAGTAAGGTGGCGCCGGCGGCCACCATCAATGTACCGCGGGTGACCGAGCGTGGCGTTGAAGGTCCGACCATGGCTGTGTTTGCTCTAATTGCTTCGCTTGTTCCTACGCACAGTTTGTGCCTTTTTGAATCGATGTGAGCGCTTTGAGAGAAATAGCGCCAGGTCGGGCGGGCATTTAATCGCTTAGGGGGGCGCGAACGAGCTTAAGGTTGGCGGGAGTGTTAAGTGATGGGGGAGCTGTGCTACCAATTTCGGGGCCACCGCATTTGCGAGTTTCGACACGCGTTCACCCCGAAATACGCGCGCGCCGCCCGGCAAATTTTTATCGATCTTCTACTTTTTTACAATTCAAACTCTGGCGGTCGCTTGAGAATCAAGCGGCCGCCAGAGGAGTTGGCTGGGACGGGTGTTAATGCTTGGGGTCTATCATTTCTTTCGAATGAAATATCTTCGGGTCCGCTTTGCCTTTAACGGTTAAAACACCCGCAAGCCCTTTTTCGGCTCGTGAAAGCGCGTGATCGACTATGGTGTAATTGCCGGGGTAGTCGGTTACAAATTCCACCATGGTCGCGCCACCGGGCGCCACCAGAGTTGTTTGGACATCGGTAAGTGGCGGGCTGGTCAAAGATGCCTGATCGTATACCCGATCGAATATCTCGCCGATAACGTGAAAACTGGAAATAAGGTTCGGTCCGCCGACGCCAAAGAAGATTCTCACGGTATCGCCGACGTTTGCTTCAAGTTTGTGAATCTTGGTCAGCGCATCCATGTTGCCATTGAACATCATGTGCTCAGGGTTTTCCTGCAAAAGCTTTTCAAGTGAGAATTCGTGTAGCCCCTGAGAGCCGTGCCGGCTTGCCGTGTAGAGTTCGCCCTGCATAATGTAGAACTCCTTATCGACTTTAGGCAAACCGCCCTCGGGTTCGACCAACATCATTCCGTACATGCCGTTGGTAATATGCTGCGCGACCATGGGCGTTGCGCAATGGTAAACATATAAGCCGGGCTGCATCGCTTTAAACGTAAAGCTTTTTGTTTGCCCAGGCGCCGCCTGGGTTACGGCAGCGCCACCGCCGGGCCCTGTCACCGAGTGAAAGTCGACAGAGTGGATATGAGTGCTGTCGGTCGCGTTTTTCATGTTCACCGTTACGGTGTCGCCCACGCGCGCGCGAATCATCGGGCCGGGTACTGTGTCGTTAAACGTCCAGTAACGGTAGGTGCTACCGCTGCCCAGCCTGCCTTCCACCTCTGTGGTGATGAGGTCCACTGTTATGTTTTTCGGCCCGCGATTGCCAACCGGGGTGCCGGTTTCGTTGGGGTCTTTAGACAAATCTCGTGCTTCGTCGGCGCCCGAATAGCCGTCGCCGACGATCAATTTGCCAAACATACCCGCCGCCTTGTGACCGGGGAGTGTACAGATGTATTCGAACGTACCGTTTTTAGTGGCTCGGAATACAATAGCCGTTGCCGCGCCCTTGCCAGAAATCTGATCGGATTGCGCGCGAAACTCCGGCACCGCGATATCGTGTACGGCGCCGTCGCCATTGACCACGCTTATCAATACCACGGCGTTTTCTTTTACTTTTAAATCCGGATTGACCTGACCTTTGGTGGGGCCGCTTTCGCTGATATAGACAAGCTTGCCGTCGGCAATGTCGGTGCGCAGTGTAAACCTTATATCCGGTCTCATGGACACGGCTTGTTCGTCGGGCTGGGCGGTCGCTGTCAACGCCGTACCCAAGATCATCCACAGACCCGTGAAAACGTGCAAAACGTATTTCATTTTTAATCCCTCACTCTGTTGCGCGCGGTGAACGACTGTGTGCGAAGCTGTGCAAACAAAGTGATAGCACCGGTCGCACAGCTTCGGGTACTGCTATCAGTCGGTAATTGTATTTAAGGATAACAATTACGCGAGGCGATGAAAGCGACAGCTCTATATTTGGCGCCTCAATCTACAAAATTACTCGAAGATGGTCCGCAAGAAAATGCGATTCTGCTTCTCAAAGAATTTACTATTTCGTAAAGAAATTAACCGGGCGTGCAAGTATGAAATTGAGTTCTGTGTTCGTTAATCCGATCGACGGCGTAAATTTTTTGCGTGTGCTGGGCGAGCGCGTTTGTAGATCGGGCTTATGAATTGTCAGTGTCTGAGCCACGCTGTCGAGACCGATTAATCCTAACAGCGCTCGCACGCGAGCGCAGATAAAAAGCGTCGGTAGCGTCGGGTCATATTGTGCGCGGTGACTGATGTGAATGAATGGAACAATTTATGTCGGCCCGTTAGCGTTCGCTTTGAGCCTGAAAGAATTAAGAAGCGTGACCACACCTGTTAAGAATTCAATAATGTTTGGGTAACATCGATTGTAAATAATCAATTTTATTGGTATTTGGGTTCCCACGCGGGCGCGTGGGAACCCGTTCCAGCGTCAGTCGCGAATCAAACGAACGAAGAAAACGCCGCCCGCAATGGACCCCGCTTGTGCTTCAAACTTGATTCTGATTTTCTCGTCACCGCTGATCAGGTTAGACGGAATCGTGTAATCCCGATCTATAAAGGTGCCGGGCGCTGCCCCGGTTAAGGCAACCTGTGCTATGACCTGATCGTTGACCAAAATATTGAAGTTGCGGCCACTGTCGCCGCCCCAGTAAGTGACGCGAACTTTGCCGCCGGTCTCGCCCTTCGGGTCCATCAGGTAGCTGAAGTAGCCGGTTGCGTCCCGCCAAAATCGGTTTTCATGGGTGCCGGTGGATGAATCGCTGAATTCGATATAGTGGTCTTTTTCCGGTTGTTGTTCACCGGGTTGGACTTTATCGAGCGTAATGGATTCAAGCGCAGCTTCCTCTTCTGCACGGCGGCGCAACTCTTCCAGGTATTCTGCCCAATCGTCGGGGCTGCCCTGCGCGAAGTACACGCTGTAGCGCGCATCATGAATTCGGAAAAACGGTTTCAAAGTAATACCGCTGCCGCGATTCATCGGCGCATCGCCAGTGGTGAACGTCAGCGGCTGACCTTCGACCGGCTTCAGGTGCTCAATAAACTCATTGCCTTCGGCGATAAAAATAGGCGCCTGATCTGCCGGGCACTTTTGGCCGTCGGCGACGTGATCCCAGCGCTCGGCGCCACTGATAAAGGTGAGGTTTTCGCCGGGAAACGGGTCGTCCTCGTTCGCGAGCACAATCGGGCCGTAGACGATCGAATAATAATTCGAGCCGTCCGGCATTTGCTCGGCCTGCGCGTGCATGGGCACCTCCCAGCTGATGACATCGCCATAGCGCCAATCGCGGGTCAGATTAACGTAGTCACCGGGGGCTGCGCTGACGGTTTGCGCCTCGCCGTTTATTTTGACCGTCATCTGCCCCGCGTTCACCCAGCGCGGGTAGCGAATATTGATACCGAAGGTACCCGTGCCGTTGACGGTCAGCCGGCTGCTTGGGTTGTCTGGAAAGTCGGTGTTCTGCACAAAACTTACGTTGTTTTTCCAATCCACCGTGGACTCGACGAAGAGGTTAACGAAAAATTGATTTTGGAAGTCGGCGTAAATCATTTCGCCGTATTTGCTGTGGTTCTCGATACCCGAGCCAACACAGCACCACATGCTTTCAGAGGCCGACGAGTATTTGCGGTAATGGTTCGGGCGCATGGGTGTGAAGTAGACCAAGCCGCCGTGGTCGGGGTGCTGGGTCGACAAAATGTGGTTGTAAAGCGCGCGCTCGTAATAGTCCATGTAAGTAATCGCGCCGGTGCGCTGGTAAAGCGATTTGGTTAGCTTCAACATGTTGTAGGTGTTGCAGGTTTCCGGGCCCTGCTCGCTGGTCACCATCGAGGTGAAATCGTTTTTATCGTTGAAATGCTCGGCAACGCTGTTGCCACCGATTGAAACCGACCGCTGGTCGACCACTATATTCCAAAAATATTCGGCTGCATCCAGCCAGCTTTCCTCATCGGTCAACTCGCCAATGCGCTCGTAGCCTATGACTTTGGGTATCTGGGTGTTGGCGTGTTTGCCGGTCAGTTGGTCTTGGCGGTCGAGCAAACCGTTCAGAATACTGCGATCGGAAAACCGCTTCGCGGTGTTCAGGTATTTGGTGTCGCCGCTTAAAGCTGCAATATCCGCAAGCACCTCGTTCATGCCGCCGTGTTCGGCGATCAGCATGGTTTGCACCTGGGTGTCCGATAGCTCGGCAATTGTATTGGTCGCCCAATCCGCCAGCTTTTTCATCATGTTTAAAGCTTTGGTGTTGCCCGTGTAGACATAGGCGTCCCGCAGGCCCGCGTAGGTTTTGTGCATGTTGTACCAAGGCACCCACATGCCGTTTAGGCCGAATCCGTTAGCGTCTATGGTGCCATTGGCGACTTGGTTCCATTTGGCTTTGCCGCCGGGAATACCCCCTATATAACCGTCGCCGTGCCGGTTTTGGACGGCCTCTAGGGCATCGATCATGTAGTTCAAGCGCGACAGCATTTCGGTGTTGCCGGTGGCCGCATAGGCGAGCGCCAGGGCGGTGAGGTAGTGGCCACCGATGTGCCCATCCAGCCCGTCCGCTTCCCAGTTCGGGTAGGAGTTGGCATTGGTCGCCATGCCCGCCTCCCGCTGAAACGGCGCAAGAAATCGGTCGGGCTCCAGGCGCAGCAGGTACTGAATGTTGACGTCCTGTGCGTGTTTGAACGGGCCGCCGGTGACGCGAACGCGATCGAGGGGAATCGGGTTATAGCTACCGGCCATGGGGTCGACCTGGCCGTCATAGTCGCCAATATGAAGCCAGTCCAAGTCAAGAAAATTCTCCCCCGTGACTTCAATTCGAAGTTTCTGGTAACCCGCCTCAAGGTCGACCGTGCCCACCGACCAAGTCTTGAAGCTGCCCCATTCGGCCACTTCGGGTATCGCTATGTCTTCGAGCAAGGGCGTTTCGCACTGCGTTAAGGTGATTGTGCGGCCCTTTTCCGCGGAGCCGGCGCGGACGAAAACAGGGTAGGCACCGGCTTGCTCGACGTAGACGGTGTATTCAAGGTATTCGCCGGTCATCATCCAGCCGACCGCATGGCCCGCCGTTATGCTCTTGATGTCCACTTGGGTGTCGGTTCGGTAGGCGCCGCCTTCGTTCGCCTCGGTGGTATCGAAATAGCCATCGGGGTCAAAGTTTTCGGCTTCGATACGGCCATTGGACGGAATCGACGGCGCGGTCTGTTGGTAAGCCGCCTGGGCGTCGCTCGGGCAACTGGGGTGCATCGCCAAGCCCGAACTGCTGGTGCT
>CAZING010000032.1:0-11106 GCA_964540505.1 uncultured Cellvibrionaceae bacterium | reverse complement strand
CGGCGAAGGCGGTAAAGCACCGCGTTTGAACGGCCTCGCCCGGCGTTAAAATGGCGCTTAAGGCGGGTTTTCCGTCTCGGCTTTCGGGCCGCCTTGGCGGAACATCTTAGGGGTGCAGCCGTACTCTTTTTTAAACAGAGCATTGAAATAGGTGACATTCGCGAAACCGACGCCCAAGGCCACCTGCTTAACGCTGAGAGAGGGGTCTTCGCGAAGCAATCTTGATGCTTCGGTTAAGCGCAATTTGTTGATATAAGACGTAAACGTCAGGCCCAACTCCGCCTTAAGAATCTTATTGATTTTCGAGCGCGTGGTGTTCAGCGTGGTCGCGGCTTGTTCGATACTCACGTCGGGGTTGGCGTATTCCACCGCGACATAACGCAGCAGCCGGGTTTCCAGGTCATCGGCTGTCTGCTTTATGGAAAGCTTCTGGTAGGCGACCCAAGGCCTGTTGGTTTCAAATTTTTCGTTGGCGGCTTGCAATTGCTCGCGTATATAGCGCTTGACCAGAAAGTAAGCGGCGGCGATCCAGGCGAGCAGCGCCAACACAATGCTGCCGATCAAAAAGTGGTGATTGTCTGTGATCAGCGCCAGGTCTTTAATCTCAACCTGCGATAGAACGCCTCTCGGGCTTTGCAGTGAATTATTAATCGCGAACCCGTGGACACGGGCGAGGTCGGCCGTTCTATCGGTATATTGCAAACCGTAGCGCTCGAGCCACCAGTCTGCCGAATCGAGGCTGGCGAGGTCAAAGCTCACCTTGTTGTAAGACGTCTCGCAAGGCGCAAACGCAAGGCTCACGCGGTAGGTCTCCGGACGTTCGAGTTCCGTGACGCCTTCCACATAGGTATAGATGGCGAACACCAGAATATTTTTTGGCGTGCATCGGGCCCGAAAGCTGACCTCCGAAAACCCGCGAAGGTCCACCAAATCGCTCGGGTGTTTGGGGTCTGCGAGGTAGAAATTAAACGAGGTATACGGCTTATCTTCTTCAGTGGACAGCATCAAACTGAACGCCACCGTGCTGGTTGACTGGCCGTCGCTGGCGACGAGCACGCGATTGTCGCCATCGGCGCGCTCGGGGACTGTGCTTGGCAACCAAGGCACCACGCTTTTATCTGCGGGCAGCATTTCCGTTCTGCGCTTGGTCAGCGCGGCGCCCGCGGCTACAACCAGCGCGCTCAAGACCAGTAACGCCAAAACAATAACGGTTGCGGTGCGGTAAAACCTTCCCATGCGTTAAATCACTGTTTCAATCGGTGTGTATTCGCCATCACTATAACGTAATACTCGAGGCGGCCACACCCGTCGACTAAGACGCCACTTCGCTTGTCGAAGCGTCGATCGCGCATCACACCGCTTAGCAGTGCCAGGGACTCGTGGTTTGTCACTCGCATTTGGTGTTGCGCCGTAGCGCAATAAGACAGAGTCTTTCGTTTTAATTATTTTTTTACGGGTGCCTCTTTAAGCAGGTTAAGAACTCCCGGGTGGCCATTTAATTCTGCCAATTCAATTAAATACGATTTCTCTATCTCTATCATCGGTTCGTTGGGCAATAAATCTTTCACGGACGACTCGTCACCATTGGCTATAGCCGTCTTCAGTGCCGTGAACCTGCCTATGCTACGCGCTTCGCTGTGTTTGTTTTTGGTGATCATAAAACAAGACTCCATGGTAGTAATAGGCCCGAGTGTTCAGTCGGGCTGAAAGACCCCTAAACCCGCGAATTGCCACGCGCTTCGGAATTCACAACCTGTGACATAGGTTCAAAAGTCTACGCCTGTCCAGGCTCAACGCCAAGCATAGCCGCAGCGGAACCCGCACCCGCGCTTGCGTTTCCTCGCTCATGCGAGGGTACGATTTGAGCACAGTCGAACTTAGGCCTAAGCCTCGCGGGCGGTACCGTCTGGGAGAGCGGGCGGCCACAGAGGGACTCGCTACATACAGCATCGCGCCGAGCGTTTAAAGTCGTGCGCGAGTACGCCGATGTGTCGGTGGCTTTCGCCGCGAGGCGGAATCGGTCATCGAACATATCGCTGCCTGGCAGACAGCCCGCCCGCCGCCGGCCCTGCTCAAAGAGTCCCCAAGACCTCTGCCAGATACCTTCCCGTATACGAGCGCTTTCTTTTCGCGACGGCTTCCGGTTTGCCCTGCGCTACTACGCGGCCGCCTTTGCCGCCGCCCTCGGGGCCCATGTCGATGACCCAGTCGGCCTCGGCGATGACGTCCAGATTGTGCTCTATCACCAGCACCGAGTGCCCCGCATCCACTAAGCGGTGCAATACGCCCAGCAGTTTATCGACATCGGCCATGTGCAGGCCCACTGTGGGTTCGTCTAGCACGTACAAGTTGTGCTGGATGGTGCGGCCGCGGTTGTCCCCGGGGGTCATCTTGGCTTTGCTGAGTTCGCTCACCAGTTTGATGCGCTGGGCTTCGCCGCCAGAGAGGGTGGGGCTCTGCTGGCCCAGGGTGAGGTAGCCTAAACCCACATCTTGCAACAGGCCCAGCGCGTGGTGGACATTGCTGATCGGCTCGAAGAAAGCGACCGCCTCATCGACGTTCATCGCCAGCACCTCGCCTATGTGTTTGCCTTTGTACACCACGCTCAGGGTTTCGTCGTTAAAGCGCCAGCCGTGGCACACTTCGCAAGCCACGCGCACATCGGGCAGAAAGTTCATTTCCACTTTGCGTAGGCCGTGGCCGCCACAGCCGTGGCAGCGACCCTCGCCGGTGTTGAAAGAAAAGCGCGCGGGACCAAAGCCGCGCAGGCGCGCATCCACCGTGCCGGCGAAGAGTTTGCGAATAGTGTCCCAAATGCCGATGTAGGTGGCCGGGCAAGAGCGCGGGGTTTTGCCAATGGGCGTTTGGTCCACTTCCAGTATCCGCTCGATGGTTTGCCAGCCTTCGATTTGGGCGCAGCCCGTCCAAGCCAGGGATTTTTTCCGCTTCGCGGCTATCGCCTTTTTCACATTCGCGTAAAGCACGCCGCGCACCAAGGTACTTTTGCCGCTGCCACTGACGCCCGATATGCACACCATTTGGCGCAACGGAATAGAAACGGTTACACCCTTTAAGTTGTTCATTAGCGCGTTATATACAGTCATCGCCTCTTTCGGCCATTGCGCCCGCATATCGGTGTTGCGCAAATTCGGCAAAGGATGGCGAAGCGGCTTGGCAAGCATTTGCCCGGTGACGCTTTGTTTGCTTTTAATCAGTTTGCTGAGCGCGCCCTCGACCACCACGCGCCCGCCATGAACGCCCGCCATCGGCCCCATGTCGATGATATGGTCGGCCTCGCGAATGGTGTCTTCGTCGTGCTCGACCACCACCACGGTGTTGCCGTGCTGTTGCAGTTCGCGCAGGGTCTCAATCAGTTTGCGGTTGTCGCGGGTGTGCAGGCCAATGGTCGGCTCATCCAGTACATAGCACACACCCTGTAGGCTCGAGCCCAGTTGCGCGGCCAGACGAATGCGCTGCGCCTCGCCGCCGCTTAGGGTGGGCGCTGCGCGGTCCAGCGATAAATAATCGAGGCCCACTTTTACCAAAAAGTGCAATCGGCTTTGCATTTCCAGCAGCAGGTCTCGGGCGATCGCCTGTTCGTTGGTTTTCAATTTTATTTTGCCGAAGAACTGCGCCGCGCCGTCTACAGGCAGCGCCGCCAGTTCGGCGATGGAGCGATTGTTAAAGCGCACCGCCAAAGCCGTGCGGTTTAAGCGGGTACCGTCGCAAGCGGGGCAAGTGTGCGTGTCGCCATCGCTGTCGTCGCCCAGCCAATAATCCTCTTCACCGCTTTGCTCCTCATCAAAGTCCGCCAGCACCTCGCCTGTGCCGTAACAGGTTTCGCACCAGCCGTGTTTTGAGTTGTAAGAAAACAAGCGCGGGTCGAGCTCATCAAAGCCGCAGCCGCAACTCGGGCAAGCCCGTTCGGTGGAAAACAGGTGTTCGGCTTTACGCGCTTTTTTGGTTTTGCCGTTGGCGTTTTCCGCCGAGGCGACAATTACCACACCATTGCCGAGCTTTAACCCCTGCGTCAGCGCCTCGCTTAAGGCCTTTTCGTTGTTTGCACCGACGGTCAAAGTGGCGATCGGCAGTTCGATGTTGTGCTCTTTGTAACGGTCGAGTTTCGGCCAATTGTCGGTCGCTTGGAATTGGCCGTCGACACGCAATTGCGTGTAGTCGCGCGCCGCTGCCCACTCGGCCAGCTCCCGGTAAATGCCCTTACGCGCCACTACCATTGGCGCAAGTAAAGTGATGGCTTGCCCGCGCCAGGTTTTTTGCAAGCGCGCGAGTATAGAGGCCTGAGTTTGCGGTTGAATTGGCAGGTCGCAATCGGGGCAGTATTGAGTGCCGAGCTTGACGTACAGCAGCCGCAGGTAATGGTAGATTTCGGTCAGCGTGGCCACGGTACTTTTTCGACCACCGCGACTGGTGCGCTGTTCTATTGCGACCGCTGGCGGAATGCCGTGAATCGCGTCTACATCCGGGCGCGATGCCGGCTGCACAAATTGTCGGGCATAGGCGTTTAAGGACTCCAAGTAGCGCCTCTGGCCCTCGCCAAAAATTAAATCGAACGCGAGCGTGCTTTTGCCGCTGCCGCTGACGCCGGAGATGACCGTGAGTTGGTTGTGGGGAATCGAGACATCAATATTTTTTAAATTGTGTTCGCGCGCGTTATGAACGCGAATTTCCTTTACGGGCTTTAATTTGCTTTTGCCGGCTCGCGCCTTTGGCGGTTTACCGATTGCATTTTCATACTCTTGCAGCGCCTTTGCCGTGTAACCTACGCCGGCGCGCATCAACTGCACGGGCGTGCCTAAGGCGACTACCTCACCGCCGCCATCGCCACCTTCGGGGCCCATGTCGATCAGCCAGTCGGCGCTTCGGATGACATCCAGGTTGTGCTCGATCACAATCATCGAGTGGCCCGCGCTCAGCAGTTGACGAAACGCCTGCAAAAGCACTGCGATATCCGCAAAGTGCAAACCGGTGGTCGGCTCGTCAAATAAAAATAAAATATGTTCATTATTTTTTTTGCCTTCGGTGGTTTTGGCAAGGTGGCCGGCAAGCTTTAGGCGCTGCGCCTCGCCGCCACTTAAAGTGGGCACCGCCTGACCGAGTTGCAAATACTCCAGGCCGACATCCGCCAACGGCTTTAAGCTTTTTTGAACATCTTTGTCTTGCTTAAAAAACGCCAGTGCCTCGGCGACGGTCATCGCCAGAACGTCGGCAATGGAGACCGCTTGGCTGTTGGCGCCAAGCAAAGTTATTTCCAGAATTTCATCGCGAAAACGCTTGCCGTCACAATCCGGGCAGCGCAAATACACATCGCTCAAAAATTGCATTTCGACATGTTCAAAGCCATTGCCCTGGCAGTTGGGGCAGCGGCCGTTACCAGAGTTGAAGCTGAAGGTGCCGGGGGTGTAGCCGCGCTCTTTTGCGGCCGGGGTGGCGACAAAGAGTTTGCGGATGGCATCAAACGCACCAACGTAGGTGGCCGGGGTCGAGCGGGTGGTTTTGCCGATTGGGCTTTGGTCGACCAATACCACTTGGTCGATACTCTCGGCGCCTTCCAGTTTTTTGTACTCACCGGGCGCTTCTGTCTGTTGGCCGCGGTATTTTAATAATGCCAGATAAAGCAGATCGCGCATCAAAGTGGACTTGCCCGAGCCGGAAACGCCGGTCAGACACACGAGCTTTCGTAGCGGGAACGCCACGTCGATATTTTTCAGGTTGTGCGCGCTGGCCCCGCTAACCGTTAAAAAAGTGGTGTAGCTGGCGGCGACTTCTTGGACCGCCGATGGCGGTGTGACCGTTTGACGGCCGCTTAAATATTGGGCGGTGACATTGTTCTTTGTCTTGATCAGCGCCGCCGGTGTGCCAAAGAATTCGATCTCGCCGCCGGCCTTGCCGGGTTTGGGACCAATGTCCAGGATTCGGTCCGCCGCCAGAATTACCTGAGGGTCGTGCTCGACCACCAACAATGAATTGCCGGCGTCGCGCAGGCGCTTGAGTACATTCACCAGCCGCTCTATGTCCCGTGGGTGCAGGCCCGTGGACGGCTCGTCGAGCACAAATAATGTGTTGACCAGCGACGTACCAAGCGCTGTGGTCAGGTTGATGCGCTGCACCTCGCCCCCACTTAGCGTGCGCGACTGTCGGTCGAGCGTCAGATACTCAAGGCCGACCTCGCAGAGGTAGGCAAACCTCGCTCGTATTTCTTTTAGCAACAGTTGGCTGGCGTCATCGTTGTGCGCGGTTTTCGCATCCAAAGTGTCGAAGAACACAGCGGCATTGCCAAGCGGCAGGCACATCAGGTCGTGTATGTTTAAGCCGGGTAGGGCTTGGTAGTGCGCTGCGGCCATGCCCGATCCGACCGGCTGAAATTTCGCCCGCCCCGCCAGCGCTTGTCGGGCGGCTTGCACACCGCCGACTCGCCACCACAGGGCGGTGTTCTTCAACCGGGCGCCGCCGCAGACATCGCAAGGCGTATAGGCGCGGTACTTGGAAAGCAGCACGCGGATGTGCATTTTGTAAGCCTTGCTTTCGAGCCATTGAAAGAATCGGGCAACCCCGTACCAAACACCCTCGTCCCAATGACCTTCGCCGTCCCACACCCAGCGTCGTTGGGCGCTTGTGAGTGCGCTCCAAGGTATGTCAGTAGGTATGCCTGCGCGCTTTGCATGGCGCAGCAGTTCCGCTTGGTCGTGCGCATAAGTGGGCGTTTGCAACGGCTTGATAGCGCCGTCCTTTAAGCTTTTGCTGTCATCGGGAATTACCAGCCCCTGGTCCACACCTATAATGCGCCCGAAACCGCGACAGGCTTCGCACGCGCCTATGGGGGAGTTAAAGGAGAACAGACTGGGCAGCGGCTCGGGGTAGTCGATATCGCAATCGGGGCAGTGAAAGTGTCGGGAATAACGCAGCGGCTCGCCCGCCTGCATCGCGTCATCCAAGGGGTAGACCAAGGCGTGGCCTTTGCCGTAATGCATGGCCGCTTCCAACGCTTCGGTTAGCCGGCTTTTATTCTGGTCGTTCAAGCGCAGGCGGTCTTGTACCACCTCAACCCGGTTGCCGTCGCGAGCGTGCACACGAGTGTAGCCCTGTTGATTCAATAGCTGCATCAGCTCTGTTTCGCTGGTGCGCTCGGGTACCGCGATCGGCAAACACACCATCAGTCGCTGGCCCTCGGGCAGTAAACGGCGAAGGGCCGAGACCACCGTTTGCGGTGAGTCCCGCCGGACCTCACGACCGCAGCCGGCGCAGTAAAGCTTTGCCAGGCGCGCGTAGAGCAGCTTCAGGTAATCGTTCAGTTCGGTCATGGTGCCAACTGTGGAACGGGAAGTGCGCACCGTGTTGCTCTGCTCAATCGCGATGGCCGGCGGGATGCCCTCGATTGAGTCCACTGCCGGTTTGTCCATGCGGTCGAGAAACTGCCGGGCGTAGGCCGAGAAGGTCTCGACATAGCGACGCTGGCCCTCGGCATAAATGGTGTCGAACGCCAAGGTCGACTTGCCCGAACCGCTGACCCCGGTGACCACCACCAGCTCGCCTAGAGGGATGTCCAGGTTAAGATTCTTCAGGTTATTTTGACGTGCGCCGCGTACGCGCAAGGTGTCGTTCGAAGGTATTGGCTTCATTGAATAAATTTCAACCTATCGGGGTTGGTGCCCTATTCGGGGCGGTACAAAGTTTCCGTTGCAAAGCGCGTGGATAATAGCAGCAGTCGCCTCCAACGGTCGTAGCGTTAGCGCTGTGGCGCTAAGTCCTGTGCATTGGCGCAAAGGTTTGCGCTAAATCAACTAGCAGGTAACTAGAGCTTGCAAGTGTCCGCACACTTGCTAAGAATGCCGCCCTACTCGACGGCGCGCGTGCCGCAAAAATGTTTGCAGAAAGCATTCCGAAACGGTTTGTGGCCGAATCGGCTTCGTGGTGCGATTCCAGCTTAAGCTCGGCCCAGACAAAAAGAGGCGGTACCTTAGGTTAAGGAAGACCGCTGCCTCCCAAGCGGCGCTGACGCTTGCGGTTATCGGAAATCTAAAGACCCGCGATATATGCAGCGGCGAAGCCGAACAAGAAAGCACGTTATTTTGGCTCCCCGTTTGTAGAATTTTCAGGCCTCGCATTCGTTTTGGGGGGGCGAGAGGCACGATTAAGCGTTGGCGTCAGGCGGTGGTACATTGCGCGGCTCTGCTAAGCACTCAAATAGGTGGCTCGCGGGCAAAAAATCGCGGGCGGAGGCCGCAAGACTCAGGCTTAAAAAGTGTTATAAGAGTCTCAAGATTCGTTGAGTTTTGGAATTATCCCCGGATGTCCGACTCCAATCGGTGGTCCGGAACTCCCATTTTCGGTAAATGGACGCATCGAAATGAAACCGATTTCATCGGCCACTTCTGCGAATGAGAATCGTTCTTAACAAATTGTCATACAAGTGTTTGGATTTATCTGACATATGTCATATTTTTCGGAGTTGATATTGCTACATCGCGCACGTTTCGTGGATTTCATGGAACATTGCTTTGACTTAGCTTCGCGGAATTAGGATCATTTCAAATAATTTTTAATCTCGTATTATTTGAGCCGGACTCGAGTTCGCGCTTAAAATTTTGAATCAAAGGTGGAGACCATCCATGCGTAAAATTTCGTTTCTGGTGCTGGCTTCGATGCTGCTTTACGGCTGTGGAGGTCAAGAACCGATCGACAGCTCAAGTTCCAGCTCTAGTTCTAGTTCCAGCTCAAGTTCAAGTTCCAGCTCGAGCTCATCTTCAAGCGGCGACGGCCCTGGCTTCGGCGACCCGGTCGCCGGCGCTACCACTTTCACTGCCCAATGCGGTTCCTGTCACCAGTACATGGGCGAAGGGGAGTTCAACGTTCTCGGCGGCGAACCGTTCGCCATCGATAAGCTGCTGGATAGACACGGTTCGGTCGAAGGGCTGGCCGGTTATATCACCGATGAAATGCCTTTGGGTAACGCGTCGAATTGCGTTGGCGATTGCGCGGCCAATACTGCGGCTTTTCTGGCCACCAAGCTTGCCGATGTCGGCACCGGCGGCGGTGACACGCTGGCCTGTAGCGAGACCGACCCGGTTTTGTACGGCCGCCGCATTTTGCGACCCTTGACGTCCACGGAATATCGCAACTCTGTGGTTCAGGCCGGTCTTCTCAACGCGTCTCAGGCCGCAGCGTTAGACCTGCCGGGCGATGTCGTGCGCACCAAGAGCGACTACGCAGTCCACACAGATTTACGTGTCGAGCAGACCCGTGCGACGGCATTTGACAAAGCGGCGTTCGCCGCCGCTGACTTGGCAGCCCCGGGGCTGTTGCAAAGCTGTGGCAACAACGCCAATAACTGTGCCGACCGCTTCTTGCAAATCGCTTATCTTTTGCATCGTCAACCTCTGGACCAAGACGAGCAGGCCATGTACCGCGGCTTCTTTAACGATTTCGGCGTCGAAGACGGTATGAAAGCGGCAATCGCCACCGCATTGACCTCCGCACCGTTTATTTACAGTTCAGAGATGGGCGTATCGGTCGCCGAAGCCTTGGGTACCAGTTGGGGCGCAGCGATCCGCGAAAAACTGGAATTGGCCGATGCCAACGCCTACGTGTTGACACCTTTCGAGCTTGCCAGCCAGCTTTCGTTTATGTACACCGGTAGCGGTCCGAGCAAAGAATTGCTCGATAAAGCAGGCCGAGGCGAACTGAACACCGAGGCGGCTGTTGAAGCCGAAATCCGTCGGTTGATCGAAAGTTCGGCAGGTCGTGAGCACGTCGAGCGCTTCGGTGGGATCTGGTTCCGTTCGACCGACGTAACCGATGAATCCCGACCGTCGTTCGGCGATTTCAACCAGGATGTGGCCAATGACATGTCCACAGAGATGAAAAAGCTCTTCGCAGAGGTGTTCTACAACCCCGAGCGAACCTTTGAAGACCTCTACGCGGGTGACTTTACCGTGATCAACAGCCGCTTGGCGCAGTTCTACCGCTATAACGGCTTTAACGGCGGCAACGACGATTGGCGTGTGGTTGAAGTGCCAAACCGCGGTGGCATGCTAACCACGGGCGGCTTCCACGCGGCCTACGCCAACGACCTGCACACCCGACCGATTCTAAAAGCGGTGAAACTGCGCGAGTTGATGATGTGTCATCACGTGGGTGCGCCACAAAACGGCTTGGCCAGCCCCGAGCAGATCGACTTTAACAACAACGCAATCGTCCAGACTTTAAGAAATGGCGGCGGCAATGCTTCAGCCCGTGAATATTACGAAGCGGCCACCGCTGCTGACGGCTGTCAGACCTGTCACGAGACTCAGATCAACCCACTTTTCGGTATCGATGACTTCGACCAAGTTGGTCGTTATCGCACCACTCAAACGGGTTTGCGTCTGGTGGACGACAACGGTCTGTTCGAGAAAGGTAACGACGGTGTACGTGTGGATGCCGAGGGTGAGCTGATCGGTCTGGACAGCCTTTTCGGCTCCGACAAAATCGCCTACAGCGGTGCCAAAGACCTTGGTAAGAAATTGGCTGGGTTGCCGACCGTCGCCGAGTGTTTGATTGTGAACAGCTTCCGCTACACCACCGGACTTGCTATCGATGAATACTCGATTGCCAAAACCGGTACCCAAAACGTGAGAGAAGATGAGTTGACTGATGATCAGGTTGAAGACTTTGCCTGCGCCAAGGAGATGTTGCTGGAAACATACGACTCTTCAGGCAAGAAGCCGATGAATGTGTACAGCCAAATCGGCACGCTGGACCTGGTTAGGTTCCGTAAGTAACTCAACCCTGACAACGCACGAAGGTTATTCGCATGAACAAGAAGTTTGATCAATTTGAAAGAAAGCGCAACCGCGACCGCAGGGCATTTTTGTCAATGTTGGGGAAGATCGGCGTATCCGCTCCCTTGCTGCGTACGGCCCCACTGGTGGCCGGCGTGTTTGCCAACCGTTACGCTCACGCCATAGGTGAAGGCAAGAAGTTTATCTCTATCTATCACCCCAATGGCACCTACAACGGCGACACCTCCGGTTTTATAACCGGGCCCGCCAAGAACGTCTACCAAGGCGTTCCCGGAGTCGCGATGCGCACGGCGTCCATCTCCGACCC
>CAZING010000031.1:13294-23576 GCA_964540505.1 uncultured Cellvibrionaceae bacterium | reverse complement strand
TTGAAAGCCGCACGCGCACAACATAGGGAGCATAAGCCACTGGGAGCGAGGCTAAAGGGTCGCGAATAACAGTGCGTTAAGTGAGCGCACGTTTTATTTGATGTTGTATTTCTACAGGCTTATTTATGAATCAAAATAACGAGAAATTAAGCGTTCTGGAGAAGGTCGGCTACAGCCTGGGAGACTTGGCAGCGAATTTAATTTTTCAGACGCTGGTCACCTTTTTAGCGTTTTATTACACCGACGTTTACCGAATTTCCCCGGGTGCTGCTTCGACAATTATTTTTATTGGCGGCATGGCCGGCGCTTTTTTGTTCACCCCTTTGATGGGGCTGATTGCCGACCGCACCCGCACCCGCTGGGGTAAATTCCGGCCCTGGGTGCTCTGGACCGCCATTCCTTTTGGGGTTTTGTCTATTCTGGCTTTCACCACGCCAAATCTCGACTACAACGCCAAAGTCATTTACGCGATGGTCACTTATCTATTGTTGGTTATGGTGTACTCGGCCAACAACCTGCCTTATTCGGCTTTGAGTGGCGTGCTGACCGGCAACATGTCCGACCGCAACAGCTTGTCTTCGTATCGTTTCGTTGCCGTGATGGTCGCGCAGTTTATGATTCAGGTGTTGTTATTGCCCTTGGTGCTGATTTTGGGCGGCGGTGATAAAGCCGTCGGCTTTAAAATTACAATGACGGTATTTGCGGCCATAGGCACGATATTTTTTGTCATCACCTTTTTAACTACGCGCGAGCGTATAGTGCCGACCAAAGAGCAAGAATCTTCGATTAAAACCGACCTGGGCGACCTGTTACGGAACAAGCCCTGGCTCGTGATGTTGGTGGTCACCATTTTGGTGTTCGTGACGCTTGCGCTGCGCGGTGGCACCACGGTGTATTACTTCCAGAATTATCTGGTTGAAGCTCAGTTGGCCGAGTTTCTCGATGCAGTCGGGTTCAACAGCTTTATTAACGCTATCAACAGCGGTTTGACCGGCATGGGTCTAAGCGAATTTAAATGGCCGGAAGAGGCCTCCGCCTCCGCGTTTAGCCTCTTTAATGGATGCGGCATTATTTTCATGATTATCGGCATCTTTTTTTCAAAAATGTTTGCCGACAAGTTCGGCAAGCGAAACGTCTATGCTTCGGGTTTAATCGTAGCGACTTTCTTTATTTCCGTGATTTACGTGTTTCCGCCCGATGCAATCGGTATGATCTTCGGCGCGCAGATTCTTCACGGTCTTACGTACGGCGTTACCATACCCTTACTGTGGGCGATGATTGCCGATGTCGCCGACTATTCGGAATGGCGAAACAATCGACGGGCGACCGCGATCATATTCTCGGCAATGCTCATGGGGCTCAAAGCCGGCTTGTCCATTGGCGGGGCATTGGTGGCTGGCATTCTGGCCTTTTATGGCTACGATGCGTCTTTGACCGCGCAAAACGCCGATACCGTCAACGGCATTCGACTCGCATTCAGTGTGATTTCGGGTGTGCCCTGGTTTATGGCGGCTGTTTTGTGCTTCTTCGTATACGAAATCAACAAACCGATGGAAACCCGTATTGAGGCTGAACTCGGTGTGCGCAGAGCCCTCTGAGGGCCTGTTCAATTTGGAGCTGAAAAATGAGTGAAGAGATTGACAAAAAAGCGGTTGCTGACAAAAAACGCAGGGCGCTTTCGCAGCCTTTGGTTGAGCACGTCTATACCGCTGACCCGTCGGCGCACCTGTTTGATGGCCGGATCTATATCTACCCGTCGCACGATATAGACGCAGGCATAGAGTTTAACGATAACGGCGACCATTTCGGTATGCGCGATTACCACGTGTTCTCCATGGCCAGCCCGACATCGGAGGTGGTGGATCACGGCGTCGCGCTCGATGTGGATCAGGTGCCTTGGGCAGAGCGACAAATGTGGGCGCCGGACATCGCCAAGCGCGGCGACAAATACTATTTTTACTTCCCAGCGCGCGCGCATGACGGCTTGTTTAAAATTGGCGTGGCCGTAGGCGATAAGCCAGAGGGGCCGTTCACGCCCGAGCCTGAGCCTATTGCCGGTTGCTACTCCATCGACCCTGCGGCATTTATCGATGACGACGGCGAGGGTTATCTCTATTGGGGCGGGTTGTGGGGCGGTCAGTTGCAGTACTACCCGGGCAACGATTACGACCCTAAAGCGGGACTTCGCGATGACAATGAGCCCGCATACGGCCCGAGGGTTGCGCGGCTAGCAGACAACATGTTGGCGTTGGCGGAACCGGCGCGTGAAATCATCATTGAAGACGACAACGGTAAACCGCTTCTGGCGGGCGACAACGAACGCCGGTATTTTGAAGGGCCGTGGCTGCACAAATATCAAGGTGTCTACTACTTGAGCTATTCCACAGGTGACACGCATTATTTGTGTTACGCCACAGGCGACAACCCCTACGGGCCGTTTCGCTATCGCGGCCGGATACTCAACCCAGTGGTCGGATGGACAACGCACCATTCTATTCTGGAGGTAGAGGGCAAGTGGTTTTTGTTCTATCACGACGCCACTTTGTCCGGTGGGGTTACCCATCTGCGCTGCATGAAAATGACGGAGCTGGAACACCGAGAAGACGGTTCGATTGTCACCATCGAACCTTACCCAGAGGATAAATCGGCCTAATCGAACGCATGGCCGCGGTTTTTTTGACTGCTCTTTGAGCGATAACAATATCGATTGATTAGTACAACTTCAGTGAGTATTGGTTTGGCATCAGAAACAGTGAGAAAGGCCCGCCGACAGCACGATGCACCTACGCTTGCGGATGTGGCCAGAGAAGCGGGCGTGTCGCCTATGACCGTCTCGCGGGTGATCAATGGCGAGGATTCGGTGCGCCCGAATACGCGCACACGCGTCGAAGAGGCAATAGCCCGGCTGAAGTACACGCCGAACCAATCGGCGCGCTACCTCGCCGGTGCCAAACCCGTGCAGGTGGGCTTGATATACGACAACCCGAGCTCCACCTACCTCAGTGAGTTCCTAGTCGGCGCGCTAGAACAATCCAGTCATCTGAACGTGCAATTGACGGTCGAGAAAACCGAAGACTTAGACGGCGCCACGGCGACCGCCGAGGGGCTGATCGCTCGCGGTGTCGACGGGTTTCTTCTGCCCCCGCCATTATCGGATTCAAAATCCTTGCTCGAGTATCTCGAGTCCCTGAGTGTCCCGACTGTGGTTGCCGCGAGCGGGCGCTTGCAGCGAAATGTATCGGCGGTGAGCATTGACGATAAGTTAGCCGCCTATCAGATGACCCGGCATATCATCGAACTTGGGCATAGGCGGATCGGTTTTATAGTCGGTAACCCGACTCAGTTGGCGAGCGAGCTGCGTTTGGCGGGTTATCGTAAAGCCCTGGCCGAAGCCGGTATCGAAGTCGAAGATACGCTGCTCGCGCAAGGGCAGTTTACCTACCGCTCGGGTATTGAAGCGGCCAGCCGTCTGCTGACCCAAAAGCAGCGGCCCACCGCCGTATTCGCAAGCAACGATGACATGGCCGCCGCCACGGTAGCGGTGGCCCACAAGCTGGGTATTAACGTGCCTGCGCAATTGACCATCTGCGGGTTCGATGATTCGCTTATGGCGACCACCATTTGGCCGGAGTTGACCACCATCCACCAGCCTATTATTGATATGTCGCGAACGGCGGTGACTATGCTCGTCGAGAAAATCAAGGCGCGCCGCGCCGAGCAACCCAGCCCCAGCCAACATTTACTGCTTGAATTTAAATTGGTTAAACGGGAAAGCGACGCTGTATTTTCGGACAAAAAATTATAATCCGACGCCTCTGCACCTCCTGTTTTGTCACCCGAACTACCGAGAATAAGGGCTCATAAGGCCTTTGGGAGATCTCTCGATGCCAAAAATTACCAGCGCGAAAGTTATAGTTACCTGCCCGGGTCGCAACTTCGTCACCTTAAAAATCGAAACCGATGCAGGCCTATACGGTGTCGGTGATGCCACGCTGAACGGGCGAGAGCTGGCAGTTGTCAGTTACCTTGAAGACCATGTTATTCCGTGTTTGATTGGCCGCGACGCCGCTCGAATTGAAGACACCTGGCAGTTCTTGTATCGCGGCGCCTATTGGCGGCGCGGGCCGGTGACCATGACCGCAATCGCCGCGGTCGATATGTGTCTGTGGGACATCAAAGCCAAGCAAGCGGAGTTGCCTTTGTATCAACTGCTCGGCGGCGCCTGTCGTGAAGGTGTGATGGTCTACGGCCATGCAAACGGCAAAGACAAACACGAAACGATTGCCAACGCCAAACACTATAAAGACTTGGGTTATAAGGCAATTCGCCTGCAAAGCGGCGTGCCTGGTCTGGCGTCCACTTATGGCGTCTCGAAAGACCGCTATTTTTACGAGCCGGCCGATGCCGATCTGCCGACCGAAAACGTCTGGTCAACCGAAAAATACTTGCACAGCGCGCCCGAGCTGTTTGCCGCCGCTCGTGAGGCGCTCGGCTGGGATGTGCACCTGCTGCACGATGTGCACCATCGCTTAACCCCTATAGAGGCCGCTCGATTGGGTAAAGACCTAGAGCCGTTTCGGTTGTTCTGGCTGGAGGATGCCACGCCTGCTGAGAATCAGGCGAACTTCCGCCTTATACGCCAACACACGACCACGCCGCTTGCGATAGGGGAGGTGTTCAATACCCTGTGGGACTGCAAGCAATTAATCGAAGAGCAACTGATTGACTATATCCGGGCGACAGTCGTGCACGCAGGCGGCATCACGCATTTGCGGCGTATCGCAAGTTTCGCCGATATGCACAGCGTGCGCACGGGCTGTCACGGCGCCACCGATCTTTCCCCGGTGAGTATGGCGGCGGCGCTGCACTTTGATATTTCCGTGCCTAATTTTGGAGTCCAGGAGTATATGCGCCACACCGCCGAGACCGACCAGGTGTTTCCGCACGCGTACAGCTTTAAAGATGGTGACATGCACCCCGGAGACGAGCCGGGGCTAGGTGTCGACATAGACGAAGAAAAAGCGGCCCAGTACCCTTATAGCCGTGCCTACCTTCCGGTGAATCGACTGGAAGACGGCACCCTGTTCAATTGGTAACGTGCCTTCGGTCGAAGGCACGACCGTAGCGTCGCAGTCGAGGGTCGGGTAACTCGGCTCTCGGCGCCTGCCCACCAATTGCAGTTCCAGAACCCTGCTATTTCAGCGTTTCGGCATATTCCATTATGGTGTTCGCGACCGGCTTCAATTGGTAGTTTCGGTCAACCAACAACGGGTAATCCGTTCGGCCGCGCATGGGCCAGTCGTTGCGCCAGCTCTGGGCATCGTTCACGCCCCAAAAGGTGACCCGGGCGATTTTATCGCTGTGGTCCAAAAACAGTTTGAACAACTCGAAGTAACGCCGGTTAAACGCCTGCTCGGCCTCGGCGGTCATGCCGGTTGTGTAGGGGTCGAAATGCGCCTCGGATTCAAAATTTAAGGTGATGTCGGCGCCTTGTTGGTCGGCGTCGGGAAACGGCAACACGGTGAGGTCGAGCTCGGTGATGTGCACCTCCACCCCGGCCTCGGCAAAGGCATTGATCGAGTCCTCAATCATCTTAAGCTCCGCCGGGTTATCCAAGCCGTAGTGGGCCTGCATGCCCACCGCGTCGATAGCAATGCCTTGGGCTTTAAGTCGCTCTATCAGTGCTACCGCGCCTGCGCGTTTCTCGGGTTTGAATAAATTGTAATCGTTGTAGATCAGCTTAGCGTTTGGGTCGGCCTCGTGGACTAGGCGAAACGCGATTTCGATGTAGTCGTCGCCGAGCTGTCGCAACCAAGGCGAGTCGCGCAAGGTACCGTCTTCGTTAAGCGCCTCGTTGACCACGTCCCACGCCTCGACGCGGCCTTTATACCGGCCGACATAGTGCGCTATATGCGTTTTCAGCCTTTCGAGTATCAAAGCTCTATCTGCAGACGCGCCGGAGCGGTCCTTAAACACCCAGGCGGGCGTCTGTTGGTGCCACACAATGGTATGGCCGACAAGATACAGATTATGGCGTTCGGCCAACTCGACGAGGCGATCGGCATGGTCCCAGACATACTCGTCTTCGTGCGGCTGGATTGTCTCCCACTTCATGGCGTTCTCGGCGGTGACCGAGTCAAAATGTTCGGTGACAAAATCCAGAACGTGCTCGGGGTTGCCTGCCAGCTGCTCGGCGTTCAAGGCCGTGCCAACATGAAAAAATGGCGCCAACGTCCTTTGCAAAGAGGCGCTTTGCGACGCCGCGTCGCCTGGGGCCTCGGAGCTTGTTGTTTGCGTATTGTTTGTCGAAGTACAAGCCGTACAAAACAATAGCGCGCTTGCCGTCAAACCAAAAAGTTTTCTCATTCGCGACCCCTATTTTGAGTTTCCGTTCGCTTGATGGAGTAACCCGGCCCAGAGCTTTTCAGCTGCAAGTGCGAATACATAACCCGTTAATAGACCCAGCATGTTCGCGGCTATATCCGATTTGTCGACATAGCGACTTGGGGTAAGCCATTGGGCCAGTTCGATCGCCACCGAATACACCACCAGTAAGACAATCAGAATGGTAATTTTGGTGCGCCTATGCCATGCGACCCAGGCGGAACAAAACAGTAGAAAGTTGCCGACGAAATGCAAGTAGCTGTCGCTTGTAGGGACGGTTTGAATGTAGCGCTGCGGCATCAGAGCCAAGCCGGTAAATATGGCTACGGCCACGATAAATTGCGCGACACGAACAAAGCGGAAGAAAGGTGAATGCAACCAGCGGTCGATGCTTCTTATCATGTAAAGTGGCAATCAAGTTAAAAATGGTGTGTTTAGAGTGTCGAAACGTATCGGCGCGCGATTAAAGCGTCCAGTTGGGCAAAACAATTTTAAATCCGGCGCCGCCAAGCGACGAGGTGAAGACGTCTATGCTGCCGCCGTAGCTGCTTAGAATATCAACCGCGACCGCAAGGCCAATCCCTTGGCCCGGGGAGGCGGTATCGGCGCGGGCGCCGCGATTGAGGATGGTCCGCCGCGCTTCTGGCGCGACCCCCGAACCGTCGTCTTCGATCAGTATTTGCAGGTCGTTATGGACCCGCTCTGCGCTGATGCGCACCCGTTTGTGTCCGTATTTATACGCGTTATCGACCACGTTGCCAATCAGCTCCATAAAATCAGGCTCATCGCCACGTAGGTTCAAGTCGCGGGCAATTGCGACTTCGCAATGAATGGTCTTGTCGTGGTAGACCTTGTTCAGGGCCGTGGTCAAGCGGGCCACTAAATGCTTAAGGTTCAGGCTCGCTTGGCCGGCGTGGGTGACCTTGGCGCTCGCCCGGCGCAATTGATGGTCGACGATGGAAGACATGCGCGATATTTGCTCGTCCACCGAAAGCGCCAAGTCTTGCGCGCTTTTGCCGTCGATATTCTCCAGCTGGCCGCGAATGACCGCCAAAGGCGTTTTCAGGCTGTGGGCCAAATCCGAAAGCGTGTTGCGGTAGCGTTCTCGCTGACTTTGCTCGCTTTTAAGAACACGGTTCAAATTGTTGGTCACCGGTTGGATGTCGGCGGGGTAGTTGCCGAGCAGTTGTTTTTGGTCGCCGACTTCGACTTTTTCTAAATCCGATGCCAGCTTGCGCAAGGGCGACAACCCCCAGCGGGCGATGAAGGTCTGCACTATGATCATCAAAAATGCGAGCCCGCCCAACCACTTCCACAGGCGTTTGCGGTACGCCTCCAGCTCGTTGTACATCGGCACTCGGCTGTTGACTACGACGAAGCGAAAGCCTTGTTCGGCATCGTCAAAATCCCAAAGCGTATCGTAACTGATCGCATAGTATTCGATGCTATTGATGAAAAGACTGAAGAAACGCTCGTTGCCCGGGCGGAACTCCGCCGTCACTCTGGGCATGTCGTCATCGGTCAAAAGCTCGCTCGAGCGCGAACGCCATTGGATGTCGCCATCCATGTTGATCACCCAGCCCATTAACCCTGAATTGACGGAACTGTAGCGGGGTTCTGCAAGTACGGGCGGCAGACTCATGCCTTTGTCGATGGGCTCGGCGGCGCCAAGCAGAAGGTAAATTTGCCCGCGCAACGCATCGCGCTCCGCGGCGCGCAGGCTCCGTTGGTAGGCGTGGTTGAGCATGGTGGCGCTAAAGCCCAGAAGCAACGGCAACAGCACCGCCGAGGCGAAAAATAGACGCGTTGTAAGCGAAGTTTGCCGGGCGAGCAGAGTCAGCTTCCTTGTGAGATCGTGGTGGCCTGGTAGTCTGGGTTAAACCTATACCCTCTGCCACGCAAAGTGGTGATCAGCTGCATCGAGCCGTCGGGATCGAGCTTTTTACGCAGACGCCCGATAAACACTTCGATAACATTGCTGTCTCGCTCGAAATCCTGCTGGTAGAGGTGTTCGGTCAAAACCGTTTTCGAAATGGCTTCGCCGGCGTGCACCGCCAGGTATTCGAGTGTGTTGTATTCGTAGCTGGTCAGCTCTACATGCTGGGCGTTCAGGGTCACCGATTTTGCCGCCGTATCGATGACAATCGGGCCGAACTCGAGTTTGGGGGACGCGTGGCCCGAAGCGCGGCGAATAAGGGCGTTGACACGCGCGCGCAACTCTTCGTTGTGAAAAGGCTTGACCAGGTAATCATCGGCGCCCGCTTCCAGCCCCTCGACTTTGTCTTGCCAATTGCCGCGGGCGGTTAGGATTAGGACGGGGTACTGCTTGCCTTTGGCCCGCGCTTGTTTGATCAGTTCAATGCCGCTGATTTCCGGCAAGCCGATGTCGATGATTGCGAGGTCGTAATCGTATTCTACGGCATAATAAAGGCCCACTTTGCCGTCGCCCGCGTCATCCACCGCGTAGCCTTGCTTGGTTAAAAATTCGCGCAACTGAGCGCGAATTGCCTGTTCATCTTCAACAACTAAAAGCCGCATCTGTGCCTCCTGACTCAGACCACTTTGCCGCTGCTGCCATCGACCGTTACGTATTTAATTCGGCCGCCGTCGAGCAGCAATTTTACCCGATACCGCGTTTTGCCGTCCTTATTAAGCTCTTCTACGCTCAATACCTTGCCGCCATAGGCCGAGCGGGCCGCTTCGGCAGCTCCGGATTTGCCAATAGCGGCCTGAGCGAGAATGACGCTCTCGGCGGCGAACGATGGCGCCACACTGCCGATCAGGGGCAGACAAGCAGCCAGCTTAAAGAGTAATTTGTGTTTAATTCGCATACATTTTCAATATAGTAGTTTTCAGGCAATTAATATCCCAGAGCGCGCAGATTAGCCGCAACCCAAAGGCGACCACCAAGGTGTTCGCGCAACCGAATGGTGTAACGCTGGCCGCGGTACCCATTGGGGACAGCATAGTCCACCGATTGTTCGATCGGAGTATCGCGCTCGTGAACCTCGGGTTGTTGCCTTATTGAGCACTGGCCCCGGGTCTTGACCCCAGCAACGCTCTAGCGGTCGCCGCTTGCGCCCGGTAACGCCCAAATCGCGGTGCGCGCAGGTTTCACGCTCGACTCGTCTTCGATTACACTTTGCCAAGCTTACTCCCGCCAAGCTGAATACCAGCTGAAATGCTCGGCTTTGTCTAAACGCGTGGGCATTGCGCCTTGGTCACCTGACTTTCACTAAGGTGCGTGCTTTTTCAACCAATTTTGGGCGTCTTCGAGCCGCGAGATAACAAAACAACGCTCGTCGGCGGCAAGCCTTGTGAAAGTGTCCAAACGCAGGCAGGTCATGCCGGCACGAGTGGCTGCAAGTTGCCCGCTGTCGCTGTCTTCTATGGCCAGGCAGGCCTCAGGCGCCAGCGCCAAGCCGGTCGCTGCGTGCGCATAAACATCCGGCGCGGGTTTGTTGTGCTCGACGTCCTCGCGGGTGCTGACGATCTTGAAATAGGGTTTGAGCTTATGGGCTTCGAGGCTGCTGTCGACCTCGTGACGCGCGGCACCCGAGGCAATCGCCATGGGCACCTCGCGCGCGCGAAGCCACTCGAGTAGAGGCAAGGTTTCGGCAAAGAGTGGGAAAGGCTGGGTTTGAAGATTATGCCTGAGCCTTTCTGTTTTCGAGTCGTGGAGCGCCTTGGCCGTGACCTTTAGCGCATGTGTCTCGACCAGCAGTCGGGCCGAGTCGATGGTGGGCTTGCCCGACATGCGCTCGGTATAGAACCGTCGAGCCAGTTGGACCCCGTGCTCGGCAAGGGCATCGCACCACATTTGGTAGTGCACCGGTTCGGAATCGACCAAGGTGCCGTCATGGTCGAAGATTACTGCTTTAATCATAATGCCTCTGTC
>CAZING010000031.1:0-13194 GCA_964540505.1 uncultured Cellvibrionaceae bacterium | reverse complement strand
TGACGCAATCATCGCGGATAAATGCAAAAGCGGTGAAGCTCTGCGCGACAAATCATTCTATACTGTGCGCCGCCGTTTGTGCGATCCAGGCTTCGGGCGCGCGCCAAAGACCATTCGGGAGGACCTAGTAGCGGTGAGAGATAAAGTAAAAATACTGCAGGGGTTGGCGCTGGTGCTCACGCTGTCGGGTTGTGTCACCGGCAAATCGGTCGATGCCATCAATCAGTCTCAGCGGGCGATTCAGACGTCATTGAGCGAGCAAGCGTTGCAAATTCAGATGCAGGCCGAGCATATCGAGCATCTGCAATTGCTGCAACGCGCGTTGAACCATATGATGAGCGAAGTGGCGATCGAGCTCGATGCGGTAAACGACAGGCTCGAGGATATGACACCGCCGCCATCGGAAAACTCCGACACGCCACAGGCCTCGAACGACAAGCCAAGCCCCGTTGCCAATCAACTTGGTGGGAAATTTCTGCTCGGGCGAGTGGAGTGGGTTTGGCTTGACGCGTTGAACCAAATCCTGGAAGCCGAAGTCAATACGGGCGTTCGCAACTCCTTGTTGTACGTCAAAAGTTTGCAGGTGTTCGAGCGTGACGGCAACGACTGGGTTCGCTTTGCAATGGCCGTGGTCGAAGGCGATGTCCTTGCCGAACAACAACTCGAAGCCCCTGTAGCGCGTATGACAAAAATTAGACTGAGCACGGACGGCGGTTACGACAAACGCCCCACTATAAAGACCAATATCCGCATAGGCGAGTTGGTTGAACAAGCGGAGTTCGTGTTGACACCCTCGGTCAAAATCACTACATCGGTGGTGCTTGGGCGCAATTTTCTGCGCGACATAGCGGTGGTCGATGTTGCGCGCAAACACACTCACTCCCGATACACACCAAAACCTTTATGACGGCTGACTCAACTCGGTCTTTGTCGTTTTACCTGCTTGTGTTGATGCTGCTGTTTTTTGGGGTCAGTTTGACTTGGTATCGGCACGCCACGTTTGAAATTCCCTGGTTGCCAGAGTCCCAGCGGCAGGTCTGGTCGGTTGAAGCCAAACTCGAGTTTGAAGCGCTGGCCAAGCCCGTACTTGTCTCTTTGGCCATTCCAGAGTCGCAACCCGGTTTCGAATTGCTGACCGAGCACACCGCAAGTCCCGGTTACGGCCTCGCTTTCGTCGAGCAGAAGTCGCGACGGGCGGAGTGGTCGATACGCCACGCCGAGGGCCGGCAAACGCTTTTCTACCAAGTGGATATGCTCTCACGTCCCGAGCAGTTCGACGCGGCCAGCGCCAAGGCACCGCCAACCTATACGGTCACCTATGCCGAGCCCGAGGCTACCGCCGTGCGTCAGATCATCTCCGGAGCGCGCGAGCGTTCGGCCACGTCGTTCACCCTCGCCCGAGAGTTGATTGCCGAGTTCCAGGCCGTAAGCCAGCTCGCAGAAATGCTCCAAAAGACCAAAGCTTTAGAGCACTGGTTGGTGGAGATGCTCAATATTTCCGGGGTGCCGGCCCGTGTCGTACAGGTGCTGGAGCTTGAAGACGGGCGACGCCGCCAGTCGCCGGTCAACCTGGTGCAAGTGTTCGAGGAGAACGAGTACGAGTTGTTTAACCCTCGCACCGGCAAACAAGGCCAGAAAGAGAATCAGCTGCTCTGGGAGAGCCATTCTCAGTCGCTGGTGGATATCATCGGCGGACAGAACGCCTTGGTCACTTTCTCGATGTTAAAGCAGGAAGTGCCCCTGTCAAAAATTATGCAATCGCGCACGCAGGGTGAAAGAAGTCTGTTGGATCTCTCGATTCACAGTTTGCCGCTGGAAGAACAAAATTTGTTTAAGAATATTCTGTTAATCCCAGTTGGGGTTTTGATAGTGGTCTTTATGCGCATATTTGTGGGGGTGCGCACCTCGGGCACTTTTATGCCTGTGTTGATTGCCATCGCGTTTATTCAAACGAGTCTGATGACCGGTTTGATCGGATTTTTCTTGGTGGTGGGCACGGGCCTTTTGATACGCGGGTATCTCTCTCAGCACAACCTGTTGCTGATTGCCCGCATTTCGGCGGTGATTATTTCGGTGATCATCATCATTGCGATATTCGCGATTCTGGCATTTGAACTCGGCCTTACCGAAGGGCTTAAAATTACCTTCTTTCCGATGATTATTCTCGCCTGGACCATAGAAAGAATGAGCATTCTCTGGGAGGAAGAGGGCGCTAAAGAGGTGATGATTCAAGGGGGCGGGGCGCTGTTGGTGGCGCTGGCCGCGTATTTTGTGATGAGCAATACCTTGGTGCGGCATCTGACGTTCAACTTTATCGGCTTGCAGTTGGTGATTATGGCTTTGGTGCTGTTGGCGGGTAATTACACCGGTTATCGAATCCTTGAGCTCAAACGCTTTAAAAGCCTTTTAGGGTACTGAAGCCAGTGGCGCCGGGACGATGGAATTGGTGGAGCCGTTACTGCACTTTGAAGGCGAAGGGCATACTCGGCATGAATGCCCGCAATATTGGCTATATCACCCGTTACAACCAACGGCGCCTGTTCCCTTTGGTGGACGACAAGCTCAAAACCAAACACCTCGCTCTGGCGCATGGGGTGAACGTACCCCAACTTTTGGGGGTGGTCGAAAGCCAGCACGATGTTGAAGCGGTGGTGCGCTTTACCCAGGGCGAAGAGGGCTTTTGCATCAAACCTGCGAAGGGCTCTGGCGGCAAGGGAATTCTGGTCATCGCGCGGCGCGAAGGCGATGTATTTTTTAGAACCAACGGTCAAAGTTTGTCTCTTTCAGAGGTTAAGCGCCACGTCAGCAATATTTTGGCCGGGTTGTTTTCGCTCGGCGGCAAGCCCGATGTCGCAGTGGTCGAGTCTTTAATTCAAGTGGCCGATGTCTTTCGCAAATTCACGCATGAAGGTGTTCCTGATTTGCGCGTCATCGTCTTCAAGGGCTTCCCGGTAATGGCGATGATGCGCCTGTCCTGTGGCAGCTCTAAAGGTAAAGCCAACTTGCATCAAGGCGCGGTCGGCGTCGGTATTGATATAGGGACAGGGCGCGCGGTGCGCGCCATTCAAAAAAGTAAACCCGTAACGCATCACCCCGACACCGGCAGCTCGCTCGTCGATTTGGTGGTGCCGCACTGGGGGACCATGCTCGAAATCGCCTGCACTTGCTACGATATGACGGGCCTCGGTTACCTTGGGGTGGATCTCGTGCTCGACCAAGCACGAGGCCCGATGTTGCTCGAGCTCAACGCCCGCCCTGGGCTGTCCATACAAGTGGCCAACGATACCGGTCTGCTGCCTCGGCTTCGCACGGTCTCCGCTTGTCCGGATTGGCAAAGCTTCAACTTGAATGAACGTATCGCGTTCGCCCGTACGCACTTTACCGTGGACGCTTGGCAGTAAGCCTTGAGCCAAGTTCCAATAGCTTCACCCGCAATCTATTTTGGTGCCGTTGGAGTCGTACATATGGCCGTCTTTATCGGGGTGACGGCCAAAGTAGGGGCGACCGGGAATATTAAAAATCACTTGTCGGCTGAAACTTGGGCTCTTGCTGTCGCAGTAGATAAGGCGACCGGAGCGAGAGCTGCGGCCGTTATATTTGAGGTTCACGTGGCGCGCGTATGTGCCTACTCGCGTGACATAGTGGCCGCGACTGTTGTTCAGCTCGACCCTGCGAATCAGCTCGCTTGCCGTCGCCGTCTGGTCCTTATCCGCGTCGAAAAACACCAACAGGTATTTGGACCAGGCGCGACGGCAGGAGGCGCCGTCATCGGAGCCGCAAATGGTCACGGTTTTGCCCGATTTTACCGCTTCGTTGCGCGCGAACTGGTAGGTGGTATACAGCAGGTGCGCGTTGGTGCCAGCGACCGTGCGCGCGATTAGACGGTCGAGAGAGGGCAGGCCGATACCCAGCAACAAACCCAATATCGCAAGCGCGATCAAAGCTTCGAACATCGTAAAACCGCGCGTTGTGCGCGAGTGTCGATCGGCGTTTAATCGGTTCATAGGTGCCTTCCTTGGACCATGAATGTTGAGCGTTCGCTTAAAAACACGCGCTGACTTGTCGAATAAAGTCTTGTTTATCTGGCCAGAGGCGCAAAGCCTTTAGCGGTCTGCGTTCGAATTCGGCGGGAGCCGGGCGCGTCGTCCACGCATGTATTTCGTTTATTCCGCCATTTTAATGGGGCTTACCGGCGAAACCAGCGACACTCGCGCGAGTTTGTGTGGGAGATTGACGCCGCCGGCCTTGCGAGCCGTCGCTCAGCGCGTGTCGAACTTGCGGCGCTGAAGGCGCGGGGCATCAAAAAGAGGGCGTGTTAAGAGGTGGTGGCCGGGCCGCCGTCAAAAAGAGTGGGCCCGGGTTTGCGGTTTACTGGCTTTTGGCGGCAGCTCTTTTCGTGACACCTTTACCGGCGCCTTTAATTAAGCCCTTCGTTAACGGTTTATCCGCATTGCTGCTTTTTTTCGTGACGACTTTCTTGATGGCGCTTTTGCCGCTTGCGCTTTTCGCGGGGGCTCTTTTGTCCGCCGCTTTCTTTCCCGAATCCGGTTTTTTTCCGGCGTTGCGATAACCTTTATCGGCTTTCGGGGTTTGTTCGTCGGGCGCATCGGAGACCCGTAGAATGTTCATTGGTCGATTCAGCAGACGCGCCTTTTGCAGTTGCCGCAACATGTCTTTTGGCATGGCGCTTGGCAGTTCAACCAAGGTCGTGGTATCCAAAATTTTGATGTTGCCAATAAATTCGCTCTCAATTCCGGCTTCATTGGCGATTGCTCCGACTACGTGTTTCGCGCTTACGCCATGACTGGCACCTGCGTCGAGTCGGTAGACCTCCATGGCCAGATCGCTATCGGACGATGCCCGCCTCTTACGACTTTTACCGTCTTTGCCCGCTTTCGCGCCGCGTTCACTAAAGTCCGCGCGCGGCGTCCTTTCTTTGAAATTCTCTTTGAAATTCGGGGCGTCTTTGACCAGTAAGGGCTCGTCGCCCTGCGAAAGCTTCGCCAACGCGGCGGCAATTTCGATTGCCGGCACATTGTGCGAAGTTTGATACTGCTCGATCAGGTCGCGGTAGAGCGCGTTGCTGTGAGTGTCCGCTAGAGCTTGAGAGATTTTGTCTTTGAAACGCTCGATCCGCATTTCGTTGACATCCTGCGCGCTCGGCAAGCGCATGGTTTCAATGGGCTGGCCCGTGGCGCGCTCTATTGAGCGCAGCATGCGTTGTTCGCGCGGGGCGGCGAACAGTATCGCCTGGCCCGCTCGCCCGGCGCGACCGGTGCGGCCAATCCGGTGGACGTAGGCCTCTGTGTCGTAGGGGATATCGTAATTGATCACGTGCGATATGCGTTCAACGTCGAGACCTCGAGCGGCGACGTCGGTCGCCACCACTATGTCCAGCTTGCCATTTTTGAGCTGCTCTACGGTTTGCGAGCGCTGCTTTTGTTGCATGTCGCCGTTTAACGCGGCCGCGCTGTAGCCACGCGCTTGTAATTTCTCGGCCAGCTCGTCGGTGGCGATTTTGGTGCGCACAAAGATGATCGCACCTTCGAAAGGTTCGGTTTCAAGGATGCGGGTCAAGCCGTCGAGCTTGTGGACGCCGCTGACCATCCAAACGCGTTGGCGAATGGTCGCCGCGGTTTGGGTCTTTTCTTTGATCGTAACTATCGTTGGTGTCTTGAGATAGCGCTTGGTGATGCTTTTAATTTCGCTCGGCATGGTGGCTGAAAACAGCGCAATCTGCTGGGTGCCGGGTGTGCGCTCCAAAATCCACTCGACGTCGTCGATAAACCCCATGCGTAGCATCTCATCGGCCTCATCCAGCACCAGGGTTCGTATTCCGGCCAGGCTCAAGGTGCCTTTGCGCATATGGTCCATGATCCGCCCCGGGGTGCCCACCACCGCGTGAACGCCGCGCTTAAGCGAGCGGATTTGGGTTGTATAGTTTTGCCCGCCGTAGATAGGCAAGACGTGAAACCCCGGTCTGTGACTTGCGTACTTTTGCAGCGCTTCGGCGACCTGAATGGCAAGTTCGCGCGTCGGGGCGAGGATCAGCGCCTGAGGGTAGGGGCCGTTCAGGTCGATATTGGCGATCAATGGCAGCGCGAAGGCCGCGGTTTTACCGGTCCCCGTTTGCGCCTGACCCAACACATCTTGGCCCGCCAACATCGGCGGTATGGTTTGCGCCTGAATGGGCGACGGGCTCTCGTAACCGACCGCGGCGAGCGAAGATAAAATAAAAGAAGGCAAACCTAGGTCTGCAAACGCAACTGGGGGAGCTTGTGACATTAAATATTGGCCTATAAAAACAGAACGTAAACCGAGATGGGTCTACTTAAAAAACGCCCAACCGATTTTACTTGGTCATCGCCGAACCGGGAGACCTTGGATGGATAGGTATGAGAGTGAAAGTGCGGCGATTATAGCGGCACTGGTGAATAATTGCACAGTTATTTTTGCGGCGATTCAAAGTTTGCGCCCGACTAATAAGGCCGGTCGAACGCCGCGCAGCGCCGTTTAAGGCTCGTTCGTCGCCCTCGAGCCCGGTATTCGCTTGGGCGTTCTTGGCTAAGGCCCGGCCAACAGGTGCTGGCGGGTGAAGAGACGTTTTGGCAGAATTCGGCCCGTATCAAACCGCCACCCGGTTTTCGCTGACAACTTTTTGGAGCCTCAATTCGAATGAAACCCTACAGCGACGCCTATTACGCCCGTTTTGCTGGCATTGCACGGTTGCACGGTGAGTCGGCACTGGCGAGGCTGCACTGCGCGAAAGTGGCGGTTATCGGCTTGGGCGGCGTTGGCAGTTGGGCCGCAGAGGCGCTCGCGCGAAGCGGTGTCGGACGCCTGACCCTAATTGAACTTGACGAGGTTTGCGTCAGCAACACCAATCGGCAATTGCACGCACAACACTCGACCATCGGCCAGTCGAAGCTTAAGGTGGTCGCCAACAGGCTTCGCGACATCAACCCGGAGCTGCAGGTCGCGGGCGTCGCAGATTTCTTAACCCGCAAGAACATCCCAAGCTTGGTGGATGCCAGCCACGACTTAGTGATAGACGCGATCGATGCGGCCCATATCAAAGCCACCTTGGTCGCATACTGCAGCGCGGTTAAGGTTCGGCTTGTCACTTGTGGCGCCTCAGGGGGTAAGCGCGACCCCTCCAGAATCCAGGTGGCCGATCTCGGCCAAACCCGCAGCGACCCTATGCTTGCAAAAGTTCGAGTGCACCTTTATCGCCACCACAATTTCGCGAAGCTCCCCGGGCGCAAATTTCGGGTCGACGCGGTTTTCTCGAGTGAGCACAAGGTTTATCCGAAACCGGACGGTTCGGTGTGTCGGGCGAAACAGTCTCGGCAAAGTTCAGTAAAGCTCGATTGTGCGTCAGGCTTCGGTTCGAGTGTGATGGTCACCGGCAGTTTCGGGTTTGCGGCGGCGGCGAAAGCGGTTGAAAGAATTTTGCAGTCAGACGGGCATCGAGTGGCGGAACTGTAACGGCCCCAAAACCGACAAAAGTGCGGTTTAGGGGGCGACCGGAAAGTTGAAAAGTGTCTTCGCGTTCGCGGTGGTGGCCGCGGCGATTGTCTCAAAAGATTCGTTACGCAGTTGCGCGAGGCAGCGCGCGATCTCGGTTAAAAACAAAGGGCTGTTGGCAGCGCCTTGGCGGCCGTAGAGGGGCATGTCGGGCGCGTCGGTTTCGAGCAGCAGACTCTCAAGGGGGAGCTGCGCGAACGTCTCGCGCGTTTTTTTTGCGCGCGGGTAAGTAATGGTTCCGCCCACACCGAGATAAAACCCCATTTCCCAGTAGCTTAGGGCAAGCTCCAGGCTGCCGCTGAACGCATGGATGACGCCGCCTGCATTAAAACGGTGTTTTTTTAACTGGCGGATCAACGTGTTGTGCGCTTTCACGCAATGGAGAATCAGAGGTTTATCGAGCTCTTCGGCAAGCTTTAGGTGGCGTTCCAAAAAATTCAATTGTCGATCGATGGACGCATCAATTGCATGGTCGAGCCCGGTCTCACCGATTGCGACACAAAGCGGATGTTTGAGTTCATCGCGCAACAAATCGCAGGCGTTATCCGTCTCGCTATCGAGCCACCAAGGGTGAATGCCGGCGCTGTAGACCGTTCCTGGATGGCGCTTGCAGGTCTCGCGGGCCTGTGGCCATTGCTTGGACGCTACACCTGGGATCAGCAAGTGCGCTATGCCTTGCGTCTGGCAACGCTGCCAGAGTGCCGCGTTGTTTAACGGCTCGAAATCAAAGTGGCAATGGCTGTCGATCAGAGAGTAAGGCATTTAGAGCGTGTCCGGGGTTCGCGACGAAACCGCGTCTGACGATTGCTTCTAGCGGGCACTGACAATGGCGTTGCCGGCCGCAGGGGCAGTGCTTGGCTGTCTTATTCGGGCAGGCGCCTGAAGGCGCTTTCGGCGGTTGCGAAACTATCGAACGTCTAGCCCCAAAAGGCCGTTTCGCGCCGATCGCTGTGATATGGGCGCCGAGGCGCCCAGGGTTAAATGCGATCGAAATTAAAAGGTCAAGCGCGCGCCTATGGCGATCTGCGTAATCTCGCCGCTAAGACCAAGGTTCAAAGTGCCGGCAATGTTAGGTTGAAAATAATAGGCGCCGGTGCCGCTGATCATGGTATTGCCGTCGCCCACTGTATGGTGCGAAATCTGAATAGTTGTTTCGATTTGATCGGTCATAAAACCGCGCAAGCCACCCGCCAAAACCACTCCGGAATCGTCGCCACCGGGGCCGTCGACAGAAAGGCTATCAATGCCGAGTTGGCCGAACCAGTAGAACATGTCGTTGAACGGCTGGCGATATCCGCCCAAAACCGAGATAGTGCTAGAACCGCAACCGCCGCCGCTGACATCAGTGTAATTCAACTGACCGAACCAGCCATTGTTTATGTCCATGCTTCCCGTTAGGTTCACACCGTCTTGCGTGCAATCGTAATCATCGACCTCTTGGCTGATGAATTGAGCCCCGACGTAATTGTAATTAAGTGGCTGAGGGGTGCCGGTGGACTGCGCAAACGCGCTCGCTGCGGTTGTCATTGCAATCGCGGCGGTGAGTATTTTAATTGAAGTTACGGCTTGTAATTTCATATTTTCCTATCCCAGATCAATCAATTTTAATATGGCTTTGCTGCGATCAGCGCAAGCAAAGCTTCTCGGAAACGCGGCGGTATTCTACTTCTAAAACCCGAATAACTGCGACTTTTCGTGAACTGCCACAGTTTTCTGCAGGGCGTAGAATACACGACTTTGTGCTGTGTAAGCTTTACCGACCCTAACGGGGCCTTTGCAGCTTTTACAGATTAACAGCTTCCCTGCTTAGGTAATTCGCGCGTTCCGTTGGCGGTATGCAGGAAGTACGCCTAAACGTATAAGCTCGCGTCGGCTTCACCAAGACAGTTGTTGCTACAGGCGACCTACCGCGCGGGTACTGGCATTGGCGCGCCAAAAGCCTGCCAACCCGATGCGCTCTGTCACCGTATTTGCGCGTAGGGTAAAGCGTTAAGCCGCCATGGGTAATGCGTATTTACGAACGCTAAGCGCCGGGTTTCGTGCGCGCTTGCTCGGTCTTGTAGACGTCCGCCACTTTTAAAATCGCTTCTCATTTTTTTAAGTTTCAAAGCCCTTTTTCAAGCGCCGCGATGCGAACATCCAGCGGTGGGTGGGTCGAAAAAAGCGCTTTAAGCCTATCTTTGGCCCCTGCGGTGATGCCAAAGGCCACCAAACTGTCCGGCATTTGATTGGGTACTGCGGTTTCAGTTTGCAGCCGACGCAAGGCGTTAATCATCCCTTGTCTGTCCGCCAAGGTCGCGCCGGCATGGTCTGCCCGAAACTCTCTGCGACGAGAAAACCAAGCGACAATCATGCTGGCAAGGAAGGCGAGGATGATTTCCGAAATAAAAGTCGCGATATAAAAGCCGATGCCGTGACCGCGCTCCGTTTTGAAAACCACCCGATCGACTGTATGACCGATGATGCGCGCGAAGAACATTACGAAGGTGTTGATGACGCCTTGGATCAGCGCGAGTGTGACCATATCGCCATTGGCAACATGGCCGATTTCGTGGCCCATGACCGCGCGAATCTCGTCTTTTTTAAATCTCTGCAGCATGCCGGAGCTGATCGCAACCAAGGCTTTATTCTTGTTCCAGCCGGTCGCGAACGCGTTGGCCTGCTGGGCCGGGAAGATACCGACTTCCGGCATGCCGATGCCAGCTCGCGCGGCGAGGTCTGCGACAGTCTCGACAAGCCATCTTTCGTCACTGGTTTTCGGTGCATCAAGCAGCCGAACGCGAGCGGTCTTTTTGGCGACCCATTTCGATATAAAAAGCGAAATCAAGGCGCCGCTGAAGCCGAAAATTCCGCAAAAAATTAACAGTGACGTAAAGTTAAGACCTTCGCCTTCGAGGTAGTGGCCAACGCCCAGCAAATTTAGCGTAACACTGGCGACAGCCAGTATGGCAAAGTTGGTAAGCAGAAATAAGCCGATGCGCAACACGTGTTGCCTCCCAATAAATTAGCGTGAAAAGGTATTGTCTTCTGCGGCGTTTGGCTCTTCGGCCGCCGCTTACGGAACTTTGCTTCGATCCATATGGATGCAAAACGTTGCATTTCAAGGGGCGGCTGGATGCAAAACGTTGCATTTCAAGGGGCGGCTTTAAGGATCGCGCGGGCTTCGGGAATTGCCAGTTCGTAAAGTCTGGGCCAGAACTTGCCTGTGACCCAAAAGGTACCCGAGGCGGCATCGAACGCGATGCCGTTGAGCACCGTGTGTGTGGGCGTGACCGAATTCTTCTGGACTAAATCGCTAAGATCGACAACCCCGAGCACCTTGCCGGTTTCGGGTGAGATGGCAAAAATCCGATCGTCCTGCCAGACATTGGCCCAGATCAGACCGAAGGCGTATTCCAGCTCGTTTAAGCGCATCAACGGCTGGCCATCGTGGTCCACCCGCAGTTGGCGGAGTTCGGCGAAGGTGTCGGGGTCGCGCAGAACCAGCGTGTCGCTGCCATCGCTCATCCACAGATGGCGGCCATCATGAGTCAGCCCCCAGCCTTCGCCTTTATAGGTGAATTGCCCGAGTTCTTCGAAGTTTGACCGGTTGAACACCAAGGCGGTGCCGCGCTTCCAGGTCAGCACAAAAAGGCGATCGCCGAAGACGGTCAAGCCCTCTGCGAACAGATGTTTTGGCAGGTCGATCTGGTGCAGTGTCTTCTGGGAGGACTTGCTATGGGCGAACACAAACGACCGGCCGTAAAGACCCGAGCTCTCGATAAAGACGTCATCGCTGTAGACCAACCCCTGGGTAAAAGCGTTGGTGGGGTGGGGGTGCTCGGTGAGCACCCTATAGCTTAGCTCGCTCGCGCCGCCCGCAGCCACGCCTAGAGGCGAAAGCCCGGTCACCAGGGCGGCGAACGTGGCCATTAAAGCGCGCGCTAAACCGCTGTGCTGCAAATCTCGAAATGACCCTGGCAACATCGACGTTCTGCTTTTGGGCGACGCTTGGGAGCGGTTCAAGTAAATTGGGGTGATACCACCGCCGACTCAGGCGATGGTCACCTTCGGGTTGAGGTACACATCCTGCACTGCGCGCAGCAACTGGGCACCTTCGTCCATCGGTCGTTGAAACGCTTTGCGCCCCAAGATCAGGCCCATGCCGCCGGCGCGCTTATTGATGACCGCGGTGCGCACGGCATCGGCCAGGTCGTTTGCGCCCGCCGCGCCGCCGGAATTGATCAGACCGATCCGGCCCATGTAGCAATTGGCCACTTGATAGCGAACCAGATCAATTGGGTGGTCAGAGCTCAGCTCACTGTAGACTTTGTCATGAGTTTTGCCGACCTTCACCGCATTGAAGCCGCCGTTGTTCTCCGGCATTTTCTGCTTGATGATATCCGCTTCAATGGTGACGCCTAAATGATTGGCCTGGGCCGTTAAGTCTGCGGCCGTGTGGTAGTCGGTATCGCCGACTTTGAAGCCGTTACTGCGCAGGTAACACCACAAGATTGTGACCATGCCGAGGTCGTGGGCCTGGCTGAACGCCTCTGAGATTTCAAAGATTTGACGACGCGAATGCTCAGACCCGAAATAGACCGTCGCGCCTATGCCGACAGCACCCATATCGTGGGCTTGTTTCACCTTCGCAAACAGCGACTGATCGTAAGATGTCGGGTGGATGAGCGCGTCGTTATGATTGATTTTGACGATAAACGGAATTTTATGCGCGTAGCGGCGGGCGACGACCCCGAGCACGCCAAGCGTCGAGGCGACGGCGTTGCAGCCACCCTCCATCGCAAGTTTTACGATATTTGCCGGGTCGAAATACTCGGGGTTAAGCGCAAAGCTTGCGCCAGCGGAGTGCTCTATCGCCTGATCGACCGGCAACACCGACATATAGCCGGTTCCCGCAAGACGCCCGTGGTCCAGCAGTTGTTGGTAACTTCTTAGAACTCTCGGGTTTCGGTCTGTCAGCGCGAAGGTTTCATCAATATAGTCCGGCCCGGGCAGGGTGAGCCGCTCTTTGGATAGGGTTTTGCACTCGTGGGCCAGCAGGTCGCCGGCATCGCGACCTAAAAGGTTTTCAATATCGGTCATAGTGGTGTCCTTGTTCAGAGGGAGCGCTTGCGCAGAGGCTACCGACCTACACACCCCCTTCGGGTTGATTTGGCGATGCTAATACTACCCGATTCTCATCCTCTTGGGGGGTCTCCCCTGCAGGCAAACTATTGAGTTGTAGCGGTATCGATGTCGCGATGGCGAACAGAAGGCGAGATGCTGGGGCGGGAAGGGTTAAGGGTGCGAATGCGCCGCCTGAGCGGCGGGAGCCCGGTTGGGGCTCCCGGGGAGGGTGTGCTCTAGGCGCTCTTGTCGAGGGCTTTTTCGTTCTGAATCCGGATATAAACTTCTTCTCGGTGTACGGCCACGTCTTTAGGTGCGCTAACCCCGACTCTAACTTGATTGCCTTTGACGCCGAGTACAGTGATTTCAACATCATCACCGACCATTAATTTTTCGCCAGACTTGCGAGTTAATATCAACATTAGGGTACTCCGTTGTAGGTGTTTTATGCGTATCGATCTCACGAAAGCGTTTGATTTTTAACGCAATTTTATTGGTATAAGCGATGCTTCCGTGCGTCACTGAGGTGCTCGTTGTCGACAGTGTTTGAGCTTGGTTATT
>CAZING010000030.1:23682-24159 GCA_964540505.1 uncultured Cellvibrionaceae bacterium | reverse complement strand
TCCCGTATTTCGACTTCCTCCAGGTCAGTGCCGAATCGCTCGGAGGCGCGCGGACTTTCAATTGAACGTCGAGACTGTGGTCTTTGACGTGCGCCTTTTTGTGATAACCGGCTTCGTTCTGCGTGTCCGTGGGTTAGGTTAGGCTGTTGGCGGCTTCGAATGTTTGCTGGTCGAACGTCGTGCCGACCTAAACCTATCGCTTCCCTTTTAGAAAACCCCCTTAACACCTACAATAGCGCAACCCTTCTCTCTGGAAATAACATATGACCATACTGGTAACCGGTGGCGCTGGATATATCGGCTCACATACATGTTTGGTGCTGCTCGAAGCGGGCTTTGATGTATTGGCGCTGGATAATTTGCACAACAGCAGTCCCGAGAGTCTGAAACGCGTTAGCCAACTCACAGGCAAGCCCTGCCCTCTGATAACCGCGGACATTAATGATCGCGCGGCGCTTGATGCTATTTTTGAAAGTC
>CAZING010000030.1:19383-23672 GCA_964540505.1 uncultured Cellvibrionaceae bacterium | reverse complement strand
GTGGTGCATTTTGCGGGGCTTAAGGCGGTTGGCGAATCGCACGAGCAGCCTTTGGCTTACTATCGCGTCAATCTCGGCGGCACTGTGACCCTTTGCGAGGTAATGGCCAAACATCGATGTGGCGCCTTGGTGTTCAGCTCGTCTGCGACTGTATACGGCGACCCCGAACAGGTGCCCATAGTGGAAACCTGCAAAACCCAAGCGACCAACCCTTACGGTCGCAGCAAGTTGATGGTCGAGGAAATACTGCGGGACTTGCAAGACGCCGAAAGCGACTTTTGGCGGATCAGCCTTTTGCGCTATTTCAATCCCATCGGTGCTCACCCGAGCGGTCAAATCGGTGAAGACCCAAGCGGTGTACCGAATAACCTGCTGCCTTTTGTCGCGCAGGTGGCCAGCGGCAGGCGAGCGCAGGTGGCCGTATTCGGCGACGATTACGATACCTCGGACGGAACGGGCGTGCGCGATTATTTGCACGTTATGGACTTAGCTCGCGGCCATCTGCGCGCGATTGAGCACTTACTGAATAATCCGCCCGATCTTCACATTTTCAACCTGGGAACAGGCCAGGGTTACTCTGTGTTGGAGATCATCGCCAAATTTCAGGAAATTTCCGACAGGCCAATCCCCTACACCATCAGTGCCAGGCGACCGGGGGACATTGCCACCTGCTTTGCCGACCCGACCCGCGCCAATACTGCACTCGATTGGCGGTGCGAGCACGGGTTGGAGGACATGATTCGCGATGCCTGGCGCTGGCAAGCGCAAAATCCCAGCGGCTATTCCAGTTAGGGTTTGTAGCCAACTCTAAATACAACCGCGTTGACGCTGCGCGGCGGGGCTCGAACGCCCGTGACACGCCAATAAAAAACCCGACTCAAGGCCGGGCATTTTATCGGTTGAAGTGCAACGCTCGGTCGCGTCCGGCCTTAGAGCAGCAAGCGACGAATGTCCATCAGAACGCTGTTTAAGTAGGTAAAAAACCGACCGGCATCGCCGCCATTGATTGCGCGGTGATCGTAGCTCAAGCTGAGCGGTAGCTTCAAACGAGGCACAAAGGCCTTGCCGTCCCAGTGCGGTTTGGTCTCGGCTCTTGAGACGCCGAGAATTGCAGTTTCGGGGCTGTTTACGATCGGCGTAAAGCCAGTGCCGCCCATCGCCCCGAGGCTTGAAATGGTGAAGCACCCGCCTTGCATATCGCGGGGCATCAACTTGCCTTCACGCGCTTTTTTGGCAAGCGCCATGGCCTCATTGGCAATGTTAAACAAACCCTTTTTATCCGCGTCGCGAATCACCGGCACCACCAACCCGTTTGGCGTATCCACCGCCACGCCTATGTGCACGTAGTGCTTATGGACAATGTGCTGGCCGTCGGCGTCCATCGAAACATTAAAGGAAGGCTCGGCTTTCAAAGCCGCCGCGCAGGCTTTTACCAAAAACGGCAAGGGTGTTAACTTCACCCCGGCTTTTTCCGCCTCGGCTTTCATGTCTTTGCGGAACGCTTCCATCTCTGTGATATCGACGTCGTCAAATTGCGTGACGTGGGGGATGTTCAACCAACTGCGGGTCATGGCCTCGGCGGTGACTTTCTTGATTTTGCTCATCTTGACCCGCTCAACTTCGCCGAACTGGGCGAAATCGACCGCCGGAACCGCGGGGATACCGCTGCCGGATGTGAGCGTGCCACCGCCTTGCGTGCGGGTTTCCATGACCGTCTTAACGAACGCTTTAACGTCGTCTTTCAGCACACGGTTGCGAGGGCCGGTCGCTTTAACTTCGCGAAGGTCCACAGCCATCTGGCGGGCGAGCTTCCGCACGGCCGGACCGGCGTAGACATCAGCGCCGGCGCTCGGCGAGGAGCCGCTACTGACGGCACTCGAAGCGGGCGTGGACGCTTTTGCGGGCGCCTGCTTTTGAGGGCTTGGGGCCGGCTCGGACGGGGCCTTATTTTGCGTGACGGCATCGCTTGAAGGCTTGGCGCCGCCTGCTACCTCAAAGGTGCCAATAACCGTGCCCATTGAAACTTTGTCGCCGGTTTTGATCGCCAGGCTGACCAACTTTCCGGTCACAGGCGACGGCACTTCCATCGAAGCTTTGTCGCTCTCTAAAACAATCAGAGAGTCGCCCTCGTTGACTTGGTCGCCCTCATTGACGATGACTTCGATCACGTCAACATCTTCGGCACCGCCTATATCCGGCACCTGAATTTCCTGAGTGCCACCGCCTTCGGATTTGGACTCGGCGGCAGCCTTGGCGTCCGGCTCGTCCTGCGTCGCCGCACCGGCATCGCGGTCGGCACTTGCAAGCACCAGAATCGCGGTACCCTCGGACGCTTTGTCGCCCTCATTGAGCTCGATGCGCACCACTTTGCCGGTTGCAGGCGATGGGATATCCATGGACGCTTTATCGCTTTCGAGAACGATCAGTGAGTCCCCTTCTTGCACCTCATCGCCCACCTTCACGCATATTTCGATGACGTCGACGTTCTCAGCGCCACCGATATCGGGCACCGCAACTGGTTGCTCACGGCTGCCAGACGCGGCACTTTTGCTTTTGTCAGGCGCGGACGCTTTTGAGGTGTCGCTCGCTTTTGAGTCGTCGCTCGCTTTGGCGGGCGCCTTGTCTTGCGCTTCACCACCGGCACTTTCAACTTCCACCTCGGCCAGGGGCGAACCTTCAGAGACCTTGTCGCCCTCTTTAACCAAGTATTTAACGATTTTTCCAGTAAACGGTGCTGGGATATCCATGGAAGCCTTATCGGATTCGAGCACCACAACGGACTCTTCCTTCGCGATGGCGTCGCCTTCGGCGACACTTAACTCAATGACTTCCACGTCTTCAGCACCGCCGATATCAGGCACTTTAATTGTTTCAATTGCCACTTTAGCGCTCCTATTAAACGGTCATTGGATCGGCTTTTTCCGGGTCGATATTGTATTTCTTGATCGCGGCCAACACCTCTTTCACCGGAATCACGCCTTCATCGGCCAACGCCTTAAGGGCGGTGATTGTGACGTAGAAACGATCCACTTCAAAAAATTGACGAAGCTTCGCGCGCGAATCGCTGCGCCCAAAACCGTCGGTGCCCAACACATAGTACGGACCGGGCACATAAGGCCTTAATTGCTCGCTGTAGTTTTTGACATAATCGGTGGAGATAATAAACGGACCTTCTGACGTCTCCATCACTTCGGTCAAATACGCTTTGCGAGGCGGTTGATCTGGGTGATAACGGTTCCAGCGTTCGGCACGCTGGCCGTCGCGCGTGAGCTCATTGACGCTTGTGACGCTCCAGACGTCAGATTCAACGCCGTGGTTGTCGCGCAGCAATTGTGCCGCCGCTTCGACCTCGCGCAAAATAGTACCCGCACCCATCAACTGCACTTTTTTCTTCTTCGTGGCCTTCTTGCCTTCAATCAGCTTATAGATGCCGCGAATTATCCCCTCTTCAACACCTTCGGGCATTTCGGGGTGCGCGTAATTTTCGTTCATGGTGGTGATGTAGTAGAAGCAGTTTTCTTTCTGCTGATACATCCGCTTCATGCCATCTTGGATAATCACCGCCAACTCAAACGAGTATGTCGGGTCGTAAGAGTGGCAATTGGGGATGGTATTGGCCATCACGTGGCTGTGACCGTCCTGATGCTGCAACCCTTCGCCATTAAGCGTCGTACGCCCGGCGGTGGCCCCGATCAAAAACCCTCGGGCCTGAATGTCGCCCGCTAACCAGCACAGATCGCCGACACGTTGGAAGCCGAACATCGAGTAATAAATGTAGAACGGAATCATGGGCTCGCGATAAGTGCTGTACGCAGTCGCGGCGGCTATCCACGCGGACATGGCACCGGCTTCATTGATGCCCTCCTCCAAAATTTGACCTTTGACGTCTTCCTTGTAAAACATGATCTGATTGGAATCGTGAGGGACGTACTTCTGGGCTTCCGCGGAATAAATACCGAGCTGGCGGAACATACCCTCCATACCAAAGGTGCGCGCCTCATCGGGCACTATGGGGACTATGCGCGAACCAATAGTCTTATCTTTCACCAGCGTTGAGATAAAACGCACGAAAGCCATAGTGGTGGAAATTTCGCGCTCCCCGGAAGATTTCAGCAAGGCGCTGAATTTATCAAGCTGTGGAATCTCCAACGCGACGAAATCTTTAACGCGTGAAGGAACGTAGCCATTGAGTTCTTTGCGACGCTCTTTGAGATAGACCATCTCGGGTGCGTCTTCGGGCGGGCGGTAGTAAGGGACCTGTTTCAGCTCTTCGTCGCTGACCGGAATGT